>JBBQAY010000012.1:0-52830 GCA_038316965.1 Candidatus Nanopelagicales bacterium
GACCACCGAGGGGAGATCACGTTGTCGAGCGACTCGTTCGTGCACCTGCACGTGCACACCGAGTACTCCATGCTCGACGGCGCGGCCAGGCTCGGCGACCTGTTCTCCGAGGCCTCACGCCTGCAGATGCCTGCCCTCGCGATGAGCGACCACGGCAACCTCTACGGCGCCTACGACTTCTACAAGCGCGGCAAGGCCGCCGGCGTGAAGCCGATCATCGGCATCGAGGGCTACTACGCGCCCCAGGGCAGGTTCGAGCGCTCGCCGTTCGACTTCGGCGGCGGGTACGACGAGGGCACCGGCGAGGACGGCGAGTCCACCGGCAAGGGCCGTCAGGCGTACACCCACATGACCATGTGGGCGGAGAACAACGAGGGCCTGCACAACCTGTTCCGGCTGTCGTCGCTGTCGAGCCTCGAGGGCTTCTACCGCAAGCCGCGCATGGACCGCGACCTCCTCCAGACGTACGGCAAGGGGATCATCGCCACCACGGGCTGCCCGTCGGGCGAGGTCAACCGCTGGCTGCAGGCCGGCAACTACGACCGCGCGCTCGCCGCGGCCGCCGACTACCGCGACATCCTCGGCAAGGACAACTACTTCTGCGAGCTCATGGACCACGGGCTCGGCATCGAGCGCAAGCACCGCGACGACCTGCTGCGCATCGCTCGCAGCCTCGACATCCCGCTCGTGGCCACGAACGACCTGCACTACGTCTCGCCCGCCGACGCCGACAGCCACGACGTGCTGCTGTGCATCGGCACCCGCACCACGATGGACGACCCGAAGCGCTTCCGCTTCACCGCCCGCGACTTCTACCTCAAGACCGCCGGTGAGATGCGTGGCGTGTGGGCCGAGCTGCCCGAGGCGTGCGACAACACCCTGCTCATCGCCGAGCGCTGCAACGTGTCGTTCAACGAGGGCGCCAACCTCATGCCGCGCTTCCCGGTGCCCGAGGGCGAGTCCGAGGAGAGCTGGCTCGTCAAGGAGGTCGAGCGCGGCCTCGCGATCCGCTTCCCCGAGGGCGTGCCCGACACGCACCGGGCGCAGGCGGCGTACGAGGTCGGCGTCATCATCCAGATGGGCTTCCCGGGTTACTTCCTCGTCACGGCCGACCTCGTGCAGCACGCGAAGGACAACGGGATCCGGGTCGGCCCGGGCCGTGGCTCGGCGGCGGGTGCGCTCATCGCGTACGCGATGGGCATCACCGAGCTCGACCCGATCAAGCACGGCCTGCTCTTCGAGCGCTTCCTCAACCCCGAGCGCGTGTCGATGCCCGACATCGACATGGACTTCGACGAGCGCAAGCGCGGCGACATGATCCGCTACGCCACCGAGAAGTACGGCGAGGAGCGGGTCGCCCAGATCATCACGTACGGCTCGATCAAGGCCAAGGCCGCGATCAAGGACTCCGCGCGTGCCCTCGGCTACCCGTTCGTGATGGGCGAGCGCATCACCAAGGCGATGCCGCCGGCCGTGATGGGCAAGGACGTCCCGCTGTCGGGGATCTTCGACACCAAGCACCCGCGCTACAACGAGGCGGGCGAGTTCCGCGCCCTGTACGACGGAGACGCCGACGTCCGCAAGGTGGTCGACACCGCCAAGGGCCTCGAGGGCCTCAAGCGCCAGCCGGGCGTGCACGCTGCCGGTGTGATCCTGTGCTCCGAGCCGCTGCTCGACGTCATCCCGATCTGGCGACGCGACCAGGACGGCGCGATCATCACGCAGTTCGACATGGGCGTCTGCGAGACCCTCGGGCTCCTCAAGATGGACTTCCTCGGCCTGCGCAACCTCACGGTGCTGGACGACTGCCTCATGCACATCGCCAACAACCGCGGCGAGACCGTGGTGCTCGAGACGCTGCCGCTCGAGGACGGCCCGACGTACGAGCTGCTCACCCGCGGCGACACCCTCGGCGTGTTCCAGCTCGACGGCGGCCCGATGCGGGCGCTGCTGCGATCGATGGCGCCCGACAACTTCGAGGACATCTCCGCCGTCCTCGCGCTCTACCGTCCTGGCCCGATGGGCGCCAACGCGCACAACGACTACGCCGACCGCAAGAACGGCCGCAAGCCGGTCGAGCCGATCCACCCCGAGCTCGCCGAGCCGTTGGCCGAGATCCTGGGCGACACCTACGGGTTGATCGTCTACCAGGAGCAGGTCATGGCGATCGCCCAGAAGCTCGCCGGCTACAGCCTCGGCAACGCCGACCTGCTGCGCCGCGCGATGGGCAAGAAGAAGAAGGAGATCCTCGACAAGGAGTACGTCCCGTTCAGCGAGGGCATGCGCGTCAACGGCTACTCCGACGCTGCGATCAAGACGCTGTGGGACATCCTCGTCCCGTTCTCCGACTACGCCTTCAACAAGGCGCACACCGCCGGCTACGGCCTCGTGTCGTTCTGGACGGCGTACCTCAAGGCCAACTATCCGTCTGAGTACATGGCCGCGCTGCTGACCTCGGTCAAGGACGACAAGGACAAGTCGGCCGTCTACCTCAACGAGTGCCGGCGCATGGGCATCAAGGTGCTGCCGCCGGACGTCAACGAGTCCGACTCCGACTTCACCCCGCGCGGCACCGACATCCGCTTCGGCCTGTCGGCCGTGCGCAACGTCGGCGGCAACGTCGTCGACGGCCTCATCGACGCGCGCACGAGCCAGGGCCGCTTCGGCGGGTTCGACGACTTCCTCGAGAAGGTCCCGATCGGCGTCGTCAACAAGCGCGTGGTCGAGTCGCTCGTCAAGTCGGGCGCGTTCGACAGCCTCGGCGAGAGCCGCAAGGGCCTGCTCGTCGTGCACGAGTCGCGCATCGACTCGATCGCCGACATCAAGCGCAACGAAGCCATCGGGCAGGACTCCCTCTTCGGCGGCCTCGGCGACGACGACCCCGCCGGAGGTGGCGCGCTGTTCGCACCGCCGCCGATCCCGACGGGGGAGTGGGACAAGGCCACCCTGCTCGGCTACGAGCGGGAGATGCTCGGCCTCTACGTCTCCGACCACCCGCTCAACGGTGTCGAGCACGTGCTGTCGGCCGCGAGCGACGCGCCGATCTCGGCGCTGCACACCGACGACGTCGCGGACGGGCGCACGCTCGTGGTCGGCGGTCTCGTCACGAGCGTCCAGCGCAAGGTGACCAAGCAGGGCAACGTCTGGGCGATCGCCACCCTCGAGGACCTCGAGGCCTCGATCGACGTCATGGTCTTCCCGGCGACGTACCAGCTCGTCGGCCCGCACGTCGTCCCCGACGCCGTGCTGCTCGTCAAGGGGCGCCTCGACAAGAGCGAGGAGGAGGCGCCCAAGCTCATCGCGCTGGAGGTGAGCGTCCCCGACCTCTCCACCGGCGAGCAGGGCCCGGTCGTCGTCACCATCCCCGCCGCGCGCTGCATCCCGCCGGTGATCGACCGGTTCAAGGAGGTGCTCGCCGCGCACCCGGGCGTCACCGAGGTGCGGCTCGCTCTCGCGAACGGCCCGCGCACCACGGTGGTGCGCCTCGACGACCGGCTCAGGGTCACGCCCTCACCGGCGCTCTACGGCGACCTCAAGGCCCTGCTCGGCCCCAGCTGTCTGCAGCACTGAGACATGCGTCTCGGGTGCACCTGCAGCCGGACGTCGCACCAACCATCGCCCTAGGCTGGATCTATGAAAGCGTTTGCAGACCTCCTGGCCGACAACCCGCTCGTGCTGCTGTGCCTGCTTCTCGCGGTCGGGAGCGCCGTCGGCGCCCTGTCGTTCAAGCGCTTCTCGCTCGGCCCGGCGGCCGTGCTGTTCCTCGCGCTCGCGCTGTCGGCGTACGACGACCGGCTGAAGCTGCCGCAGATCGTCGGAACCCTCGGTCTCGTGCTGTTCGCCTACGCGATCGGCGTCGCGGCGGGCCCGTCGTTCTTCTCCGCGCTGCGCACGGGCGGCCGCACGATCGTGGTGGTCGCCGTGCTGCTGGTCGGCGGCGCCGGCCTCACTCTCGCCGCCGGGTCGTTGTTCGGACTCTCGGGCCCGGTGCTGTCGGGTGTGTACGCCGGTGCGCTCACCAACACCCCTGCGCTGGCGGCCAGCACCGAGCGGCTGCAGTCCGAGCAGCCGATCGTCGGCTACTCCGTGACCTATCTGTTCGGCGTCCTCGGCATGCTCATCGCGGCCGGCATCGCTGCTCGGACGAAGACGCCACCCGACCGTGCCGAGCGGACGGCACCGCCGCCCAAGCTCGAGCGCGCCTCGGTGCGCGTCGATCTCGACGACCTTCCCGACCTCGACGCCCTTGCCACCCGCTACGACGACCACGTGGTCTTCTCGCGGCTCATGACGGGTGACGAGCCAGGCCACCCCGGACAGCTCGGCCTGCCCGAGCACACGTACCACCCGCAGCGCGGCGACATCATCACCGTGGTCGGCGACGGCCCGACGGTGCAGCGCGTGATCAGCGACCTCGGCCACCTGTCGACCGTGCGGCTCGTCGCGGATCGCACCGCCCTGGACTATCGGCGCATCGCCCTGTCGAACCGTGCGATCGCCGGCCGCACCATCGGCGAGCTCGACCTCCCGGGTCACTTCCACGTCACGGCGACGCGCGTGCGTCGCGGCGACGTCGACATCCTCGCTAGTGACGACTTCGTCCTCGCGCTGGGCGACCGCGTGCGCGTCGTCGGCCCCACCGAGCGGATCACGGCCGTCGCCAAGCACCTCGGCGACTCCGAGCGAGGCGCCACCGACATCAACCCGGTGGGGCTGTTCCTCGGGCTCGGCCTCGGCCTTCTCGTGGGCCTGATCCACATCCCGTTGCCCGGCGGTGCGGTGGTCTCGCTCGGCATCGCCGGGGGACCGCTCCTCGTCGGGCTCGTCGTCGGCCGCCTCCAGCGCACCGGCCCGGTCCTGTGGTCGCTCCCGCACTCGGTGTCGGCCACGCTGACACAGCTGGGCATGCTGATGTTCCTCGCGTACGCCGGCTCCAACGCCGGGGCTGCGCTCGCGGACGCGCTCGCCAGCGACCTCGGCCCGCGGCTGCTCGCCACCGGCGCCGTGGTGACCCTGCTCGTCGCCGTCGGCCTCGTGACCTCGCGCCGCCTCAGCGGGGCGTACGGGCCGACCCTCGCGGGAGTCATGGCAGGAACGCAGACGCAGCCCGCCGTGCTCGCCTACGCGAACGACGTGACAGGAGCCGACCCGCGGGTCAATCTGGGCTACGCACTCGTCTACCCCGTGGCGATGATCGTGAAGGTGATCCTCGCCCCCATCATCGGAGGCTTCTGATTCCCGACTTCACCTCGTGGTGGCCCCGGCCCAGGGCCGAGGGCGTCACGGACGAGCTCGCGAAGCTGCAGGGCGGCTCTGCGCCGCTGCTCGCCCACGGTCCGATGTCCGCGCTGCCGCCGGGTGTCCGCGCCGGGGGAGCGTTCCCGAAGGCGAAAGGCCGCGGCTACGACGCCGCGCAGGTCGACGTCTTCATGGCCAACGCGCGCGGGCTCTCGGCGTCCGCGATCCGCGACCAGCAGTTCGCGACGTCGCGCAAGCACGCGTACGACATCGACGCCGTCGACGCAGCGCTGAGCCGCCTCGAGTCCGAGGCCCGCTCGACCTGACCCCGATTCGGTAGTGCCCACTCGCAGCAGGGATCCGGACAGCACTACCGAATCGCTCAGTCGCGGGCGATGTCGGCTGTGACGCCGAGCGTCATCGCGAGCAGGTCGTCGGGGGCGAGGCCGAGGTCGAAGCCGCGGCGTCCACCGCTGACGTACACCGTGTCGTAGAGGATCGCAGTCTCGTCGAGCACCGTCGGCAACGCCTTCTTCTGCCCGAGCGGGCTGATGCCGCCGACCACGTAGCCGGTGTTGCGCTCCGCGAGGTGGGGGTCGGCCATCGCGGCCTTCTTGCCCCCGACCGCGGCCGCGAGAGCCTTGAGATCGAGCTTGCCCGCCACCGGGACGATCGCCACGACGAGCGACCCGTCGACGTCGGCCAGCAAGGTCTTGAACACCTGCTCTGCGGGCAGCCCGAGCACCTCGGCCGCCTCGAGCCCGTACGACGTCGCCGCCGGATCGTGCTCGTACGCATGGGTGCTGAACGGGACGCCGGCGGCGGTGAGGGCCACGGTCGCGGGCGTGCCGCCGGGCGAGATCTTCTTGCTCACGTTCGCATCATCGCTGACGCATCGTTCACGGCGTCGTCAGGTTGCCGTCGCGGCGCGCCCCTTCGGCTGCGGCGCGATCGGCGTACATCCGGGCGTGCGGGGCGTGGCCCGAGTTCTCGGCGGTGGCCGCTGCATGCCCGGCCGCGCGCGCGGCCGCGACGGCGGCTGAGGTGTGCGCCTCGCGCGCGGCGGTGTGCGCGCCGTACGCCGCGTGCCGCGCGTCGTCCACCGAGATCTCGCCGCGTGCCCAGGCGCGCGCCGCCTCGATCGCGTCGGCCGGACGGTGGTCGCCGGGCGAAGCGCCCTCGAAGAAGCCGAGGACCGCCTCGGCGCTGTCGGCGGCAGCGAGGGCGAGCCGGGCCTGCTCGCCATCGACGGGGGTCATCTGGTCATGGTCTCAGTTCACGCCGCTGGTGGTGCGGGCGAGGTCGACGGCCGGCAGCGACGGCAGCTCGCGCATCAGCACGTTCTCCCGGGCGAGCAGGGAGAGCTCGCCGCGCAGGCGTTCGGTGGTGGTGGCCCCCTCGAGCAGCGTCTGCCGGTCGCGGATGTCGAGCACCATCGCCACGGCCACGAGGTAGGACAGCATCCGGGGCTCCGAGCTGAGCGCGAGCATCTGCGCTGCCTCGACCGCCCCGGCGCCCGCGACCGCAGCCCGGTACTCGTCGAAGCGCGCGCTCACGACCTGGGCGAGAGCCAGAGTGTCGCCGTCGCCGTCGTCCTCGCCGAGCCACTCGACCTCGGCGCAGGTGTACTCCGTGCCCTCGTCGAGCAGCCGCAGCACGCGGAAACGGGCGTCGCCGTTCACCGTGATGTCCGAGCGACCGTCCGGCCACGCGGAGATCGAGCGGAGCAGTGCGAGCGTGCCCACCTCGTGCAGGGCCAAGGCCCCCTGCTCACCGACCTCGTGGCCCTCGCGGATCGCCACCACGCCGAAGCCGCGCTCGTCCTCGGGCTTGGTCGCGAGATCGGCGAGGAGCTGGCGGTAGCGGGGCTCGAACACGTGCAGGGGGAGGACCAGCCCGGGCACCAGCACGGTGCCCAACGGGAACAGCGGGATAACCGCTCGTTCGCCCGCGCGCCTGCCCGTCACGGCCCCAGCGTGGCCCACGCCGCCGGGCTGCGCATCCCCGCCCCCGTCGGGATGTTCCCGGCCGTGTCTCAGGGTGCGGACTCCGGCGAGTACTCGGGTGGGGGCACGAGTCCGTCCTCCGTAGACTTGCCCGCGTGATCCGCCGTATCGACCTCCGGGGCTCGTCCGTCGACCCTCGTGACGTGCTGCCTCGTGCCGCCGTCGACGTCGAGAGCGTGCTGCACATCGTGCGGCCGATCGTGCAGGACGTCCACCAGCGCGGCACCGAGGCCGTGCTCGAGTGGGGCGAGAAGCTCGACGGCGTGCGCCCGCCGAGCCTGCGCGTGCCGCAGGAGGCGCTCGACTCCGCCCTGGCCGATCTCGACCCGGCCGTCCGGGCCGCCCTCGAGGAGTCCATCCGCCGTGCCCGCCTCGTGCACGAGGACCAGCGGCGTACCGACACGACCACCCAGGTCGTGCCGGGTGGATCGGTGACCGAGCGCTGGCTGCCCGTCGACCGGGTCGGCCTCTACGTGCCGGGTGGCCGTGCCGTCTACCCGAGCTCGGTGATCATGAATGTCGTCCCCGCCCAGGTCGCCGGCGTCGGGTCGTTCGCCGTCGCCAGCCCACCGCAGAAGGACTTCGGCGGCCTCCCGCACCCCACGATCCTTGCCGCCTGCGCCCTGCTCGACGTCCACGAGGTCTACGCCGCCGGTGGTGCTCAGGCGGTGGCGATGTTCGCCTACGGCACCGAGGACGTCGCGCCGGTCTACCTGGTCACCGGCCCGGGCAACATCTACGTCACTGCGGCCAAGCGCCTGCTCAAGGGGCGCATCGGCATCGACTCCGAGGCCGGTCCGACCGAGATCGCGGTGCTCGCCGACGACACCGCCGACGCCGCGTTCGTGGCCGCCGACCTCATCAGCCAGGCCGAGCACGACGTCATCGCCGCGAGCGTTCTTGTCACCACGAGCGTCGAGCTCGCTGACGCGGTCGAGGCCGAGCTCGCGATCCAGGTGCCCGCCACCAAGCACAGCGAGCGCATCACCGAGGCCCTCACCGGCCCGCAGAGCGGCATCGTGCTCGTCGACTCCCTCGACGCCGGCCTCGCCGTCGTCGACGCGTACGCCGCCGAGCACCTCGAGATCCACACGCGCGACGCACGCGCTGTCGCACTGCGCGTGCGCAACGCCGGCGCAATCTTCGTCGGCCAGCACGCGCCGGTGTCGCTCGGCGACTATGCCGCAGGCTCCAACCACGTCCTGCCCACGGGTGGCTGTGCCTGCCACTCGTCCGGCCTGTCGGTGCAGACGTTCCTGCGCGGCATCCACGTCATCGACTACGACGCCGACGCGCTCCGCGACGTCGCGCACCACGTGATCGCACTCGCCAACGCCGAGGACCTGCCTGGTCACGCGGCCGCGATCGAGGTGCGTGTCGAGCGGCCGAGCGGCGGCTGACATGACCCACCTCGACGACCTCCCGGTGCGCGACGACCTGCGAGGTCAGGTGCCGTACGGCGCCCCGCAGCTCGACGTCGCAGCGCGTCTCAACGTCAACGAGAACCCGTTCGCGCCGTCCGACTCGCTCGTCGCCGACGTCGCGGCCGCTGTCGCCGATGCGACGCGCGGCCTCAACCGCTACCCCGACCGCGACGCCGTGGCACTGCGCGCGGACCTCGCGGCGTACCTCGGTCGCGAGAGCGGGGTCGCCCTCACCGGTGATCAGCTCTGGCCGGCCAACGGAAGCAACGAGGTCATGCACCAGCTGATGCTGGCGTTCGGCGGCCCGGGCCGTACGGCGCTCGGCTTCAGCCCGACGTACTCGATGTATCCGGAGTACTGCCGCGACACGTTCACGCGCTACGTCACCATCCCGCGCGACGCCGACTTCCGCGTCGACCCGGTCGCGGCGGTCTTCGCCATCGAGGCGCACCGGCCCGACATCGTCCTGCTCGCGTCGCCCAACAACCCCACGGGCACGCCGCTCGACCTCGACGTCGTGCGTGCGGTGCTCGACGCCGCCCCCGGCATGGTGGTGGTCGACGAGGCCTACGCCGAGTTCCGGCGCAGCGGCACCCCGTCCTCGCTCGAGCTTCTCGCCGGCCACCCGCGCCTCGTCGTCACGCGCACGATGAGCAAGGCGTTCGGCCTCGCCGGCGCTCGCCTCGGATACCTCGCCGCGTCACCCGCAGTCGTGCAGGCCGTGCAGCTCGTGCGCCTGCCGTACCACCTGTCGGCCGTCACGCAGGCCGTCGCGCGTACGGCGCTCGCGCACACCGACGAGCTTCAGGCCCAGGTGGCGCTGCTGCGCTCGGAGCGCGACGCGCTCGTCGCGTGGCTCCGTCGTCGCGGCCACGCCGTACCCGACAGCGACGCGAACTTCGTCCTGTTCGGCCATTTCGAGGACAGGCACGCGATCTGGCAGGGTCTGCTGGCGCGCGGCGTCCTGATCCGGGAGACCGGTCCCGAGTCGTACTTGCGGGTGAGCGTCGGCACGCCCGAGGAGAACGCAGCGTTCCGCGCTGCGCTGGAGGAGGTCACGGCATGAGCAGGTCCGCGCGGGTGCAGCGCACGACCAAGGAGAGCGACGTCCTCGTCGAGCTCGAGATCGACGGCAGCGGCACGGCCGATGTCGAGACGGGCGTGCCGTTCTTCGACCACATGCTCGCCCAGATCGGCAAGCACGGAGGCTTCGACCTCGTCGTGCGGACGAAGGGCGATCTCGAGGTCGACGCGCACCACACCGTCGAGGACACCTCGCTCGCCCTCGGCCAGGCGCTGCGCGAGGCGCTGGGCGACAAGGCGGGCCTCCGTCGTTACGGCGACGCGCTCGTGCCGCTCGACGAGGCGCTCGTGCAGGTGGCGGTCGACCTGTCGGGTCGTCCGTACCTCGTGCACAACGAGCCCGAGATCGTCGAGCTCATCGGCTCGTACGACACCACGCTGACCAAGCACATCTTCGAGTCGATCGTCGCGGAGTCGCGCATCACGCTGCACGTGAACGTGCTCGCGGGTCGCAACGCGCACCACGTCGTCGAGACGCAGTTCAAGGCGTTCGCACGCGCGCTGCGCACCGCGGTCGAGATCGACCCCCGCGTGGTCGGCGTGCCGAGCACGAAGGGATCGCTGTAGTCCCGTGTGGGTCGCCATGCTCGTGCTCGCCGGCATCCTCGCCGGTGGCGTGATCTCGTTCGCGCGCAAGCGAAGCTGGCTGCCCGCGATGGTGCTGGCCGGTGCTGCCGTCCTGTCGTTCGCCGCCGCCATGGCCTGGCTCCCGAAGCAGGGCTGATCGCGTGAGCCCCAGCGTGGTGGTCCTCGACTACGGGTCCGGCAACATCCTCAGCGCCGAGCGCGCTCTGGTGCGTGCGGGTGCCGACGTCACCGTCACGGCCGACCGCGAGGCCGCGTTGGAGTGCGACGGCCTCGTCGTGCCGGGCGTGGGTGCGTTCGCGGCGTGCATGGCAGGCATCCGTGCCGTGAAGGGGCACGAGATCGTCGGGCGACGTCTCGCGGGCGGTCGACCGGTGCTCGGCATCTGCGTCGGCATGCAGGTGCTCTTCGAGCGCGGCGTCGAGCACGGTGTCGACACCGAGGGCCTGGCGGAGTGGCCCGGCGTCGTCGAGGAGCTGCACGCTCCGGTGCTCCCGCACATGGGCTGGAACACCGTCGACGTCGCGCCCGGCTCGGTGCTCTTCGACGGCGTCGAGGACGAGCGCTTCTACTTCGTGCACTCGTACGGCGTCCGGCGCTGGGAGCTCGAGCCGACCAACGACAAGTTGCGCGCACCACGGGTGACCTGGGCGACGCACGGCGAGCCGTTCGTGGCCGCGGTCGAGAACGGCCCGCTCGCCGCCACCCAGTTCCACCCGGAGAAGTCGGGCGACGCCGGCGCGCGGGTGCTCGCCAACTGGGTCGCGACGCTCCGGTCGTGAGGGCGTGATCCGGTGAGCAAGGACCGCGCGCGTCGGCGCGCCGAGCGGGAGGCCGCAGCCGCTGCCGAGCGCGACAAGCGCGAGCGCAGCCGTGCCCGTGCCGCGCAGCGGGCAGCCGTGGCGGGCACGGTCACCGAGCCTGTCGGCAAGGCGCGCACCCGCCTCGGGCGCTGGTGGCGGCGTACCTTCCCGCCCCAGGACCCGCTCGCCCCGCGTCGTCGTCGCCGCTTCCTGGTGCTGCTCGTGATCCTCCTTGCCGCGCAGGCGGTCGCCTGGTGGTTCGTTCCCGAGTGGTCCGCCCGGCTGTGGATCTTCCTCCTGAGCCTGCTGTTCCTCCCGGTCCTCCGGGTCCTGCTCTACGACCGTTCTGTCTAGCCGCTGCGCGTCAACCTCGCCCGGCTCGCTGGCGCTCGCGGGCTCGTTAGGGTGGGGTCATGACCTACCTTGAGCTGCTCCCCGCCGTCGACGTCGCGGACGGCCAGGCTGTCCGGCTGGTGCAGGGCGAGGCGGGAAGCGAGACCTCGTACGGCGACCCGCTCGAGGCTGCGCTGGCGTGGCAGGAGCAGGGCGCCGAGTGGATCCACCTCGTCGACCTCGATGCCGCGTTCGGCCGGGGCTCGAACGCCGCGCTCCTGGCAGAGGTCGTCGGCCGCATGGACATCAAGGTCGAGATGAGCGGCGGCATCCGCGACGACGAGTCACTGCGCGCCGCCCTCGCCACGGGATGCACCAGGGTCAACATCGGCACGGCCGCGCTCGAGAACCCCGAGTGGTGCGCGCAGGCGATCGCGGAGTTCGGTGACCGCGTCGCCGTCGGGCTCGACGTCCGCGGCACCACCCTCGCTGCGCGCGGGTGGACCGAGGACGGCGGCGACCTCTGGGAGGTGCTCGCACGCCTGGACTCCGAGGGCTGTGCCCGGTACGTCGTGACCGACGTACGCAAGGACGGCACGCTGACCGGCCCCAACCTCGAGCTGCTCCGCGAGGTGTGCGAGCGCACGGACAAGCCGGTCGTCGCCTCGGGCGGCGTCTCGTCGCTGGCCGACCTGCACGCGATCGCCGAGCTCGTCGAGATCGGCGTCGAGGGTGCGATCGTCGGCAAGGCGCTGTACGCCGGCGCCTTCACCCTGCCCGAGGCGATCGCCGCCGTCTCGCCGCGCATCGAACGCTCCGAGTTCCGCCTCGACGGCGGCATCCCAGGAGTCATGCCCTAGTCGGTGTGAGCGATGAAGGCGACCTTCATCCAATAGAGCCGAACAATCCCGGCAATCATCTCTCCGTCTACCGACATGAAACGTTGAGCTCGGCTGCCGCGGCTGGTCCTGGTGCACGGGGTACGCCGCCCGCATAGGGTCCGAGCCATGTGCCACAGCGACGAGTCCCGCCCGCCCGCCCCGCCGCGCCAGGGCGAGGTCGGCGCCCACGGCGACCTGCGCCTCACCGCCGACGACGGCAACAGCTTCATGGCCTACGAGGCGCACCCGGTCGAGCCGTCGAGCAAGGGGATCGTGATCCTCCCCGACATCCGCGGCCTGCACGAGTACTACAAGCACCTCGCGGAGCGCTTCGCCGAGGCGGGCTTCCACGCCGTCGCGTTCGACTGGTTCGGGCGTACGGCGGACACCGAAGACCGCGCCGAGGGATTCGACTGGCAGACGCACATCCCGCAGACAACCCAGTCCGGCATCGCGGCCGACGTCGCCGCCTGCATCGACAAGCTGCGCGCCGACGGCGTCGCGTCGGTCTTCACCGTCGGCTTCTGCTTCGGCGGCCGCAACTCGTACCGCCAGGCCGCCGACCAGGCCGGCCTCGCCGGTGCGATCGGCTTCTACGGCAGCGTCGACAACGTCGGCCCCGTCGCCGACCAGGTGCAGGCGCCGATCCTCATGCTGCTCGCGGGCGCCGACCAGAGCATCGCGCCGGAGAGCTTCGACGGCCTCATCGCCGGGCTCACGGACCGCGGCATCGACGCGGAACGGCATGTGTACGACGGTGCGCCGCACTCCTTCTTCGACCGCAGCTTCGCCGACCACACCGAAGCCTGCGCCGACGCGTGGACGCGCATCCTCGACTTCACCGACCGCCACGCCACTGTCTGAGCGCGATCGGCGTACGCCGCCTCACACGGCTGACGAAGGTGCGGATTGTTCGGCTCTATTGGATGAAGGTCGCCTTCATCGCGAACGAACGGTCCGCCCATCGTCGCCCGGCGGGGGCCCATTCCTTCATCGCACACGGAGTGGGAGGCTGCGGGGGTGAGCCAGATGCGGGTGTTCGCGGCGGTGCCGACGGCGCGGGCGGCGGCGGAGACACCGCCGGATCGCGACCGGGTCGTCGACGGCGCACGAGCCGCGGCGCTGCTCGTCGTCGTGGTCGGCCACGTCATCATGGCCGTCGTCGCATGGCCTGACGGCGTCCCCGTGCTGGGCAACCTGCTCGCCGCCTTCCCGTGGACGCAGGCGCTCACCTGGATCCTGCAGATCATGCCGCTGTTCTTCTTCGCGGGCGGGGCGGCCAACGCCCTGTCGTACGACCGCCACCACGCGCGGGGTGGCGACTACGCGAGCTGGCTCTGGGGTCGCGGACGCCGTCTCCTGCGCCCGGTCTGGGTCTACCTCGCGCTCATGGCGGTGATCGCCACCGTCGTCACCCTGCTCGCGCCCGCGAAGACCGCAGAGCCGCTGATGATGCTCACCACCCAGCTGCTGTGGTTCCTCGGCGCGTACCTGCTGGTCACGGCGCTCGCACCGCTCTTCCGCAGGACGAGCCGACGCGGGGGAGTGCTCGGCCTCCTGCTGCTGCTCGGCCTCGTGGCCGTCGTCGACCTCGCGCGCTTCGCCCTCGGCCTGCCCGAGGCGATCGGCTTGCTCAACTTCGTGCTCGCCTGGGCCGTCCCTGCCTACCTCGGCGCGCTTCGCGCGCGCGGCACGCTCGGCAGCTATCCGTGGCCCTCCCTCGTCGCCGCCGTGGCACTCGCTTTCACCGCTAACGCGTTGCTCATCCGCTACGGCCCCTACCCCGTCTCGATGGTCGGCATGCCCGGAGAGCCGGTGAGCAACATGGCGCCACCGACGCTCGTGCTCGCGATCCACTCGGTAGTGCTGGCAGCACTGGTCACGCTGCTGGACGCGCCGCTGCGGCGCATCCTCGAGCGCCCCCGCATCTGGCGGCCGGTCACCGGCGTCAACCTCGTCGCGATGACGCTCTACCTCTGGCACCTGCCGGTGCTCATCACCGTCTTCACCGTGGCACACGTGCTGCACCTCGACCGACCGGTCACGATCGGCGCCGACGGCTACCCCGTCCCGGCCGGCTGGGGCTACCTGCTGGGCAGCCTCGCGTTCATCGCGGCGTACGCCCTAGGGGTGTGGGCCGTCGTGCGACTGCTCTGGCCGCTCGAGCACGCGCCGCTGGTCTGGTGGGACGCGCCGCTGCGCGGCCGTCGGCCGTCGCCGCGAGCCGCTGCCGTGGTCGCGTGCGTCGCGACGCTGCTGATCGGCATCTCGACGCTCGTCATCT
The DNA here is from genome assembly GCA_038316965.1 of Candidatus Nanopelagicales bacterium. Taxonomy (GTDB): domain Bacteria; phylum Actinomycetota; class Actinomycetes; order S36-B12; family CAIYMF01; genus Longivirga. Next base: position 14,638 of record JBBQAY010000012.1, read on the forward strand.
CCGCGACCGGCCTCGGCGGCTTCCCGACCCGCACGATCGAGTACGCCGGTCTGCCGCTGAACGCGGCGGCCGCGATAGCCGTGATGCTCGCCGCCGGCGCCGCACTGCGCTGGGCCGGCGGAGACCGCCGTACCCCGTTGCCTGCCGCATCCTGAGCCCGCGGACAACTCGAGCGCCAACGGCACAACTCGTGCACGACGCGATGACGAGCCAGCTCCTTCGTGAGCGTCGCTCCGGCTGTCGTCAGAGCGTTCGGCGCTGGGCGGTGAGATTGCTGGGCGAGTCACCCGTGTTGACGGTGCTGCTTGGCTCGATGAGAACGATGTGCGCGCCCTCGCTCGACACCGGCTGGTGCGGCACTCCGCGAGGAACCACGTAGACCTGGCCCGGTCCGAGGCTGACCTCGTCGTCCTGCAGCCGGATCGTGAGCGAGCCCGAGACCACCAGAAAGAACTCGTCGGTGTCCGGATGGGTGTGCCAGGCGAACTCGCCGTGAGCCTTCGCCACGCGCACGTCATAGTCATTGAGCACCGCGACGGTCCGTGGCTGCCAGGGCTCGTCGAACGTCGTGAGGGCAGCTTCGAGATCGATCGCATCGGCCATGCATCGGACTCTAGCCACGCCGTCGGCGTGGGTCGGCCGGCGTAGATTCATTCCAGGTCTTGGGATGGGCACGACCGTCGGGGAGTTGGGGGTCTAAACGCGCTGTATACGACGCGATCCGACGCCCAGTGGCCCGCGCCGCTTGATACCGATTGATGGCTATTGGGCGGTGTCGGATAGGGACTCGCCCTCTGAGCGACGCAGTCAGCTACCGGGCGAGGGCTGGGCCCATCGGCGTCCGGCGGGCACGTCGCCGTTGCCGCAGACGCAAGGTCAGACGACGGTGATCTCGAGCGCGGCGTAGGGACGGCCGCGGCGGAAGACCTTGCCGGCCAGGTGGAAGAGGCTGAACTGCACGCCGTACTTCGCCTTGTGCAGCGCCAGCACCTTCGCATGGTCCTCGGGCGAGTCGGCCACCCGGGCGCTCGCGTCGACCGGCGCACCCTGCAGCGCACCCCGCGCATCGCACGGCGCCACCTGCACGTGCCCGCGGTTGCGCACGCGCTTGACCTTGCCGGCGTCGGCCTGGGTCCAGACGTAGAGGCGGGTGCCGTCACTCGACGCCCACACCGGCGTGACGACGGCGGTGCCGTCCTTCCTGTACGTCGTGAGCGCGAGGTAGGTGCTGGCGCCGAGGCGCTGCGTCTCGGCGATCGACTCCGGTCCGCCGGGGTGCTCGGTCATGTCTCGACCGTAGGCCAGAGAACCGATGAAGGCAGGTCGAGGCCGCCCGCCTAGGCTTTCCCCGTGCCCGTCGCCGTCCGTGTCATCCCCTGCCTCGACGTCGACGCCGGTCGCGTCGTCAAGGGCGTCAACTTCGTCGACCTCCGCGACGCAGGTGATCCCGTCGAGCTTGCCCGTGCCTACGACGCGCAGGGCGCCGACGAGCTCGTCTTCCTCGACATCACCGCGAGCAGCGGGGATCGCGCGACCACGTACGACGTGGTCCGGCGTACGGCCGAGCAGGTCTTCATCCCGCTGACGGTCGGCGGGGGAGTCCGCACGGTCGACGACGTCGACCGGCTGCTGCGTGCCGGCGCCGACAAGGTCGGCGTCAACACGGCCGCGCTCGCCCGGCCCGCGCTGCTGCGCGAGGCGGCCGAGCGGTTCGGCGCCCAGTGCATCGTGCTGTCGGTCGACGCGCGCAGGTGCCCCGACGGTGTCACCACCGACTCGGGCTGGGAGGTGACCACCCACGGCGGACGCAGATCGACCGCGATCGACGCCGTGGCCTGGGCAGCGGAGGCCGCCCACCTCGGGGCGGGCGAGATCCTGCTCAACTCGATGGACGCCGACGGCACCAAGGACGGCTACGACCTGCCGCTGCTGCGCGCCGTACGAGCGGTCGTCACGGTGCCCGTGATCGCCAGCGGCGGCGCCGGCAGGGTCGAGGACTTCGCACCGGCCGTCGACGCCGGCGCCGACGCCGTTCTCGCAGCGAGCGTGTTCCACTTCGGCGACCTCACGATCGGCGAGGTCAAGGCCGCGCTCGCCGCGTCGGGCCACCCCGTCCGCTGACCGCGCGGGTCAGCGCGGGAACGTCCGGAACGCCTCGACCACTGCGGCGTCGCCGACGATCTCCAGGCCCGACGTGACCCGTCCGTAGACCGCGAGCACGATCTCGCCGACCGGCCCGAGGAGGGTGACCTTCGGCGTACCGCCCTTGAGCGTGGTCGTGGTGCCCGCCGCGGGGCCGTCCGAGGGCGCGGCGTCGATACCGACCGGCGAGCGCTGCGCGATGGCCCGGAGCGACGTGGGGACCACCTGCCAGAGAGCGTCCACCGTCGCTGCGTCGAGGGAGCGGGGCTCCCAGGGCTCGACGGCGCGGCGTACGTCCTCGTGGTGGACGAAGAACTCGACCGTGTTGGTGAGCGCGTCGACCGGGCCGAGGCTCGTGGGGTTCCAGAACGGCGGGCCCTGACGCACCTCGTCGACCAGCGTCTCGAACGGCCTCCTGGCGATGTCGGCCTGCACGCGCTCCATCCGCGCCCTCAGGCCCGGGATCACGAGCCCGGCCGCCTCCGGGCGGCGCTCGCGCAGCACGAGGTGAGCGGCGAGGTCACGGGTCGTCCACGTGCCGCTCAGCGTCGGCGAGTCGGGGCCCATCTCGAGCATGAGGTCGGCGAGGGCTGCCCGCTCCGAACGTGCGACGGCGTTGCTCGGGGCCACGAACGCTCCTTGTGATCCGGCCGCGGATGTCTGCGGCGCTGGAACGCCAGCCTAGGCGCCCGCCCGAACGCCGCAGCACGGCTCAAGGGCCGGTGCCGGTGTGCCGACCTCCAGAGGAGGAGCGGGAGTCTCAGCCCGCGCAGGGAGGACGCACGTCATGGCTGCACCGGAGTACGACTTCTTCGCCACGGGGTCGCGCCCGACGCCGCCCACCGGGGCGACGGCGCCGTCGACCGACCGCTTCGGCATGTCGAGCGCGCCCGCGGCCCCCGTGCAGCAGCAGTACGCCCCGCCCCCTGCGGCACCGGCCGTGAACCAGTTCGGCCTGCCCGTGGACGAGGTCCGCCCGACCGGCCCGCTGGCCGCCCCCGGCTACGGCGCCGTGCCGGTGCACGGAGGCCTGGCCGCCGGGTACGACGACACGCCCACCGTGTGGGACCCGACCGCATCGATGTCCTCGCGGGCCCAGAACCGTGCGGCAGCAGCACCGGTCGATGTCCGCCCTGGGGCAGTTCTTGCCGCGGGGATCATCTCGATCGTCCTCGGCGCCCTCGCCCTGCTCGTGGCGGGCACCATCCTTCTCGGCTATCTCGCCGCGAAGAGCCAGATGGACGAGGCGCTCGCGACGTCGGGCTCGCAGGTGGCGGGCCTCGACGACATGGCGTCCTCGCTCCTTGCCGGGGTCCTGATGGCCGGCCTCATGGTCGCCCTCATCGCCGCGCTGTACATCGTCCTGGGCATCGCCACGACGCGGGGGCGGCGGTGGGCCGCCTGGGTTCTCGTCGGCCTGTCCGGGCTCAGCCTGACGTGGAGCCTGTTCCAGATGGTCACCGGTGGCTCCGGTGGCAGCACCGCCAGCTACAGCTTCGGCAGCTGGATCGGCATCGGCGTCACCATCACCCTGCTGCTGCTCCTCACCATCGGCGAGGGCGGGCGCTGGCTGCGCCGCAGCTGATCCGGAGCGTCAGGCGGATTGGGGCGACGCGCTCGCTCCGCCGTCGATCCACGAACGGCGCAGCCCCAGGGCGTCGTCCGCCTCGACGACGCACTGCACGGTGTGCGGCTCCACGGACCAGTCCTCCTTGAGCGGGGTGTACCAGGTGCCCGTGAGCCCCGGGGCGTCGTAGACGGCCTCGTCCAGCGTCGACTCGCTGCCGGCGCAGAGCTTCTCCGCGGCGTCGCTGACCTCGCGTGCGCCCGGATAGGTGCTGAAGTCGAGCGTGCCGACGCCGTACACCTCGCCGTCGTGGGCGAGCTGGCAGTCGATGATCGTGACGAGGCCTGCGGTCAGGTCGCGTCGGTCGGCGTCGTCGAGGATGTAGCAGTCGCCGCGGGCGAGGTCGCTGACCCACACCTGGTCACCGCTCGAGTGCGGGCCGGTGCTGCGCTTGGCGGCCGAGGTCAGGGCGTCGTCCAGTGCCGTGAGGGCGCCGTACGACGCCGCGCCCAGCAGCAGCACGCCCGCGGTGATCCCGCCGCCGATCGCCCAGGCGACACCACGCCGACGCGGCGTCGGTGCGGCGTACGGCGCGGCGTACGGCGAGTAGCCGTAGCCGGCAGCGGGCGCGCCGGCCCAGTGCACGCCGCCGATGGGGTCGCCGGTCGGGGGCGGGAACGACGGCGGCAGGCTGTCGTGGCTCGGAGCCTGGCCCACGGGCGGGACGACCGCGCCCGGTCCGGTGTCCGGCGGCGCGAACGGGTTGCGCGCGTCCTGCGGTTCCTCGGCCATGGGAGCCCCCTCCACGACGCCGCCCCTCGGCTGTCGGGGCGATTCTCGCACGCCGCGCTCGACAACCCACGGGAGTACGCCGGCCTCGTCACGGCACAATGGCGCCGTGACCCACGATGCCGACGCCGTCCTCGCCGACCCCGATGCTGTGCTCGCCCGGGTCAGCTTCGACGACCGTGGCCTCATCGCCGCCGTCGCGCAGCAGTGGGACTCCGGTGAGGTGCTCATGGTGGCGTGGATGGATGCCGAGGCCCTGCGCCTCACGCTGACCACCGGCCGCGCCACCTACTGGTCGCGGTCGCGGAAGTCGCTGTGGGTCAAGGGCGACACGTCCGGGCACGTGCAGCGCGTGCGCGAGGTGCGTCTCGACTGCGACGGCGACACCGTCCTCGTGAAGGTCGACCAGGTGGGGGCTGCCTGCCACACCGGCGACCGCACCTGCTTCGACGCTGACCTCGCCCTCGCGGTGACGGCATGAGCACGTCCGCGCCGTACCCGACCGGCTTCGCCGGCTCGGCCGCACCTGACCTCGACACCTTCCGCGCCCTCGCGCGGGAGCGTCGCGTCATCCCCGTCGTCCGCCGTCTCCTGGCCGACGGCGAGACCCCCACGGGTCTCTACCGCAAGCTCACGGGCGAGCGGGCCGGCACGTTCCTGCTCGAGTCCGCAGAGCACGGGCGCTCGTGGTCGCGCTACTCCTTCGTGGGGGTCCGCTGCGCGGCGATGCTCACCGAGGTCGACGGCGAGGCCGTGTGGCTCGGCAACGCGCCGGTCGGCCTGCCCGTCGGCGGCAACCCGGTGGAGGCGCTGCGCGACACCATCGCGGCACTGCACACCGAGCGGCTGCCCGGCCTGCCGCCTCTCACGGGCGGCATGGTCGGCTACCTCTCGTACGACGTGGTCCGTCGCTGGGAGCGGCTGCCCGACGACAACCCCGACGAGATCGGCGTCCCTGAGCTCGCGATGCTGCTGGCCACCGACCTCGCCGTCCTCGACCACCACGACGGCTCGGTGCTCCTCATCGCCAACGCGATCAACTACGACGCCACCGACGAGCGGGTCGACGAGGCCTGGGCCGATGCCGTACGCCGTCTCGACGTCATGCAGTCCGACCTCGCCACCCACTCCGCAGCTACGGCGGTCACGTACGACGTGAGCGCGGTGGGGGAGGTGTCCTCACGCACGGACGCCGACACCTTCATGGCGGGCGTCGAGACGTGCAAGGAGTACATCCGGGCCGGCGACGCGTTCCAGATCGTCCTGTCGCAGCGGTTCTCGGCGCCGAGCCCGGCGACCTCGCTCGACGTCTACCGAGTGCTACGCGTGACGAACCCGAGCCCGTACATGTACCTCCTGCGCGTGCCCGTCGTCACCGACGACGGCTCGCTGTCGGACGAGGTCGCGTTCGACGTGGTGGGTTCCTCGCCCGAGGCGCTCGTGAAGGTGGAGGGGGGCCGCGCGATGCTGCATCCCATCGCAGGGTCGCGCCCCCGCGGTGCGACGCCGGAGGCCGACAACGCCCTCGCCGACGAGCTTCTCGCCGACGAGAAGGAGCGCGCCGAGCACCTCATGCTGGTCGACCTCGGACGCAACGACCTCGGACGTGTGTGCGCGCCCGGCTCGGTCGAGGTCGTCGAGTTCATGAAGATCGAGCGCTACAGCCACATCATGCACATCGTCTCGACGGTCGTCGGCGCTCTGGCCGAGGGTCGGACGGCGTACGACGTGCTGGCCGCGACCTTCCCGGCCGGCACTCTGTCCGGTGCGCCGAAGCCGCGGGCGATGGAGATCATCGACGAGCTCGAGCCCGTGCGACGCGGCGTCTACGCGGGGTGTGTGGGGTATCTCGACTTCGCGGGTGACCTCGACACCGCGATCGCGATCCGCACCGCGGTCATCAAGGACGGCGTGGCCCACGTGCAGGCGGGTGCGGGCCTCGTGGCCGACTCGGTCCCGGCGACCGAGCACGAGGAGTGCCGCAACAAGGCCGCGGCAGTTCTGCGCGCGGTCGCGATGGCCGCCACGATGCGCCCGGCTGGTTCGGCATGAGCAGTTCCGCTCCGGCCGACGACGCCGACTCTTCGGTACCCGACCGTCGTGGTTACCGCCTTGCCCTGATGCTGCTCGCCGTCGGCGCAGCGCTGCTCTTCCTCGGCTTCTCCCAGGTGTGGGTCACCGCCGAGGTGACCCAGCAAGGTCTGCCCTCGCTCGTGATCGAGCTCAAGGGGCGCGAGATCCAGCCCGCCGGGTCGGCCGCCGCCGTGCTGGCGCTCGCGGGCATCGCCGGCCTCGTGGCCACGCGGCGCTTCGGCCGGGCGGTCACCGGGGTCCTGCTGGTCGGCGAGGGCCTGCTCGCGACGGGTGGCGCGCTCTGGTTCGGCCTCGGCGTCGGCAACAGGTCCGACGTCGTCCGCCTCGTCTCGGAGAAGGCCGGCATCGACGTCGACCCTGCGCTGTCGGTCCACCCGTGGTGGGTCGTGGTCGTGATCGGTGGCCTGATGCTCGCCATCGCCGGCCTCGCCGCGATGCTCCGCGGTGGTCGCTGGCCCGTCCTCGGCGGGCGCTACGAGCGGAGCACGGTCGACGACGCCGGCGCCGCGAAGGCCCACGCGCCGGCAGCCGGCGCGTGGGAGCAGCTCGACCAGGGGCTCGACCCCACCCTCGACCCCGCGACCGACCCCGCGCCTGATCGACCCGGTCCGACGACAACGGCTCCGTGACTGGCATGATGGCGCCGACCGACGCACCGGAGGACACCCCATGAGCGAGCGCACGTTCAACTCCCACGGCAACACGCCCGCGGCGTGGACTGCCGTGACGATCTGCATGATCGCCTTCGTCATCGGCGGGGTCGCCGTCCTCGCGGCCAACTGGCTGCTGTTCTGGATCGGTGGCGTCGGCCTGTTCGTCGCCGGCGGCGTGATCGGCAAGGTCATGTCGATGATGGGCTACGGCCAGGGCACCGCCCCCGCCGATCACTGAGCCACCTCGAGTCCTGACACGACTCGAACATCGCGTTGACCGTCGCGAGCCCCTCGTTCTGACACGCTGATCGCGTGGCAGCGCAGGGGCTCGTGCTCGTCGTGGAGGACGAGGCGTCCATCGCCGACCTCTTGCGCCTCTATCTCACTCGTGAGGGCTTCGGCGTCCACGTCGAGCGCGACGGCCGCGGCGGTCTCGCCGCCGCCCGCTCGCTGCATCCGGTGGCAGTCGTCCTCGACGTCGGGCTGCCCGAGATGGACGGCACCGAGGTGTGCAGGCGCCTACGGGCAGACGGCGACTGGGTTCCGGTGCTCTTCTGCACCGCGCGCGACGAAGAGATCGACCGCGTCCTCGGGCTCGAGCTCGGCGCCGACGACTACATCACCAAGCCCTTCTCTCCGCGCGAGGTCGTGGCCCGTGTCAAGGCCGCTGTGCGTCGCAGCCAGGTGCCGACAGCCACCTCGCGCCTGGTTCTCGGTCAGGTCGAGGTCGACCGCGATGCGCACAAGGTCCGCGTCGACGGCACCGAGGTCGAGCTGACCGCCACCGAGTACGACCTGCTCGTGCACCTCATGCGCAGCCCCGGGCGCGTCCTGTCGCGCGAGCAGCTGCTCAGCGAGGTGTGGGGGTACGCCGCGGTCGTGGGCACCCGCACCGTCGACGTCCACGTGGCCCAGGTACGGGCGAAGCTCGGCGATGCGAGCCCGATCCGCACGGTCCGTGGCGTGGGCTACAGCGCCGAGGCGCCATGAGCAGCGCGGCCGTCGATGCGCCGCGTGCGCGACGTTCCTCGCTCGGCGCCCAGCTCGCCCTCGTCACGGCACTCGTTGCCGTGGTCGCGGTGCTGGTCGCCGGGCTCGTGTCCTACCCCCTCATCAATGCCGCCGCCCAGACCCAGGCGCGCCAGCAGCTCGGCACCCAGGCAGACCTGCTCGCCGAGGTGATCGACCGTCAGAGCGACGGGACGATGGGCCAGGTGATGAACGGTGCTCGGCTGCGGCAGCTGCTAGCCGCTCAGGGCATCTCGGTCGAGGTGGTCCGCGCCCGCGGCGCTGCCTCCCCACCGGTGACCGAGGCCGATCTCGCGGTGACCCGCTCGGGCGGCTCGGTCAGTGACGTACGGGAGACGGCGTCCGGTGGCACCGTGCTCGTCGAGGGCAGAGCGACGTCGTCGGGCAGATCTGTGTTCCTGGTGCAGGACTCCGCCGCCGCGGCGTCGCAGGGCACGATCGCCCTGCGACGGCTCGCGCTGGCCGCGGGGGTGGGCCTGCTCGTGGCCATGGCCGTCGGCTTCCTTGCGGCTCGACGGCTGGTCCGCCCCCTCCGCCTCGCGGCCGACGCTGCCGAGCGCATGTCGGCCGGTGCCCGCGACGTCGCCCTCCCCGTCGACGGCCCCGAGGAGGTGGCGAGCGTCTCGGAGTCGCTCAACAGGCTGTCAGCCGCCCTGGCCACGAGCGAGGGGCGTCAGCGCGACTTCCTCCTGACCGTGAGCCATGAGCTGCGCACACCGCTGACCGGGATCACCGGGTACGCCGAGGCCCTCGCCGACGGCGTGGTCGGCCCGGATCAGGTGCCGGCCACGGGCACGCTCATGCTCACCGAGGCGCAGCGGCTCGAGCGGCTGGTCGCCGACCTGCTCGATCTCGCTCGCCTGGGTGCGGCCGACCTTCGCCTCTCCCTGGTCGACACCGACCTCGCCGCCCTCGCCCGTGACGCCGCAGCCGTCTGGGGCGCACGCTGCGAGAAGGTCGATGTCGAGTTCCGCGCCGAGCTCCCCGACTCCCTCGTCGCGCGGACCGACGCGCTGCGGGTGCGCCAGATCGTCGACAACCTGTGCGAGAACGCGCTCCGCGTGACCCCCGCCGGACGTCCGCTCGTGCTGTCGCTGCGCGGCGAGCAGGGGGCGGCCCTTCTCGAGGTGCGCGACGGCGGCCCTGGCCTGACCGCGGGCGACATCGCCGTCGCCTTCGAGCCGGCCGCGCTCTACGACCGCTATCGCGGAGTCCGCACGGTCGGCACCGGGGTCGGACTCGCGCTCGTGGGCAGGCTGGCCGAGCGGCTCGGTGGCCGCGCGTACGCCGGAGCCGCACCCGAGGGCGGGGCGCGGATAGGCGTTGCGCTGCCGGCGTCCGCGCCTACGCTGGCCCGGTGATCCCTGCTGCCGCCCGGGCACCCCTGCTGACGGGGGCCGCTGTGTTGGTCGGCTTCGCGTACGTCGGGCTCGTCGACCCGAACGAGCCGGGGCACTATCTGTCGTGCCCCACCAAGGCCCTGACGGGGTTCGACTGCGCGTTCTGCGGTGGCCTCCGGGCGGCGCACTCCCTCGCGCGCGGAGACATCCTCGGGGCCGCAGACCACAACCTGTTCGTGGTCCTGCTCGCCGTCCCGGTGCTGCTGCTGTGGCTGGCCTGGCTGCGGCGGGCCTGGACCGGCGATCCGGACGGGCGCGTCCCGCACCCGCTGCAAGCACTCTCGGACGCGATCGTCCGTCCGGCGGTGCTGTGGCCCGTCGCGGGAGTGCTGTTCGCGTTCATGGTCGTCCGCAATGTCGACGTCGTTCCCGCCCTGGCCTGGCTCGGGTCGAGCGCTCCTGCCTGAGACCCACCCGGCGGTCGGCCTCGGGCGCGTGGGCGGATAGCCTCACCGCATGACCGTGCTCGACGACATCCTGGCCGGAGTGCGCGAAGACCTCGCCGCTCGGCAGGAGCGCACGAGCCTCGACGAGCTCAAGCGGCTCGCCGCCGGACGCCGTGCCGCCATCGACGCCGAGGCCGTGCTGCGTCAGGACGGTGTGGCCGTCATCGCCGAGGTGAAGCGGTCGAGCCCCAGCAAGGGTGCGCTCGCGGCCATCACCGACCCCGCCGCCCTCGCTCGCGACTACGAGGCCGGCGGCGCCCACATCATCAGCGTGCTCACCGAGCAGCGACGGTTTGACGGCTCCCTCGACGACCTCGCCGCCGTGCGCGCAGCGGTCGACGTGCCCGTGCTGCGCAAGGACTTCATCGTCTCGAGCTACCAGCTCTGGGAGGCGCGGGCCTACGGTGCCGACCTCGCGCTGCTCATCGTCGCGGCCCTCGAGCAGGAGGCGCTCGTGTCGTTGATCGAGCGCGCAAGGTCGCTCGCCCTCACCCCTCTCGTCGAGGTGCACGACGTTGAGGAGGTCGCCCGCGCGGTCGACGCCGGTGCCACCGTGATCGGAGTCAACGTCCGCAACCTGAAGACGCTCGAGGTCGATCGCGAGACGTTCGCGCGCGTGGCCCCCAGCATCCCGAGCTCCTGCGTGCGCATCGCCGAGTCCGGCGTCCGCGGCCCGCACGACCTCATCGCCTACGCCCACGCGGGCGCCGACGCCGTGCTGGTGGGGGAGAGCCTCGTCACGGGGGGAGACCCGCGCACCGCGGTCCAGGACCTCGTGGCAGCGGGCGCGCACCCCGCCGTCAAGAACACGCGTGGCTGACTCCTCCGACCACTGAGAGACTGCACGCATGACCGCGACCGAGAGCACCCCCGTCACCACCGCGTTCCCCGACGCCAGCGGCCACTACGGCAGGTTCGGCGGGCGGTTCGTGCCCGAGGCGCTCATCGTGGCTCTCGACCAGCTCGACGCCGCGTTCCGCGCCGCCAAGGTCGACCCGGAGTTCCAGGCGGAGCTCGCCTCGCTGCAGAAGAACTACACGGGGCGCCCCAACCCGGTCACCGAGTGCGTCCGCTTCGGCGCCCACGCCGGCGGCGCGCGCATCCTGCTCAAGCGCGAAGACCTGAACCACACGGGTTCGCACAAGATCAACAACGTGCTCGGCCAGGCTCTGCTCACGCTGCGCATGGGCAAGACCCGCGTCATCGCCGAGACCGGCGCTGGTCAGCACGGCGTCGCCACGGCCACCGCGGCTGCTCTGTTCGGCCTCGAGTGCGTGGTGTTCATGGGCGAGGAGGACACCCGCCGCCAGGCCCTCAACGTCGCCCGGATGAAGCTGCTCGGCGCGGAGGTCGTGTCGGTCACCGCCGGCAGCCGCACCCTCAAGGACGCGATGAACGAGGCAATGCGCGACTGGGTCTCCAACGTCGACGACACCCACTACATCATCGGCACCGTCGCCGGCCCGGCTCCGTTCCCGGAGATGGTGCGCGAGTTCCACCGCATCATCGGCGTCGAGTCGCGCGCCCAGGTGCTCGAGCTCACCGGCCGGCTCCCCGACGCCGTGGTCGCCTGTGTCGGCGGCGGCTCGAACGCGATCGGCATCTTCTCCGGCTTCTACGACGACCCGTCCGTCCAGCTGCGCGGCTACGAGGCCGGCGGCGACGGCGTCGAGACCGGTCGTCACGCCGCCGCCATCACCGGTGGCAGCGTCGGCGTCCTGCACGGACAGCGGTCCTACGTGCTGCAGGACGACGACGGCCAGACGGTCGAGTCGCACTCGATCAGCGCGGGCCTCGACTACCCGGGCGTCGGGCCTGAGCACGCGTTCCTCGCCGAGACCGGGCGGGCGACGTACGAGGCGGTGACCGACGCCGAGGCGATGGAGGCCTTCCGCCTGCTCTGCCGCACGGAGGGCATCATCCCGGCGATCGAGACCGCGCACGCGCTCGCGGGCGCCATCCGCCTCGGCAAGGAGCTCGGCCCCGAGGGCATCATCCTGATCAACTGCTCCGGTCGCGGCGACAAGGACGTCGAGACCGCGAGCCGCTGGTTCGGCATTCTCGAGGGCGACCGGGCCCCGGAGGGACGCGCGTGAGCAAGCTCCACGAGGCCTTCGCCGCGGCGAAGGCCGAGGGCCGTTCGGCCCTCATCGGTTACCTGCCTGCGGGCTTCCCGACGATCGACGGCGCGGTCGACGCGATCCGCGTGATGGTCGAGAACGGCGTCGACATCGTCGAGATCGGCCTGCCGTACTCCGATCCGCTCATGGACGGCCCGACCATCCAGGCGGCCGCCGAGCGCTCGCTCGCGCAGGGCACCACCACGCGCGACGTCCTCGCCACCGCGGAGGCGGTCGCCCGCACGGGCGCGCCCACCCTGGTCATGACCTACTGGAACCCCATCGAGCGGTACGGCGTCGAGCGCTTCGCCCGCGACCTGGCCGCTGCGGGCGGCACCGGCGTCATCACCCCCGACCTCACGCCCGAGGAGGCCGGTCCCTGGATCGAGGCCACCGACGCTGCGGGCCTCGACCGCATCTTCCTGGTGGCGCCCAGCAGCACCGACGAGCGCATCGACGTCGTCTGCGGGATCACGTCGGGCTTCGTCTACGCCGCCTCGCTCATGGGCGTCACCGGCGTGAAGTCGGTGTCGGCCGCGGCCCCCGAGCTCGTGGCTCGCACCCGCCCACGCACCCACCTGCCCGTCGCGGTCGGGCTCGGCGTGTCCACGCCCGAGCAGGCGGCCGACGTCGCGGCCTACGCCGACGGCGTCATCGTGGGTTCAGCCTTCGTTCGTCTGCTGCTCGACGCCGAGACGCCCGATGCCGGGGTGGCCGCGGTCGGGCGCCTCGCGGCGGCCCTCGCCGACGGCGTGCGCCGGCACGCGCACGTCTGAGGCGCCCGGTCACGTCCGGGCAACGGTTGGTCGCCTCGGGGAACACCGACGGTCGGGCGAGCGTCCCTCCTGGGGGGTCGGTCCCGGCCTGCCACACCGTCATGAGGGATGATCAGGTCGTGAATTCCGACGTCCGTGCCTGGATCGGCACGCTGCTGCGTGTCGCGCTCGCCGGCATCCTTCTGTTCGCCGCCGTCCCGAAGCTGTTCGAGTCCGACGGCGCGCGTTCGGTGATCATCGCCTACCGGCTCGTGCCGGACGCGCTCGTCCCCTTCCTGTCGTGGGCGCTGCCGGCGTTCGAGATCCTGCTCGCGCTGCTGCTGCTGGTTGGCCTGTTCACCCGGTGGGCTGCGCTCGGCACGGCCCTGCTGATGCTCGGCTTCATGGTGGGCGTCGTGAGCGTGTGGGTGCGTGGCTACTCGATCGAGTGCGGCTGCTTCGGCGGCGGCGGCGACGTCACCGAGGACGGCAAGACCCTTCGCTACGTCGGCTACCTGCTGCGCGACTTCCTGTTCGTCGGCATGGCCACCTGGCTGGTGGCCTGGCCGCGCACCCAGTTCTCCCTCGACCGTTCCCCGGCCGACCGCACCGCGTACGACCTCGACGAGGTCGAGGACGACCTCGTCGACACCGACAGCACGCCCTGATCCGCACCGACTGATCCGTCCGACCGCACCACAGACCCGCACCGCCCCCACGACACGGCGTCCGCGCCGCCCGAGGAGAGCACGACGATGGTGGAGAGCAAGAAGTCGACCAAGGAGAAGGCCGCCGCAGCGCGTGCCGCCGCCGAGGCAGAGCAGAAGAAGCGCGACCGCCGGATCCAGATCATCGGCGGCTCGGTCATCGCCGTCCTCGTGCTCGGGATCATCGCCGTCGGCGTGATCGGCTCGCGCGGCAGCAGCGACAACGCGAGCACCGGCGTCGTCGCCGACGCAGCAGTGCCCAAGGGTGTCTTCACCACCGGTGACACCGTCTGGGGCGTGCCCTTCAACACCAAGGAGGGAGCTCCCGTCCTGTCGATCTGGGAGGACTTCGGCTGCCCGGCCTGCGCCGCGTTCGAGAACCGCCTGGGTAAGGACATCGAAGCGCTGGCCACGGCGGGCACCATCCAGCTCGTCTACCGCCCGACGACCTTCATCGAGAAGAACTTCCCGACGAGCCCCAACCCCGATTCCTCCACCAGGGCGACGAACGCCTATGGCTGCGCCGTGGATGCCGGCAAGGGATCCGAGTTCCACAACCTCGTCTTCGCCAACCAGCCCAGCATCGAGGGTGAGGGGTGGAGCGACGAGACGCTGCTGCAGTTCGGCAAGGACGCCGGCATCACCGGCGACGCCTACACCACGTTCGAGAAGTGCGTCACCGACCAGACGTACAGGCAGTGGACCGTGAACTCGTACACCGTGTTCCGCGACTCGGCCGTGCCCGGCACCCCCGCACTGTTCCTGAACGGCAAGGAGGTGCCGAACGACGCCTACGCGACGATCGACGCGCTCAAGAAGTACATCGCCGACAACAAGTGACGACGATCCTCGCGCTCCACGTCCCCGGCACCCTCGCGGTGCCGGGGACGTCGGGCGTCGACTTCCTGGCGTCGATCCCCAGCCCCTCGCAGGGCGTCTGGAACCTCGGCCCGCTCCCGATCCGGGCATACGCCTTGTGCATCCTGCTCGGGATCGTCGTCGCGATCTGGTACGGCGGCAAGCGCTGGGTCGAGCGCGGCGGTCGGCCGGGCACCGTGGCCGACGTCGCGGTCTGGGCCGTGCCGTTCGGCATCGTCGGCGGTCGGATCTACCACGTCGCCACCGACTGGCAGATCTACTTCGGGGAGGACGGCAAGGGGTTCTTTGCCGCGTTGCGCATCTGGGACGGCGGCCTCGGCATCTGGGGGGCCGTGCTCCTCGGTGGCGTCGGCACGTGGATCGGCGTACGCCGCAAGGGCATCCCGCTGCCGCCGTTCGCCGACGCCGTCGCTCCCGGGGTCGTGCTTGCCCAGGCGATCGGCCGCTGGGGCAACTGGTTCAACCAGGAGCTGTTCGGCCGGCCCACCGACCTGCCGTGGGGCCTGGTCATCGACCCCGCCAACCGACCCGCAGGCTACGAGGCGTACGAGACGTTCCACCCGACGTTCCTCTACGAGTCGCTGTGGTGCGTCGGTGTGGCCGCCGTCCTCATCTGGGCCGACCGTCGATGGACCATGGGGCACGGCCGCGTCTTCGCCCTCTACATCACCCTCTACTCCGTCGGTCGCGCGATGTGGGAGTCGCTGCGCATCGACGAGGCGCACCAGTTCTTCGGCATCCGACTCAACGTCTTCACCTCGCTGGTCGTGATCGCCGGCGGCATCGCCTACCTCGTCATCAGCGCCCGCCTGCGGCCCGGACGCGAGGACCCCGCCGCCCTCCTCGGCCGCGACAGGGACGTGAGCCCGGATCCGTCCGACGAGCCGGTGCTCGCCGAGGCGGGTGACGGCACGGACGGCGAACCCCCGGTAGGTTCGGGTTCGTGAGCATCCCTCTCGAGCACCACCGCGACGTCACCGGCGGCTGGCTTCGCCCAGCCGTGTTCGGGGCGATGGACGGCCTCGTGTCGAACTTCGCCCTCATGGCCGGTGTCGCCGGAGGTACGGCGGGGCTGGCCGACGGCAACCGCAGCGCGGTGGTCCTGGCCGGGCTCGCGGGCCTTGCCGCAGGCGCGTTCTCGATGGCGGCCGGGGAGTACACCTCGGTCGCCTCGCAGTCGGAGCTCGCCGAGCAGGAGTTCGAGAACGAGCGCCGCGAGCTCTCGCGCAACCCCGAGCTCGAGGCCCAGGAGTTCGCCCAGATCTGGGTCGCCCGCGGTATCGACCAGTCACTGGCCGAGGAGATGGCCGCTCAGCTCGGGCGCAATCCCGAGGCTGCGCTGGAGGTGCACGCCCGCGAGGAGCTCGGCCTGGCCCCGGGCGAGCTCCCCAACCCCTGGCTGGCGGCTGGTTCGTCGTTCCTGTCGTTCGTGATCGGCGCGATGATCCCCGTGCTGCCGTACGCGTTCGGCGCGAGCACGCTCACGTGGTCCCTCATCCTCTCGCTCGTCGGCCTGTTCGTCGCCGGCGTCATCGTCTCTCGGGTCACCGCTCGGTCGTGGTGGTTCTCGGGCCTGCGCCAGCTGTTCGTCGGCGCCGCTGCCGCCGCCGTCACCTTCGGGGTCGGCTCTCTCGTCGGCACCAGCATCGGCTAGCGCTCCCATTTCCAGCATGTGAGACGCCGGGTCTCGTGGGATGGGACACACGCGCCCCTGTTGCATCCAGGTACACCCCACCCGTTACAGTTCCCGCACAGCAGCGCGGCCAATGTTGTCCCCCTGCTCGACCCCCACCGGATCCCGCTCGACACTGCGTGACCCGGTCCAGGCGAGCCTCAGGGAGTGACCATGAAGTCGGCCATCCCCGCCCCCCAGGGCCTGTACCACCCCCAGCACGAGAAGGACGCCTGTGGCGTCGCGTTCGTCGTGCAGATGTCCGGTGAGAAGTCGCACGACGTCGTGCGCAAGGCCGTGACCGCTCTCGAGAACCTCGAGCACCGTGGCGCGTCGGGCTCCGAGCCCGACTCCGGCGACGGCGCAGGCATCCTCACCCAGCTCCCGGACGAGTTCTTCCACGCCGTCCTGTCCGAGCAGGGCGTCACTCTCCCGCCACGTCGCTCGTACGCCGTCGGCATCGCGTTCCTGCCGAGCGACGACCACGCCGAGCAGGTCGCCATGAAGCAGATCGAGGCGATCGCGGCCGAGGAGGGCCTCGAGGTCGTCACCTGGCGCGAGCTCCCCGTCGAGGCCTCGAGCGTGGGCACCACCGCGCGCAGCGTGATGCCGCGCTTCAAGCAGCTCTTCGTGCAGGCCTCCGGCCACCGAGTCATGGGGATGGCGCTGGAGCGGATGGCGTTCTGCCTGCGCAAGCGCGCCGAGCACGAGGCCGACGTCTACTTCCCGTCGCTGTCGTCGCGGACGATCGTCTACAAGGGCATGCTCACGACCGGTCAGCTCAAGGAGTTCTTCCCCGACCTGGTCGACGAGCGCTACACCTCCGCGCTCGCCCTCGTGCACTCGCGCTTCTCGACCAACACGTTCCCGAGCTGGCCGCTGGCACACCCCTACCGCCTCATCGCGCACAACGGCGAGATCAACACGGTCAAGGGCAACCGCAACTGGATGGCGGCCCGCGAGGCCCAGCTGACCAGCGACCTCATCCCCGGCGACATGTCTCGCCTGGTCCCGATCTGCACCGACGGCGGCTCGGACTCCGCGTCCTTCGACGAGGTGCTCGAGCTGCTGCACCTCGGCGGCCGCAGCCTGCCCCACGCCGTCCTGATGATGATCCCCGAGGCGTGGCAGAACCACACGGAGATGGACTCCGCCCGTCGCGCGTTCTACGAGTTCCACGCCACGCTCACCGAGCCCTGGGACGGCCCCGCCGACGTCTGCTTCACCGACGGCACCGTGATCGGCGCGGTCCTCGACCGCAACGGCCTGCGCCCCGGGCGCTTCTGGGTCACCGACGACGGTCTCGTGGTGCTCGCGTCCGAGGCCGGCGTGCTCGACATCGACCCGGCCACGATCGTGCGCAAGGGTCGGCTGCAGCCGGGCCACATGTTCCTGGTCGACACCGAGCAGCACCGCATCGTCGAGGACGACGAGATCAAGGCCGAGCTGGCCGTGGCCGCGCCGTACGACGAGTGGCTGCACGCCGGCGTCATGCACCTCGACTCCCTGCCCGAGCGCGAGCATATCGTGCACACCACGGAGTCGGTGCTGCGTCGTCAGCAGACCTTCGGCTACACCGAGGAGGAGCTCCGCATCCTCGTCGCGCCGATGGCGAAGTCGGGCGCCGAGGCGATCGGATCGATGGGCACCGACACGCCGCTCGCGGTGCTCTCCGAGCGTCCGCGGATGCTGTTCGACTACTTCTCCCAGCTGTTCGCGCAGGTCACCAACCCGCCGTTGGACGCCATCCGCGAGGAGCTCGTCACCTCGCTGTCGAGCCACATCGGCCCCGAGGTCAACATTCTGACCGCGTCACCGAACCACTGCCGCCAGCTCGTGCTGCCGTTCCCCGTGATCGACAACGACGAGCTCGCGAAGATCCTCTACGTCAACAAGGACGGCGACCTCCCCGGCTTCTCGGCCGCGAAGGTCTCGGGCCTGTACGACGTCGACGGCGGGGGAGTGGCGCTGGGCGCGCGCCTGCGGGAGATCTGCAGCGAGGTCTCGGCTCACATCGCCGACGGCAAGCGCTTCATCGTGCTGTCCGACCGTGACTCCGACGCCGACCTCGCCCCGATCCCGTCGCTGCTGCTCACCTCCGCCGTGCACCACCACCTGGTGCGCCAGAAGGAGCGGACGATGGCGGGGCTCATCGTCGAGGCCGGTGACGTCCGCGAGGTGCACCACGTCGCGCTGCTCATCGGGTACGGCGCCGCCGCGGTCAACCCGTACCTCGCGATGGAGTCGGTCGAAGACCTCGTCCGTCGCGGCATCATCACCGACATCGCGCCCGAGAAGGCCGTGCGCAACCTCGTGAAGGCGCTCGGCAAGGGCGTCCTCAAGGTGATGAGCAAGATGGGCATCTCCACCGTCGCGTCGTACCGCGGCGCCCAGGTCTTCGAGGCCATCGGCCTGTCCCAGGAGGTCGTCGACTCCTGGTTCACCGGCACCACCTCCCGGCTCGGCGGCGTCGGTCTCGACGTCATCGCGGAGGAGACCGCACGCCGTCACGCCGTGGCCTTCCCGCCGAGCGGCATCTCGCCCGCGCACCGTCGTCTCAGTGTCGGCGGCGAGTACCAGTGGCGCCGCGAGGGCGAGCCGCACCTGTTCGACCCCGAGACGG
The DNA here is from genome assembly GCA_038316965.1 of Candidatus Nanopelagicales bacterium. Lineage (GTDB taxonomy): Bacteria > Actinomycetota > Actinomycetes > S36-B12 > CAIYMF01 > Longivirga. Next base: position 33,514 of record JBBQAY010000012.1, read on the forward strand.
TGTTCCGTCTCCAGCACGCCACCCGCGAGGGAAGGTACGACGTCTTCAAGCAGTACACCTCGCGCGTCGACGAGCAGGCCGAGCGCCTCATGACCCTGCGCGGCCTGTTCGCGTTGAAGACCGACGTCCGTGAGCCGATCAGCATCGACGAGGTCGAGCCGGTCAGCGAGATCGTGAAGCGGTTCTCCACGGGCGCGATGTCGTACGGCTCCATCTCCGGCGAGGCGCACGAGACCCTCGCCATCGCGATGAACCGCCTCGGCGCGAAGTCCAACACCGGCGAGGGCGGCGAGGACGCCGAGCGCTTCGAGGTGCTGCCGAACGGCGACTCCAAGCGGTCGGCCATCAAGCAGATCGCCTCGGGCCGCTTCGGTGTCACCAGCCACTACCTCGTGAACGCGGACGACCTGCAGATCAAGATGGCGCAGGGCGCCAAGCCCGGCGAGGGCGGCCAGCTGCCCGGCCACAAGGTCTACCCGTGGATCGCCAAGACCCGGCACTCCACGCCCGGCGTCGGCCTCATCTCGCCGCCGCCCCACCACGACATCTACTCCATCGAGGACCTCGCCCAGCTGATCCACGACCTCAAGAACTCCAACCCGCGTGCCCGCGTGCACGTGAAGCTGGTGTCCGAGGTCGGAGTGGGCACGGTCGCTGCCGGCGTCGCGAAGGCGCACGCCGACGTCGTGCTGGTCTCGGGCCACGACGGAGGCACCGGCGCGTCGCCGCTCACTTCGCTCAAGCACGCTGGCGGTCCGTGGGAGCTCGGCCTCGCCGAGACCCAGCAGACCCTGCTGCTCAACGGCCTCCGCGACCGCGTCGTGGTCCAGACCGACGGCCAGCTCAAGACCGGGCGCGACGTCATCATCGCGGCGCTGCTCGGCGCCGAGGAGTTCGGGTTCGCCACGGCGCCGTTGGTCGTCTCGGGCTGCATCATGATGCGCGTCTGCCACCTCGACACCTGCCCGGTCGGCGTCGCCACGCAGAATCCGGTCCTGCGCGAGCGCTTCAACGGCAAGCCCGAGTTCGTCGAGAACTTCTTCACCTTCCTCGCCGAGGAGGTGCGCGAGATCCTCGCGAGCCTCGGCCTGCGCACCCTGCTCGAAGCAGTCGGCCACGCCGAGCTCATCGACGCCACCAAGGCGGTCGACCACTGGAAGGCCGAGGGTCTCGACCTCACGCCGATCCTGCACGTGCCGGTGATTCCCGAGGGTGCCTCGCTGCACCAGACCGTCACCCAGGACCACGGCTTGTCCCGTGCGCTCGACAACGAGCTCATCGCCCTTGCGGCCGACGCGCTCGAGCGCGGCGAGCCCGTCCGGGCCCAGGTGGCGGTACGCAACGTCAACCGCACGGTCGGCACCATGCTCGGCTCGGAGGTCAGTCGTCGCTACGGCGCCGACGGGCTGCCCGAGGGCACGATCGACATCACCTTCACCGGCTCCGCCGGTCAGTCGTTCGGTGCGTTCCTCCCGCGCGGGATCACGCTTCGCCTCGAGGGCGACAGCAACGACTACGTCGCCAAGGGGCTCTCGGGTGGCCGGGTGATCGTGCGTCCCGACCGGTCCTCGACGTTCCCGGCCGAGGCCAACGTCATCGCCGGCAACGTCATCGGGTACGGCGCCACCTCCGGCGAGATCTACCTGCGCGGCACGGTCGGCGAGCGCTTCTGCGTCCGGAACTCCGGGGCCTCCGCCGTGGTCGAGGGTGTCGGCGACCACGGCTGCGAGTACATGACGGGCGGCACGGTCGTCATCGCCGGCCCCACCGGCCGCAACTTCGCCGCGGGCATGTCCGGCGGCGTCGCGTACCTGCTCGACGCCGTACCCGGTCGGGTCAATCCCGATCTTGTCGACCTGATCCCGCTCGACGACGACGATGTCGTCCGGGTCACCGAGCTCCTCAGCCGGCACCTCGAGGAGACCGGTTCCACGGTCTCGTCCGCGCTGCTCGAGCAGGGTGTGGTCGCCGCTCGCTTCACCAAGGTCATGCCCCGCGACTACGCGCGCGTGCTAGCGGTCCAGGCCGCAGCGGAGCGCGAGGGCCGTGACGTCCTGCTCGCAGTGATGGAGTCGAACCATGGCTGACCCCAAGGGCTTCCTGACGACGGGCCGCGAAGGCCCGCAGCGGCGTCCGGTCGACGTCCGGATCCGCGACTGGCGTGAGGTCTACGACCCGTTCCCGCGCGAGACGCTGGAGAAGCAGGCCGGTCGGTGCATGGACTGCGGCATCCCGTTCTGCCACAGCGGCTGCCCGCTGGGCAACCTCGTCCCCGAGTGGAACGACCTCGTGTGGCGCCAGGACTGGCGGGCGGCGTCGGAGCGGCTGCACGCGACGAACAACTTTCCGGAGTTCACCGGTCGCCTGTGCCCGGCTCCGTGCGAGACGGCCTGCGTCCTCGGGATCAACCAGGACCCGGTCTCGATCAAGCAGGTCGAGGTCGAGATCGTCGACCGTGCGTGGGACGAGGGCTGGGTCACTCCTCAGCCCGCTCCTCGACAGTCGGGCAGGACCATCGCGGTCATCGGCTCCGGCCCGGCGGGCCTCGCCGCGGCGCAGCAGCTCGCCCGCGCGGGCCACACCGTCGCGGTGTTCGAGCGCGCCGACCGCGTCGGCGGTCTCCTGCGCTACGGCATCCCCGAGTTCAAGATGGAGAAGCGGCACCTCGAGCGTCGCCTCGTCCAGATGCAGGCGGAGGGCGTGAAGTTCCGGTCCGGCGTCGACGTCGGCACCGACGTCACCGGCACCGACCTCCGCAAGCGCTACGACGCGGTCGTGCTGTCGGTCGGTGCCACCCAGTGGCGCGATCTCCCGGTGCCCGGCCGCGAGCTGGCCGGGGTGCACCAGGCCATGGAGTTCCTCCCCGGCGCCAACCGCGTGCAGGAGGGCGACCTCGACGTCGCGCCGATCGACGTCGCAGGCAAGCACGTCGTGATCATCGGCGGCGGCGACACCGGCGCCGACTGCCTGGGCACCTCGCACCGCCAGGGCGCAGCCTCGGTGACCCAGCTCGAGATCATGCCGATGCCGACCGACGCTCGGCCGAAGGGCCAGCCCTGGCCGACGTACCCGATGACCTACAAGGTCACGAGCGCGCACGAGGAGGGCGGCGAGCGCGTCTACTCCGTCAACACCCAGCGCTTCGTCGACGACGGCAACGGCCGCGTGCGGGCGCTCGAGATCGTCGAGGTCGAGTTCAAGGACGGCCGCTTCGAGGCGGTGCCCGGCACCGAGCGCGAGCTGCCCGCCGACTACGTGTTCCTCGCGATGGGCTTCACGGGCCCCGAGCGGGGCCCGCTGCTCGACCAGCTCGGCGTCGAGCTCGACGAGCGCGGCAACATCCTGCGCGATGGCTCGTACATGAGCTCCGTGCCCGGCGTGTTCGTGGCCGGCGACGCGGGCCGCGGCCAGTCGCTCATCGTGTGGGCGATCGCGGAGGGCCGTTCGGCCGCGGCGGGCGTCGACACCTGGCTCTCCGGCACGACCACCCTCCCGGCGCCGATCCCGCCGACCGCGCGGCCGCTCGTCGTCTGACCGGGGGGCCGGTTCCGGGCGCAGGTGCAACCGCTTTCAACCTCCACGAACCACAGGGATAGGGTTACCTACGTGCGCCGCGCCAAGATCGTCTGCACCCTCGGGCCCGCTGTTGCGAGCCAGGAGGGAATCCAGTCCCTCGTCGACGCCGGCATGGACGTCGCCCGCATGAACCTCTCGCACGGCTCCTACGCCGATCACGAGCGGGTCTACGGGTGGGTCCGGTCGGCCGGAGACGCCGCAGGGCGGGGGATCGGCATCCTCGTCGACCTCCAAGGCCCCAAGATCCGCCTGGCGACCTTCGCCAACGGGCCGGTCGTGCTCGAGGTGGGGGCGCGGTTCGTCATCACGATCGACGACGTCCCTGGCGACGTCGACATGTGCGGCACGACGTACAAGGGGCTGCCCGGCGACGTCCACGTCGGCGACATGATCCTGATCGACGACGGCAAGGTAGCTCTGCGCGCGGTCGAGGTCGAGGAGCGCTCGGTCATCACCGAGGTGGTCGAGGGTGGTCGCGTCAGCGACAACAAGGGCATCAACCTTCCCGGCGTCGCCGTCAGCGTGCCCGCGATGTCCGAGAAGGACGTCGCCGACCTCCGCTGGGCCCTGCGCCTCGGCGTCGACATCATCGCGCTGTCGTTCGTGCGCAGCGCCGACGACCTTCTCGACGTCCAGAAGATCATGGACGACGAGGGCGTGCGTCTGCCCGTCATCGCCAAGATCGAGAAGCCGCAGGCGGTCGACAACCTCGAGTCGATCATCGACGCGTTCGACGGCATCATGGTCGCCCGCGGCGACCTCGGCGTCGAGCTCCCGCTCGAGCAGGTGCCCCTGGTCCAGAAGCGCGCGATCACCCTCGCGCGTCGCCGCGCCAAGCCCGTCAACGTCGCGACCCAGATGCTCGACTCCATGGTGTCCATGACGCGTCCGACCCGCGCCGAGGCCAGCGACGTCGCCAATGCCGTCCTTGACGGCACCGACGCCCTCATGCTGTCGGGCGAGACCTCGGTCGGCTCGCACCCGGCCCACGTGGTCCGCACGATGAGCCGCATCATCGAGGAGGTCGAGAGCCAGGCGCTCGACCAGCTCCCGGTGGTCACCGACCCCAACGACTCCACCTCGCGATCGATCACGCGCGCCGCGGTCCGGGTCGCGCAGGACGTCCGTGCGTCCGGGGTCATCGCCTTCACCGAGACCGGCCGCTCGGCCCGCCTCGTGTCGCGCTACCGCCCGGCGATGCCGCTCATGGCCTTCACGCCCAACTCCCGGGTGCGCAGCCAGCTCGCGCTGTCGTGGGGCGTCGAGACCTACCTCGTCCCCAAGGTCGGCAGCACCGACGAGATGGTCGCGATGGTCGACGCCGCGCTGCAGGAGAACGGCCGCGCGACGGTCGGCGAGCTGCTCGTCATCATCGCCGGCGTGCCGCCGGGCGTCCCCGGCACCACCAACGGCATGCGCGTGCACCGCATGGGCACGCTCAACCCCAGCGGCATCTAGCCCGTACGACGAAGGCCCCCGGCAGCGCGAGCTGCACGGGGGCCTTCTCGTACGTCGGGCGAGCGGTGTCAGTCGAGCGCGCCGCGGGCCTCGGGGTTGAGCACGCCCCAGCCGATGAGCTGCTCGGCGAGCTGGCTCGGCGCCTCGTCGTAGATGACGGCGAGGGTGCGCAGGTCGTCCTGGCGGATCGACAGGATGCGGCCGTTGTAGTCACCGCGCTGCGCCTGGATCGCCGCGGCGTAGCGAGCGAGGGGCCCTGCCTTCTCGGCCGGCACCTGGCCGAGGCGCTCGAGGTCGATGATGAGCCGCTTGGGGGGCTCGGCCGAGACTGCCGGCGACGAGTCGGGAAGCAGCTCGGAGACCGGGACGCCGTAGAAGTCGGCGAGCTCGGCGAGCTTCTGCACCGTCACGGCACGGTCGCCGCGCTCGTACGAGCCCACCACGACCGCCTTCCAGCGGCCGAGCGACTTCTCCTCGACGCCGTGGAGCGAGAGCCCCTGCTGCTGCCGGATCGCGCGCAGCCGCGCGCCGAGCGCGCGTGCGTAGTCGGTAGCCATGAGTGACGTGTCCCTCCATCGATCCCCGTACCGGTCCGAACAGCGGGCGCCCCCCACCCCCAGGTGATGTTACGCAGCGTAACGCCTTTCCCGCTGCCCGGTTCTATCGGCCGTTCGGGCGAGGCTCAGAGGTGCCGTCCGGGTGGCGGACGCGGCTCCGACCGCACACCGAGCGTGTCGAGCCTCATCTGTTACACGCCTTCGCCGCCGGTCACGCGCTGTTGCTGGCGAGCCGCCGTCGGAGCCCCGCGGCGTGGGCTGTCTCACTCCTCGGTGCGCCCCTCCGTGGCCTCGGCAACCTCGGGTAGGGTCGGGCGCAGACCAAGTCCTTTAAGTCCGTCCTGAGAGGCGGGGAAGGAGGGTCGCCGAGATGTCCGCTGCCCGGACTCCTGACGACGCACGCACTGTCCTTGACGCTGCGGAGATAGCCCGAGCGCTGACGCGCGTGGCCCACGAGATCGTCGAACGCGCCAAGGGCGCCGACGACGTGGTGCTGCTGGGGATCCCCACCCGAGGTGTCTTCCTGGCCCGACGCGTGGCCGAGCGCATCCGCGAGATCGAGGGGCGCGACGTCCCCGTCGGCTCGCTCGACATCACGATGTACCGCGACGACCTCCGTCGAGCCCCGGCCCGGGCACTGCTGCCGACCGAGATCCCGGCCGGCGGCATCGACGACAAGGTCGTCGTGCTCGTCGACGACGTCCTCTACAGCGGTCGCACCATCCGCGCGGCCCTCGACGCCATGAACGACATCGGGCGTCCCCGCGCGGTGCAGCTCGCGGTCCTGGTCGACCGCGGCCATCGCGAGCTGCCGATCCGCGCCGACTACGTGGGCAAGAACATCCCGACGTCCACCTCGGAGAAGGTGCTGGTCCTCGTGGCCGAGCACGACGGCGAGGACGCGGTCCTCATCTCCGGGGGCACCGGTCACGGCACGACGGAGGAGTCGAAGTGAAGCGCCACCTGCTGTCCGCCGCCGACCTCGACCGCGACGACGCGCTGCTCGTCCTCGACACCGCCGCCGAGCTCGCCTCGCTGACCGACCGGGCCGTGAAGAAGCTGCCCACCCTGCGAGGCCGCACGGTGGTCAACCTCTTCTTCGAGGACTCGACCCGCACCCGCATCTCGTTCGAGGCTGCGGCCAAGCGGCTCTCGGCCGATGTCATCAACTTCAGCGCCAAGGGCTCGAGCGTCTCCAAGGGCGAGAGCCTGAAGGACACCGCGCTCACGCTCGAGGCCATGGGGGCCGACGCCGTCGTCATCCGCCACGGTGCAAGCGGCGCACCGCACCGCCTCGCCAACTCGGGCTGGATCGGCGGCTCGGTCGTCAACGCCGGCGACGGCACGCACGAGCACCCCACCCAGGCCCTGCTCGACGCGTTCACGATGCGTCGGCATCTCGCGGGCGGCACGGGCGACCTCGAAGGCCGTCGCGTCACGATCGTCGGCGACGTCCTGCACAGCCGCGTGGCGCGCAGCAACGTGCTGCTCCTCGCCACGCTCGGCGCCGAGGTCACTCTGGTGGCGCCGCCCACGCTGCTGCCGGTCGGTGTCGAGACCTGGCCGTGCGCCACGTCGTACGAGCTCGACCCCGCCCTCGGCAAGGCGGACGCGGTGATGATGCTGCGCGTGCAGCGCGAGCGGATGAACGCCGCGTTCTTCCCCAGCGCGCGGGAGTACAGCCGCCGCTACGGCCTCGACGGCCGCCGGATGGCCCTGATGCCCGACCACGCGATCGTCATGCACCCCGGCCCGATGAACCGCGGCATGGAGATCGCCGCGGAGGTCGCCGACGCACCGCGCTCGGTGATCGTCGAGCAGGTGAGCAACGGCGTCAGCGTCCGCATGGCTGTGCTCTACCTGCTCCTCGGCGGCGCCCAGCTCGGCGCCGGCACCGACGCCGACTCCACCGATGCCGCGGAGGCCTGAGATGTCCGAGACCTACGTCGTCCGACGCGCACGGATCCTCGGCGGCGAGCCCGCCGACCTCGTCCTGCGCGACGGCGTGATCGCCGAGGTGGCGGCCGCCGGTGCCGCCGACGCCGAGGGTGCGATCGTCGTCGAGGCCGAGGGCCTCGTCGCCCTCCCGGGCCTCGTCGACCTGCACACGCACCTGCGCGAGCCCGGCCGCGAGGACGCCGAGACCGTCGAGACCGGTTCGCGCGCCGCAGCAGCGGGCGGGTTCACCGCGGTGTTCGCCATGGCCAACACCGACCCGGTCGCCGACACCGCCGGCACGGTCGAGCAGGTATGGCACCTCGGCCGCGCCGCCGGCTACGTCGACGTGCAGCCGATCGGGGCAGTCACGGTGGGCCTGAAGGGCACAGCGCTGGCCGAGCTCGGTGCCATGGCTGAGAGCGCCGCCACGGTCCGCGTGTTCAGCGACGACGGCAAGTGCGTCCACGACGCGGTGATCATGCGCCGCGCGCTGGAGTACGTGAAGGCTTTCGACGGCGTCGTCGCGCAGCACGCCCAGGAGCCGCGCCTCACCGAGGACGCGCAGATGAACGAGAGCGCGCTCTCCGGCATCCTCGGACTGCGCGGCTGGCCCGCGGTCGCCGAAGAGGCGATCATCGCCCGCGACGTCCTGCTCGCCGAGCACGTCGGCTCACGCCTGCACGTCTGCCACGTGTCCACGGCGGGCTCGGTCGAGATCGTGCGCTGGGCCAAGTCGCGCGGCATCGACGTCACCGCCGAGGTCACGCCTCACCACCTGCTGCTCACCGAGGAGCTCGTGCGCTCGTACGACCCGGTCTACAAGGTCAACCCGCCGCTGCGCTCCGAGCACGACGTGCTCGCCCTCCGCGAAGCACTGGCCGACGGCACGATCGACATCGTCGCGACCGACCACGCCCCGCACCCGGTCGAGGACAAGGACTGCGAGTGGGCCGAGGCGGCCATGGGCATGCTCGGCCTCGAGACCGCGCTCGGCGTCGTCGCTTCGGCCATGGTCGAGACCGGTCTGCTCGACTGGGCCGGTGTCGCCGATCGGATGTCGACCGCGCCCGCGCGCATCGGCCGCCTCGCCGGCCACGGTCGTCCGCTCTCCGCGGGCGAGCCGGCCAACCTGGTGCTCGTCGACCCCGCACGCGAGGTCGTCGTCGAGCCGGGCACGCTGCAGAGCCGCAGCCGCAACACTCCCTACGCCGGCCTGACGCTGCCGGCCACCGTGGTCGCAACCTTCCTGCGCGGCCGCCCGACGCTGCTCGACGGGACCGTGCGGTCCACCAAGACCGAGGTGGTGGGTTCATGACCGGGCTTCTCGACGCCGAGCCGGCGCTGCTGGTGCTCGAGGACGGCCGGGTCTTCCGCGGGCGTTCGTACGGCGCCGTGGGGGAGACGTTCGGCGAGGCGGTGTTCACCACCGGCATGTCCGGCTACCAGGAGACGCTGACGGACCCGTCGTACCACCGGCAGGTCGTGGTGCAGACCTCGCCGCACATCGGCAACTACGGCGTCAACGACGACGACGCCGAGTCGCGACAGATCTGGGTCGCCGGGTACGTCGTCCGCGATCCCTCCCGCATGGCGTCGAACTGGCGCTCCGAGCGCACCCTCGACGAGGAGCTCGAGGCCCAGGGCATCGTCGGGATCAGCGACATCGACACCCGAGCACTCACCCGCCACCTGCGCGAGCGCGGTGCCATGCGGGTCGGTGTCTTCAGCGGCGAAGCGGCACAGCGTCCGGTCGACGAGCTCCTGGCGCAGGTGCACGCCAGCCCGCAGATGGTCGGCGCCGCGCTCGCCGACGAGGTCAGCGTCGACGTCGACGAGGTCATCCCGGCCGTGGGCGAGAAGCGGTTCACCGTGGCCGCGGTCGACCTCGGGATCAAGGGCGCGACGCCGCGGCACATGGCCGCGCGCGGCATCGAGGTGCACGTGGTGCCCTCGACGATCACGCCGGAGCGGCTGCTCGAGGTGGGCGTCGACGGCGTCTTCTTCAGCAACGGCCCAGGCGACCCGGCCACGGCCGACCACGCGGTCGCCCTCGTGCAGGCCGCGCTGGATGCCCGCCGACCGGTGTTCGGCATCTGCTTCGGCAACCAGGTGCTCGGACGCGCTCTCGGCTTCGGCACCTACAAGCTGCGCTACGGCCACCGCGGCATCAACGTGCCGGTGATGGACCGCACCACGGGCAAGGTCGAGATCACGGCGCAGAACCACGGGTTCGCCGTCGACGCGCCGACCGACCGCGTGAGCGAGACGCCGTACGGCCGGGTCGAGGTCAGCCACGTCTGCCTCAACGACGACGTCGTCGAGGGCCTGCGCGCACTGGACGTCCCCGCCTTCTCGGTGCAGTACCACCCGGAGGCGGCAGCGGGCCCGCACGACTCGGCCTACCTGTTCGACCGATTCTGCGACCTGATGGAGGCCGCTCGTGCCCAGGCGTGACGACCTGAAGTCCGTCATGGTGATCGGCTCCGGCCCGATCGTCATCGGCCAGGCCTGCGAGTTCGACTACTCGGGCACGCAGGCGTGCCGCGTGCTCAAGGCCGAGGGCCTGCGGGTGGTGCTGGTCAACAGCAACCCCGCGACGATCATGACCGACCCGGAGTTCGCCGACGCCACCTACGTCGAGCCCATCACCCCCGAGTACGTCGAGAAGATCATCGCCAGGGAGCGACCCGACGCCCTGCTCGCGACGCTCGGCGGCCAGACGGCGCTCAACTGCGCCATGGCGCTGCACGCCAACGGCGTCCTCGAGAAGTACGGCGTCGAGCTCATCGGCGCCAACGTCGAGGCGATCGAGGCAGGTGAGAACCGCGAGAAGTTCAAGGGCATCGTCGCGCAGATCAACGCCTCCGGCCTCGCCGCGGAGTCCGCGCGCAGCGCGGTCTGCCACACGATGGACGACTGCCTCGCCGGCGTCGAGGACCTCGGCTACCCGGTCGTCGTGCGGCCCTCGTTCACCATGGGAGGCGCCGGCTCGGGCATCGCGTACGACGAGGCCGGGCTGTACCGCATCGCCGGCCAGGGGCTGCAGGCCTCGCCGACCACCGAGGTGCTCCTCGAGGAGTCGATCATCGGCTGGAAGGAGTACGAGCTCGAGCTGATGCGCGACAAGAACGACAACGTCGTGGTCATCTGCTCGATCGAGAACGTCGACCCGATGGGCGTGCACACCGGCGACTCGATCACCGTCGCGCCGGCGCTCACGCTCACCGACCGCGAGTACCAGCACCTGCGCGACGTCGGCATCGCCGTGATCCGCGCGGTCGGCGTCGACACCGGCGGCTGCAACATCCAGTTCGCGATCAACCCCGACGACGGCCGCATGGTCGTCATCGAGATGAACCCGCGAGTCTCGCGGTCCTCCGCGCTGGCGTCGAAGGCCACCGGCTTCCCGATCGCGAAGATCGCCGCGAAGCTCGCCGTCGGCTACACGCTCGACGAGATCCCGAACGACATCACGCGCGAGACGCCTGCGTCGTTCGAGCCCGCTCTCGACTACGTCGTGGTGAAGGTGCCGCGGTTCGCGTTCGAGAAGTTCCCGTCCGCCGACCAGACGCTGACGACCACGATGAAGAGCGTCGGCGAGGCGATGGCCATCGGCCGCAACTTCACCGAGGCGCTGCAGAAGGCGCTGCGCTCGATCGAGCGCAAGGACGCGCCGTTCACCTGGGTCGGCGAGAAGGCCGACGTCGACATCGCAGGGCTGATCGAGGCCGTGAGGGTGCCGCACGACGGCAGGCTCCGCAAGGTGCAGCAGGCTCTGTGGGCCGGCGCCACCAACGAGGATCTCCACGAGGCCACCAACATCGACCCGTGGTTCCTCGACCAGATCGTGCTGCTCAACGAGATCGGCGACATCCTGCGCGATGCCACCGAGCTGTCGCCCCAGCTGCTGCGACTGGCCAAGCGGCACGGCTTCTCCGACAAGCAGATCGGCGACATCCGAGGTCTCGGCGAGGACGTCGTGCGCGGGGTCCGCCACGCACTCGGCATCCGGCCCGTCTACAAGACGGTCGACACCTGCGCCGCGGAGTTCTCGGCGAAGACGCCGTACCACTACTCGGCCTACGACGAGGAGACCGAGGTCGAGCCGCGCACGACACCGGCCGTCATCATCCTGGGCAGCGGGCCCAACCGCATCGGTCAGGGCATCGAGTTCGACTACTCGTGCGTGCACGCGAGCCTCACTCTGCGCGAGGTCGGCTACGACACCGTGATGATCAACTGCAACCCCGAGACGGTGTCGACCGACTACGACACCTCGAGCCGCCTCTACTTCGAGCCGTTGACGCTCGAGGACGTGCTCGAGGTCTACCACGCCGAGCTCGCGGTCGGCCCGGTCGCCGGTGTCATCGTGCAGCTCGGCGGCCAGACGCCGCTCGGGCTCGCGCAGGCGCTCAAGGACAACGGCGTGCCGATCGTGGGCACGAGCCCCGAGGCGATCCACCTCGCGGAGGAGCGCGGTGCCTTCGGCCGCGTTCTCGCGGAGGCCGGCCTTCCGGCGCCGGCGCACGGCATGGCCACGTCGTACGAGGAGGCCGTCGAGGTCGCCGACCGCGTCGGCTACCCGGTGCTCGTACGACCGTCGTACGTGCTCGGTGGTCGCGGCATGGAGATCGTGTACGACGAGGCGATGCTCCGCGACTACATCGCACGCGCCACCGAGGCCACGCCCGAGCACCCGGTGCTCGTCGACCGCTTCCTCGACGACGCGGTCGAGATCGACGTCGACGCCCTGTACGACGGCCACGACCTCTACCTCGGCGGCGTCATGGAGCACATCGAGGAAGCCGGCATCCACTCCGGCGACTCCGCGTGCGCGCTGCCGCCCATCACCCTGGGCAAGGGCGACATCGACCGCATCCGGCGCAGCACGGAGGCAATCGCGCGCGGTGTCGGCGTACGCGGTCTCCTGAACGTCCAGTACGCACTGGCCGGCGACATCCTCTACGTGCTCGAGGCCAACCCGCGCGCGTCTCGCACGGTGCCGTTCGTGTCCAAGGCGACGGCGGTGCCGCTGGCCAAGGCCGCGGCCCGCGTCACGATGGGCACGACCATCGCCGAGCTTCGCGCCGAGGGCGTGCTGCCGGCCGAGGGCGACGGCGGTGACCTGCCGATCGGTACAGCGATCGCCGTGAAGGAGGCGGTGCTCCCGTTCGGCCGCTTCCACGGCGTCGACACCATCCTCGGGCCGGAGATGCGCTCGACGGGCGAGGTCATGGGCATCGACGCCGACTTCGGCACCGCATTCGCCAAGTCGCAGACCGCGGCGTACTCCAGCGGCCTGCCGACCAGCGGTCGAGCGTTCGTGTCGGTCGCCAACCGCGACAAGCGCTCGATGATCTTCCCGGTCAAGCGCCTCGCCGACCTCGGCTTCGAGATCTGCGCCACGGGCGGCACCGCGGAAGTGCTGCGCCGCAACGGGCTCAAGGCCACGGTGCTGCGCAAGCAGCACGACGGCCGCGGCCCCAACGGGGAGCCGACCACCGTCGATGCGATCCTGGCCGGCGACATCGATCTCATCGTCAACACGCCGTACGGCGTGGGCTCACGTCTGGACGGCTACGAGATCCGCACCGCCGCGGTCACGCGCGGCGTCCCCTGCATCACGACCGTGCAGGGACTCGCCGCCACGGTCCAGGGCATCGAGGCGCTGCTGGCGGGGGAGGTGGGCGTACGGTCGCTGCAGGAGCACGCTGCCGACCTGCACGCCTTGCGCGCGGCTGCCCTGACCGAGTCCGGGACGAGCAGCGACGGGAACGCGACGCGATGACGACGGCACAGGCGAAGACCGGCCCGGTCCAGGTGATCGGGGAGGTGCTGGGGCTGCGGCGCGTGGGCGAGTACCAGGTGCTCACCCTGACCGCCCCGGGGATCCCCGAGGCGACCCGGCCCGGCCACTTCGTGGCTATCGCGGTCGGAGGGCCGAGCTCGTCGATGCTGCTGCGGCGGGCGTTCTCCATCCACTCGGTGCAGAGCCGCGGTGTCTACGGCGGCACGGTCGAGGTCGTGTTCGCTGCCCACGGCAAGGGCACCGAGTGGCTGTCCAAGCTGCACCGCGGCGACCAGGTCGACATCGTCGGCCCGCTCGGTCGACCGTTCGCCCTGCCGAAGCAGCCCGTGTCGTGCGTGCTCGTGGCCGGCGGCTACGGCTCGGCGCCGATGTTCATGCTCGCCGACGCGCTGCGGGCCCGGGGCTGCCGGGTCGACGTCGTGCTCGGCGCTTCGACCGAGAGCAAGCTCTTCGGCGTCCTGGATGCCAAGCGCATCGCGGCCACGCTGACGATCACGACCGAGGACGGCTCGCTGGGGGAGAAGGGCCGCGTCACCGACGTCCTGCCGGCGCTCATGGAGCGCGTGGACGCCGACGTCGTGTACGCGTGCGGCCCGATGGCGATGCTGAAGTCGGTCGCCGAGGTGGCGGCGTTGCACGGCGCCCACTCGCAGTGCGCGGTCGAGGAGGCCATGGCCTGCGGCATCGGCATCTGCATGACGTGCGTGCTGCCCGTCATCGGTGACGACGGCGTCACCCGCATGCTGCGCTCGTGCGTCGAGGGCCCGGTGTTCCGCGGTGACCGCGTGCGCTGGGACGAGGTCGGCACCATCCCGCCCGACACACTCGGCGCACCCCAGGTCGGAGGCCACTGATGACGCGCGCGGTGATCACCCACGGACCCCGTCCGGGCTCTGTCCTCGACCTTCCCGACGTCGACATGAGCACCGACCTCGCTGGTCTCGCGCTGCCCTCACCGGTGCTGACGGCGTCCGGGTGCGCCGCTTCGGGTCGTGAGCTCGACCAGTTCTTCGACATCACCGAGATCGGCGCCATCGTCACCAAGAGCATCATGCTCAACCCGCGATCGGGGCGTCCCACCCCGCGCATGGCCGAGACGCCGAGCGGCATGCTCAACTCGATCGGCCTGCAGGGGCCGGGGCTCGACGCGTTCCTCGACAAGGACCTCGCCTGGCTGCGTGAGCGCGGTGCCCGCGCGATCGTGTCGATCGCCGGCGGCTCGGTCGACGAGTACACCCGCATCGCGTCCAAGCTGAGGCACGTCACCGACATCGCGGCCATCGAGGTCAACATCTCGTGCCCGAACGTCGAGAGCCGAGGCCAGGTCTTCGCGTGCCATCCGGTGTCGGCGGCCGAGGTGATCACCGCGGTGCGACGCAACACCAACCCCGGGATTCCCGTGCTGGCCAAGCTCTCGCCCGACGTCACCGACATCGTGGTGATCGCCGAGGCAGTCGTGAAGGCCGGTGCCGACGGCCTCTCGATGATCAACACGTTGCTCGGCATGGTGATCGACACCGACACGATGCGGCCCGCGCTCGCCGGCGTCACCGGCGGCCTGTCCGGCCCCGCGATCCGCCCTGTCGCGGTGCGCTGCGTCTACCAGGTCCGGGCGGCGATGCCCGACGTCCCGATCCTCGGGATGGGTGGCATCCGCACCGGCCTCGATGCGCTCGAGTTCATCCTCGCCGGTGCCTCGGCGGTCTCGGTGGGCACGGTGTCCTTCCACGACCCGACGGCACCTCTGCGGGTGGCCCGCGAGCTCGCGGTTGCGCTGGCCGAGCGCGGCTTCGACAGCCTCGGCGACGCCGTCGGCTACGCGCATCGCGCGCCCGACCCCCAGCCGTTGCCCGGAGGCACCGTGGTCGATCACGACGCCGAGACGCCCGCCGACGACGAGATCGAGGCGGGGGTGGAGGGGTGACCCTCGCGCCGATCGCGGTCGCGCTCGACGGTCCCGACCTCGCCACCATCACTGCCTGGGCCGCCGCGGCTGGCCCGTCGGTGTCGACGATGAAGGTCGGCCTCGAGACCTACCTGCGCGACGGAGATGCCGCGGTTCACGCCGCACGGGAGGCGTCCGGCGGCCGCGACGTGTTCCTCGACCTCAAGCTGCACGACATCCCCAACACCGTGGCCGGTGCGGCGCGGTCGGTGGCTCATCTGGCTCCGGCGTACCTCACAGTGCACGCGTCCGGGGGAGCGGCGATGGTCCGCGCGGCTGCCGACGCGCTGCCCGACACCCGCGTCACCGCCGTCACCGTGCTCACCTCGATGTCCGAGGACGACCTCGCCGCCGTCGGTCTGCTCGGCCCCGCGCTGGACGCCGCCCGTCGGCTCGCCGTCCTGGCCGTCGGTGCCGGTGCACGAGCGATCGTCTGCTCGCCGCACGAGGTCGCCGCGATCCGCGCCGAGGTGCCCGACGACGTCGTGCTCATCACGCCCGGCGTACGTCCGGCCGGAGCCGCGCTCGGCGACCAGCAGCGTGTCGCCACCCCCGAGCAGGCCCTGGCCGACGGCGCCGACCTCCTCGTGATCGGCCGCCCCATCACCGGCGCGACCGACGTAGCTGCCGCCGCAGCCCAGATCGCAGCCTCGCTCACCTGACGGGAGGTCCGCACCGTCGCTGACGATGTGGCTCCGCCATCGCGCGCTCTACGCCGACAGAGCTCTGCCGGATCGGGGGTTGGTCAGGTCAGGCGCTTGGTCAGGAACGTCGTCGGGGACGGCGTGCCGTCGGGCAGGTCGGCGTAGTCGTCGATCACGCCCACCACGGTCCAGCCCGCACTCTCGTACAGCCGCTGCGCGGCCGACCCGGTCACCGTGTCGAGCACCAGGGTGCGACGTCCGTGGGTGCGCGCCTCGGCCTCGAGCGCGGCGAGCAGCTCGCGCCCGGCGCCGTGCCCCTGGGTCTCGGGGCTCACGAGGAGCTTCGCGATCTCGGCCCGGTGCCGGCCGTTGGGCAAGCCCGCGAGAGTCAGCGTGCCCGTGCCGATCACCGCGCGGCCATCGGTGGCGACGAGCACGATGTTCGCCGGGTTCGAGAGATGAGCCGACCAGAACTGCTCGGCGTCCTCCGCCGTGACGTCGAGCATGAACCCGACGCTCGCGCCACCACGCACCACCGAGAGCAGCACGCCGCTGAGGGCAGGCACGTCCCCATGCGTCGCGCGTCGCACCTCGTGGCTCATGCCGGGCACGCTACCGCCGGAGCCGCGCGTCGCCGCGGTCACCCGTACGGCAGACACCGAGGGTTTACCGGGCTCGAACGCAGTGACCACATCCGCGCAACATCTCCCGGCGACCGTGGTTCCCAGACGGCGAGTCCAACCGGCCCAGTCGCTACAGAGAGGGACACCTCATGAGCAACGCCACGATCAACCGCACTCCTCCGCCCGCCGACGTCGACACCCAGGTCGACGTTCCGGTCGTCACCCGTGGCCGCGGCGATCTCGGGGCGCTCATCGCCGCGAGCGCGGTCGGCGCCTTGGTCGCGTCCGGCCTTACCTGGCTCCTGGCCGCCAACGTGACCCTCGAACTGCCGATGAACGCCCCCGGCTTCTAGCGCGCACGGCGTCGGCGCCTTACACACCTCTGACACGACGCCGACGTCGTCACAACCTCGGACGGCCACAGTCGTTCTCGCAGCGCCCTGGGAAGGACTCGGGGCCACGTTGGAGGGGGCACCATGACCAGCAGCACCGCCCGTCGTACGACCGCCGCACTCGGAGCGATCGCGCTCGGGGCGTCGCTCGCCGTCGTCGCGACGCCGACCGCGTACGCCGCCTACAGCACGACCACCACGACCACCACCACCGGCTGCTCGTCCGGCACCCTGCCGGACGAGATCACCGGCCGGCCGGCCGGCTTCAAGGCCGGCCTCGCCAGCGGCTACTGGATCTGGAAGGACCAGCGAGGCTGGCACCTGCGCGTCACCCACAAGCCCGGCACCCGCGCCGTGTACGCCGGCACGATCCGCACCACGAACGAGACGGCCGTGATCGCCGTCCGCAACGAGGTCCGCGACCGCGTCTGGCGCAGCGCCGACCGCAAGACCACGGCCTTCAAGCTCGTCAACTACGGGGGAGTCGACGGCATCGACTTCACGCCGCGTTGCTCGGAGAGAGTCACCTTCACGCTCACGGTGAACGGCAAGCCGATCGATCCGCAGAAGATCCACCTCGGCGACGCCGACAGCAACCCGGCCGCAGCCACCTTCACGATCAGCCGCATCCCGCTGCCCGCGTAGGCCCCGACGACCCTGCTGCGCCGCGCGTGCGTTGTCCTGACCTGCGAGGACGGCGCACGCGCGGCGTATGCGGTTACCGCCGGGGTTCGCTTCACCACAGGGCATGAAGATCGCTAGGGTCGCCTTCGTTCCCGACGAGAGGACCGGCTGTGGCCCTTCCGCCCCTGACCCCTGAGCAGCGCGCCGCCGCGCTGGAGAAGGCGGCCGAGGCACGCCGCGTGCGTGCCGAGGTCAAGAACCGTCTCAAGCGCTCGGGCGCGTCCATCGGCGAGGTGATCGCCGCCGGCCAGACCGACGACATCATCGGCAAGATGAAGGTGTCCGCGCTCCTCGAGTCGATGCCCGGCGTCGGCAAGGTCCGTGCCGCGGAGATCATGGAGCGCCTGCAGATCGCCGAGAACCGCCGCGTCCGCGGACTCGGCACGCACCAGATGGCAGCGCTGGAGAAGGAGTTCGCCTCCTGACCGCTCGCCTCACCGTGCTGTCGGGCCCGTCGGGGGTCGGCAAGAGCACGGTCGTCCAGGGTCTGCGTTCCGCGCGGCCCGATGTCTGGCTGTCGGTCTCGGCGACGACGCGCCGCCCGAGGCCGGGGGAGACGCACGGCCTCAACTACTTCTTCGTCGACCACGCCGAGTTCGCGAGCATGGTCGCGGGCGGTGAGCTCCTCGAGTACGCCGAGTTCGCCGGCAACTTCTACGGCACCCCGCGCGCGCCGGTGTTCGAGCGGCTCGAGGCGGGTGTGCCCGTGCTCCTGGAGATCGAGCTTCAGGGGGCGAGGCAGGTGCGGGCGAGCATGCCCGAGGCGCTCCTGGTGTTCCTCGCGCCGCCGTCCTGGGACGAGCTGGTGCGTCGTCTGGTCGGTCGGGGCACCGAGGCTGCCGAGGTGATCGCCCGCCGGTTGGAGACCGCGAGGGTCGAGCTGGCGGCGGAGTCGGAGTTCGACGCGACCGTCGTGAACGCGTCGGTCGAGGGTGCGGTCGCCTCCTTGCTAGACTTGATGGGTCTGCACGGCTCGGCTGAGCCCCCCGCAGGCTCCTGACCAGGGCGTACGCCTCTCACCAGGCCCGTCCACCACGCGCGTCGGCACCCCGGCGTGCGTCGTCCCGCAGATCCGAATGAAAGGCGCCCGCGTGTCCGGCACCGCCTCTGCCCCCGAGGGCATCACCAACCCCCCCATCGACGAGCTCCTCGAGGCCACCGACTCGAAGTACTCGCTGGTGCTCTACGCGTCCAAGCGCGCCCGCCAGATCAACGCCTACTACTCCCAGCTGGGCGAGGGCCTGCTCGAGTACGTCGGCCCGCTCGTGGAGACCCACGTGCAGGAGAAGCCGCTGTCGATCGCCCTGCGCGAGATCAACGCAGGCCTGCTCACCTCCGAGCCGTACGACCCCGAGGCCGAGCCGGCCCCGGCTCCGGCCGAGACCTTCTAGTCAGGGCCCTGCCCCGGCTCGAACGTCCGACCCGCACGGCAGCACGCGCCGCGGTACCGCCTCCTGGCAGGCTGTGCCCGTGACGACTCCCGATGCCGCCGCCCCCGCCCGACCCCGCGTGGTCCTGGGCGTGGGTGGCGGCATCGCTGCGTACAAGGCAGCGGAGCTGCTCCGCCGCTTCGCGGAGTCGGGCCACGACGTCACCGTCGTCCCGACCCGCGCCGCCCTCCACTTCGTGGGGGCGGCCACCTGGGCCGCCCTGTCGGGCAAGCCCGTCTCGGCCGAGGTCTGGGACGACGT
>JBBQAY010000013.1:0-52561 GCA_038316965.1 Candidatus Nanopelagicales bacterium
GCGGACGTCGAGGCCTGATCGTCGCGATGGCACCGCCACGCACCACGGCAGAGGGCACGCGGCACCGCCGCGTGCCCTCTGCGCGTGACCAGCGTCCTGGCTCGACCCGTCAGCTCCTGCTCGAGGACGGCGCCCGCGTGCGCCGCACCGTGCTGCCGGGCGGGCTCCGCGTCGTCACCGAGAACGTCCCGGGCGTCCGCTCGGCCGCCTTCGGCATCTGGGTCGGCGTGGGGTCCCGCGACGAGACCCCTGCCCAGGCCGGAGCCGCGCACTATCTCGAGCACCTGCTGTTCAAGGGCACCGAGCGCCGCTCCGCGCTCGACATCTCCGCCTCGATCGACGCAGTCGGCGGCGAGATGAATGCCTTCACCAGCAAGGAGTACACCTGCTACTACGCGCGGGTGCTCGACGCCGACCTGCCGCTCGCGGTCGACGTCATCAGCGACATCGTGACGTCCGCGCTCCTGCGCTCGCACGACGTCGATTCCGAGCGCGATGTGATCCTCGAAGAGATCGCCATGCGCGACGACGACCCCGGCGACCTCGTGCACGAGGAGTTCGCCGACGCGATGTACGGAAGCACCCCGCTCGGCCGACCGATCCTCGGCACCGTCGAGACGATCGAGTCGATCACGCCGCGGGCCATCCGGGCCTTCTACACCGGCAAGTACCGCCCCGAGAACATGGTGGTCGCGGCGGCCGGCAACGTCGACCACTCGACCGTCGTGCGCCTCGTGCGCAAGGCGTTCGGGGCCGCGGGCCTCCTCGAGGGCGACGCCGTCCCGGTGCCTCCGCGTGCAGGCACGTTCCGCACCCGCGGCGCGGGCGACGTCCGGGTGCTCACCAAGGCGACCGAGCAGGCCAACGTCGTCCTCGGCGTCCCTGGATTCGCGCGCGACGACCAGCGCCGCTTCGCCGTCGGCGTGCTCAACGCGGCCCTCGGTGGCGGCATGAGCAGCCGGCTGTTCCAGGAGATCCGCGAGAAGCGCGGCCTCGCCTACTCGGTGTTCTCCTTCGCCTCGCACTACGCCGACACCGGCATGTTCGGCGTCTACGCCGGATGCATGCCCAAGAAGGTCGACGACGTGCTCGAGATCTGTCGCGACGAGCTCGCCAAGGTGGCGGCGTCCGGCCTCACGGCCGAGGAGCTCGAGCGCGGCAAGGGCCAGGTCCGTGGCGGGCTCGTGCTCGGCCTGGAGGACACCGGCTCTCGCATGTCGCGCATCGGCAAGGCAGAGCTGCTCGCCGGCGACCTGTGGTCGACCGCAGAGGTGCTCGACGCCGTCGAGGCCGTGACCGTCGAGGATGTGCGCGACGTCGCGTCCACACTGCTCGCAGTGACCCCGACCCTCGCGGTCATCGGCCCGTTCGACCCTGGCCGCGACTTCTCGTCCGCGGTCGGCGCAGAGGAGACATCATGACGCGCGTCGGTGTCATCGGAGCCCTGGGCCGGGTCGGCTCTGCGATGGCGGCCGCAGTGCAGGCCGCCCCCGACCTCGAGCTCGTCGCGGCGGTCGACCAGCACGACAGTCTCGACCTGCTGACTGCCGCCCGGGCTGAGGTCGTCGTCGACTTCACCCACCCCGACGTCGTCATGGGCGACCTCGAGTTCCTCGTGCGCCACGGCATCCACGCCGTCGTCGGCACCACGGGGTGGACCGACGAGCGGCTCGCGCAGGTGCGCACCTGGCTGGAGGCCTCGCCGTCCACCGGAGTGCTCGTCGCCCCCAACTTCGCGCTCGGCGCCGTGCTCATGATGCGCTTCGCGCAGCAGGCCGCCCGGTTCTACGAGTCGGTCGAGATCCTCGAGCTCCACCACCCGCGCAAGGTCGACGCGCCGTCCGGCACTGCCGCCGCGACCGCCCGTCTGATCGCCACGGCCCGCGCCGACGCCGGCCTCGCCCCGATGCCCGATGCCACCGAGCAGAGCCTGCCCGGTGCCCGCGGCGCGACGGTCGACGGCATCCCCGTCCACTCCGTCCGCCTCCGGGGCCTCGTCTCGAGCCAGGAGGTGCTGTTCGGCGACACGGGGGAGACCCTGACGATCCGCCACGACAGCACCGACGTCTCCTCCTTCGCCCCCGGCGTGCTCCTCGCCGTCCGCGGCATCGCCGCCCGCCCCGGCCTGACCGTCGGCCTCGACCCCTTCCTCGGTCTCGACTGACCCTCGCTTTCCGGATGAGGGTGCCCCTGGTTGCCCTAGGCGCAACAAGGCTTCCCCAGTGATCCGGGCGGGCGCCCCCCGCGTGCGTCAGGATGACGGCATGACGGCGACGACGACAGATCCGGCAGCGGCTGCGGCCGACGATCCCTACGTGCTGCGGTCGGACTCCGACGGGGTCGCGACACTCACCCTCAACCGGGGCGCCCGCTTCAACCCGCTGTCGCGCGCCATGCTCGAAGCCCTCGACGCCGAGCTCGCCACGATCGCCGACGAGCCGTCCGTACGGGCCGTCGTGCTCGAGGGCTCGGGCCGCGGCTTCAGCGCAGGCCACGACCTTGGCGAGATGCGCAGCCACGTCGGGGACGACGACTGGCAGCAGGACCTGTTCGACGCGTGCAGCGTGGTCATGGTGCGGCTCACGCAGATCCCGCAGCCGGTCATCGCCAAGGTCGACGGCATCGCCACCGCAGCCGGCTGCCAGCTCGTCTCGATGTGCGACCTCGCCGTGGCCAGCGACACGTCCCGCTTCGGTCTCCCCGGCGTCAACATCGGCGTCTTCTGCTCCACCCCGGCCGTCGGCGTCGCGCGCAACGTCGGACGCAAGCGGGCGATGGAGCTGCTGCTCACCGGCGAGATGGTGGATGCCGCAACGGCTCTGGACTGGGGCCTGCTCAACGCCGTCGTGCCCGCCGAAGGGCTCGATGCCGCGGTCGCGCGGTTCACCGACGTCATCACAGCGCGCAGCGCAGCGGTGATCGCCAACGGCAAGCGCACGTTCTGGGCGCAGATCGACCAGCCGTTGTCGGCGGCGTACGAGACCGCCGGTCTTGCGATGGTCGCCGACCTCGCCGGCGAGGACGCCACCGAGGGCATCGACGCGTTCCTGCAGAAGCGCCCGCCCGTCTGGCGCGGCTAGGACGCTGCCCCGCGGTGCTGCCACCAACGCTCGACGACGAGCGCGGCCTGGTCGAACGCCTCCGGCCGTAGGAGGAAGTCCGGTGAGTGCGTCGTGATGCTGGTCGCGATCTCGTCGCCGTCGCGCAGGATCACGAACACCCGCTCGCCGTCGGCGCGCGGCCCGAGGCCCAGCAGACGGACACGGTCCGGGACCCGGCGTACGTCGGCGACGTCGCCCCAGTCGCACTCGACGGCTGTGCGGACGAAGTTCTGCTTGAGCGACCGGTCGTTCGCGTAGACCCCGACCGACAGCACGCGCGCCGAGATCCAGAACAGGAACATCAGCGGCAGCGCGGCGACCGCGAGAACGACGAGCTTGGCGGGCAGGGTCCGCGCCACCGTGACCGCGAGCACCACGGCGAGCGATCCCCAGGCGGCGGTGAACGCCAGCACCACGAACAGGGCCGTGCGCCACGGCCCCGGTCGGTGGAGCCGGACGTACGCCGTCTGCACGTACGCGGCGTCGACCGGGCGGTGCCGGTCGGGGTCGCGGTCGAAGACGCGGAAGAGCGGCTTCGGTCGGCGCGGTTCCTCGGTCACGGCACCATCATCACCCGGCAGACCGCGCGGGACCTACGCCGCGAGCCCGGCAGCGCGCAACCCTGCGGCCGTGGCCGCGGCCACGAGCACCACGACGAGGAACGGCGCTCGCAGCATCAGCGCGACACCGGCGGCGGCAAGGCCTGCGAACCGGGCGTCGAGGACCAGGTCCTGCCCGGAGGCGAAGGTCTGCACGGCGACCAGCGCCGACAGCAGGGCGATCGGCAGGTAGTCGGACACCGACAGCACGAGGGGCTGGTCGAGCAGACGGTGGGGCACGGAGTGGCCGGCGAGCTTGATGACGTAGCAGAGCAACGACGCGACGATGACGGCGTACCACTCCGGCGTCATGGCGTGCCCTCCACCTTGGTCGCCCTGTCGCGTACGGCGGACACGCCCGCCACGACGGCGACGACGGCGGTGAGCAGCACGGGCACGCCGGGCTGCAGGAACGGCGTCAGTGCGAGCGCCAGGGCCGCGGCGACGAGCGCGACGCCGATGGACCGGCGATCGACCAGGCGGGGCCACACGAGGGCGAAAAGGCCGGCGCCGATCGCAGCGTCGAGGCCGTACGTGCGTGGATCACCGATGAGGCCTGCGCCCAGCGACCCCAGCAGGG
The DNA here is from genome assembly GCA_038316965.1 of Candidatus Nanopelagicales bacterium. Taxonomy (GTDB): domain Bacteria; phylum Actinomycetota; class Actinomycetes; order S36-B12; family CAIYMF01; genus Longivirga. The sequence goes on from JBBQAY010000013.1 coordinate 4,281, forward strand.
TGGCGAGGTTCCAGAGCACGAACACCGACAGCCCGGTGGCCCAGAACGCGAAGCGCTCCGCGCGCACGGTCTCGCCGGGCCCGGAGCGCCCGATCGCCATCGCCGTGGACTCGTCGAGGGTGATGTGCGCGGCCACGAGACGCCTCGGGCCGCGGACGTCGAGGACAGGCGCCATCGACAAGCCGTAGAACGCGTTGCGCAGCCCGAGCAGGGTGCTGGTGGCCACCGCCGACGACACGCTGCCGCCCGCGATGAGGACTCCGACCAGGGCGAACTGCGACCCGCCCGTGAACATCACGACCGACAGCACCTGCGCCTGCAGCACCGTGAGGCCGCCGCTGACGGCGACCGCGCCGAAGGAGACGCCGTACGCCGCGGTCGCCAGCCCGACCCCGATCGCGTTGACGGCTATCGCGCGTCGCTCCTGGTGCCACCCGGGGACCGCCGCGGCCCTCACCGCGGTTCCGGCGGGATGCCGTCGTCGGCCGGGCCGACGTGGTCGACGAGCCACTCCACGAGCGGCGTCATCGACCGCCACAGGCCCCGCACCTTGGTCAGAGTCGTCCGTGTGCCAGCCCACGACGGCACGCCGAGCTGCTTCTCGACCGTGACCGACCGGTGCCGCAGCAGGTCGAGGTGCGGGTGGTCCTCGGGGATCCCGCGCGGGCGCGTCTTCATGACGTCGCCGCCGAGCTCGAGGCCGCCGCGCTTCGCGGTCTTCAGCGCCTGCTCGAGGGTCGCGACGTTGGGGGAGTCGACGGCGTCCCTCCACCGCTGCAGCTGCTTGCCCTCGCCGTTGTACCAGCCGCCGGCCACGAACAGGCCGGTGCGCGAGATCTGGACGTACCAGCCCATGCCGTCCTCGGCGCCGACGAACCCGCCCTGGTGGTCCTTGTACGGCGTCTTGTCCTTGCTGAACCGGACGTCGCGATACGGGCGGAAGAGCGACGCGGTGCCGAACTCGTCCTCGAGCTCGGCGAGCAGCGCCGCGAGCGGCTCCTTCACGAAGACGTCGTACTCGTGCTTGTGCGCCGTCCACCAGGTCTTGGTGTTGTCGGCGGTGAGGCCCTCGTAGAAGTCGAAGGCCTCGGCCGGGATCCCGGTGAATCGCTGGGTCACGAGGCGACCCTAGCCACCGTTCCCGCCGTCCTCGCGGTCCGCCGAGGAGTCAGGAGGATCCTCACGCGAGGGAGGTGCCGAGGCGGACCTGCTTGAGCGCGGCCGTGCCGGGGCCGGAGTCGAGGGTGCGGCTCCCGCCGTCGGTGGCGAAACCCGCAGACTCCAGGAACCGCAATCGGATCCGGTCCTTCTCGCCCGACCACGTGATCACCTCGGCATAGCCATGGCCCCTCAGGTGGTCGATCGCGGCGGCGAGCAGGCGCGAGCCGTGCCCGGCACGGGTGCAGTCGGGATCGACCACGAGGTCGACCACCTCGCCGACCCCGCCCGCAGTGGCCCCGGAGTCGCCCGCGGGGGCGGCGACGGCGTACCCGACGATCGACGGGCCCGCGAGCGCCACGAGCACCACGTGCCGTCGGGTCGGGGGAGCGGTGATCGACCGCTTCCAGTCGTCGGCGACCGCGAGCGGCGACAGCTGCTCGAGGGCCTGCTTGGGCAGGACGTCGGAGTACTGGCGCCGCCACGACGCGAGCATCACCGCCCCGACCGCGAGGGAGTCCTCAGCGCGAGCAGGGCGCACGGACACGTCGGCGGCAGGCGTGGCTTCGGTCATGGGGACATCCTCACCCGCGAGCCCCGGCAGCGACGAACCGGTCAGCTGATCGCAACGTGGACAGGTGCCGAGCGCCCGGCGTTCATGCCGTTCTGTGCGGGCGACGTGACGACGACGTAGTACGTCCCGCACGGCAGCAGCTGCCTGAGCCGGAACGTGCCGTCGGGGGCCACGACCACCTGGCCGAGCGAGCGGTTGTCGGTCGTGCGGCGCAGCGTCAGCGTGCCGCCGACGAGCACCGAGGATGCCGTACCCGCGAACACCGACGGCGTGGGCGAGGCGACCGAGGGGTCGGCGACGCGCAGGGTCAGCGCGGGCGCCACATACACGATGCGTGTGGGTGAGACGTAGTACCGGTTCGTGCCGTCGTTCACCTGCCACCAGTAGCTGGTCTTCACCGCAGGCGACACGACGGTGCGGAAGGCGCCGGTGGCCGAGGTCGGCGTGGTGAGGACCTTGTAGCGGATCGGGTTGCCCCACGACTGCTTCCACAGCTCCATCGGCACCCCGCTGAACGGTGTCCCGTCGAGGTGGGTCACGCGCCCGCTCAGCGGCGTCGACGATCCGGGCTTGATGGCAAGGTTCGCCGCGCTCGCGTGCACGACCGGGATCGGGTCGGCGTCGAAGGCGAGGGTCGTGACGTCGCCCGTCGGGCCGAACTGCAGCCTGTCGAGCCAGGCCGACCCTGTCTGGGTCTTCGAGCTCAGTTCCACGCTCAGCCTGCCGAGCGTGGTGTTGCGGTAGGCGGCTACGAGCGTCGCCATGTTGCCCTTGAGGACGTCGGTGGGTGGTGCGCTCGGGGCGGGGTGCACGTACCAGACCCGCTGGTCCCTCCGGAGGTCGGCTGTCTTCCAGCTGCTCGTCGCAGGCAGCGTCGTGGATGCGGTGAGGGATTCGACCGAGCGCTCGTCACCCGTGCCGTTGCGGTCGTAGGTCCAGAGCTGCGTGACGACGACGGGCACCTCGGACTTGTACGTGATCGTGAGCGTCGTCAGGAGGTCGAGGCTCTCCACGTTGTCGAGCCAGTGGTCGTACCGCGTGCCGGGCGCGCCGGCCCGGTGGCGGAGCATGAGGCTCCCGAACCCCGTCGGCACGCCGACCGGCCCTTCGACCGAGCGTATGTCCCCTTGCTCGATGTTCTTGAGCACCACCGTGGTGTCCGCGTACGCCGGACCGGCAGGACCGACGAGGGTGCCGACAAGGGCGAATGGGAGGAGAGCGGCGAGCAGAAGGGCCGACGACCTGCGCATACCCCCACCGTAGGCGCGTCGATACCGGGTGGCGCAGCGAGCCGACCGATCGACCGGGCAGCGGACGCAGGCGTCTGTCGAGCCACGCGGCGCCAGTAGTAGGTACGGTGCGCCCATGCGCGTGGTTGTCGTCGGAGCCGGTGCCTGGGGCCTGCCTGCCGCCGCGGAGCTCGCGCGCCGCGGCCACCAGGTCGTGCTCCTCGACCGCCACGGTGCCGCTCACCAGCTCGGGTCGTCGTCGGGGCCCACCCGCCTGTGGCGCCTCACCCACCCGGACAGGCTGCGCGTGCGCCTCGCCCAGCGGTCGGTGGAGGCGTGGGAGCGGCTCGAGAGCGACAGCGGCATCACGGCGATCCTGCGTCGCGGTCTCCTCTGGCGCGACGACGTCACCACTCCGCTGGTGATCGCCGCGCTGACCGCCGAAGGGGTGCCGCACGCGGTCGTCGACCCTGCCGAGGTCGGTCGCTTCTTCCCAGGGCTGCGGCCCGACGGCCGCGTAGGGGTGTGGCAGGAGACGGCCGGGCCGGTGCTCGCGAGGGCAGCCCTCGATGCCCAGGTCAGCCTGTTCGCCATGGCCGGCGGTCGCATCGTGGTCGGCCCGGTGGTGCGTGAGATCGACACGTCGGGGGACGACGTCGTCGTGCGCTGTGAGGACGGTCGGGAGTTCCCCTGCGACAGCGCCGTCCTCGCCCCGGGCGCGGGCGCCGGGCGGCTGCTCGATGCGCTCGGCATCCCCGTCGTCCTGCATCCGGTGCTCGAGCAGGTGTGCCACGTGGGCGACCCCGGTGTCACCGATGCGATGCCGTGCCTCTACGACGGCCCGCAGGGCGACGAGCCGGGCATGTACGCCATGCCAACGCCGGGCCGCGGCTACAAGCTGGGCATCGACCAGCCTCTGCGCGCCTGGACGGAGGACGACACCGACCGCGTGCCCAGCGCCGCCGTGTCGGCCCACATCTCCCAGCGCGTCACGCGCAACTTCGTCGACCTCGACCCCACCGTGCTCGATGCTCAGGTGTGCACGTGGACCGACTCGCCCGACGGACGGTTCATCGTGGACACGACGGCGGACGGTCGCGTCGTGGTCGCCTGCGGCGACTCCGGCGAGGGCTTCAAGTTCTCCGCGCTCATGGGCCTCGTGCTCGCTGATCTCGCCGATGGTCAGACGCCGGACGACGACGTCGCGTCGTTCTCGTGGGCTCGCTTCGCCGAGGGCGCCGGTGCTTCACCGTCTCCGCCGCACGTCCTCGGTCGCTAGCCGTCAGGCTGCGTTGCCGCGAGTCATCGCCGCGATCTTCTCGGCCTCGACCCGACGGACGTCGGGGTCCAGGTCCTGGACCGTGGCGTGCGGTGCACCGGCAGACCCGGGTACGGCCGGGTCGTCGAGATGACGCAGCACCGGCATGAAGGCCGTCGAGACCGAGACGACGAGGAGCAGCGACGTCATGAGCAGGAAGACCGGCTGCGGGCCCCAGGCTTCGATCAGGGGTCCGGCGACGAGGTAGCCGAGCGGGCCCGCGGCGTACGCGGCTGACCCCATGACGCCGACGACGCGTCCGCGGAGAGCCTCAGGTGTGCGGTTCTGCATGGCGAGGTTCGTGATCGGGTTGATGGCGCCGAAGAAGATGCCGGTGAGCACTGCCAGCGCGAGCATCGCGGGGTAGGGCGGCAGGAATGCCATGCCCAGCACGGGAATCGAGGTGAGGATGAGGCTGAGCACGAACGCCGGGCGACGGCGGAAGCGGTGGCCGACGGCGGCGTAGCCGAGGGCTCCGATGACGCCGCCCGCGCTCATGGCCGTGATGAGCAGGCCGAGCCGCGCCGGCTGGTCGACCGAGTTGAAGAGCACTGGGAGCACGACGCCCTCGATCGGGAGCCATACGCCGACGAGCAGGGCAGTGAGGATCGCGACCGCCCGCAGGGTGCGGTCGGCCCAGAGGAAGCGCAGTCCCTCCCGGGTCGAGCGCCACAGACCCTGCGGCCGTGCGGCCACAGCGGGACGGCCGCCGCCCGGCATGCGGGTCGTCATCATCGCGAGAGCGCTGACGGCGAACACTGCTGAGGTGACCCAGAACGTCGTGGTGGTGCCGATGACGCCGATGAGCACGCCGCCGATGCCCGGGCCGAGCAGGTACGCGAAGCCGTACGCGCCCTCGTGGATGCCGTTCGCGCGGGCCAGCGGCAGGCCCGCACGACGCGCTGCCTCTGGCAGCAGGGTCTCGCGGGCGGTGAGGCCGGCGGGGTCGAACACGGCGCCTAGCGCCGCGACGGCGAGAAGCACGCCGAAGTCGAGGCCGACGGTCATGGCCAGCACCGGAACGAGCACGACGCTCGTCATCGACAGGAGGTCGGCGACGATCGAGACCCGCCGTCGGCCGACCATGTCGACGATGGTCCCGGCGAACAGCATCGAGACGAGCAGGGGCAACGCGGTCACGGCGGCGATCACGGCCGTGAGCCGCGCGTCGCCGGTCGTCTCGAGGACCAGCCACGGGAACGCGACCATGCTGATGCCGTTGGCGGTGCCCGAGAGCACGGCCGTCGTCTCGAGCACGACGAAGGGCCGCCACGACCGGCGGGGAAGAGCCTTGGTCGGTGCGAGGGAGGGCGCGGGAGTGGGCGACATGGGTATCAGGAGCGAGTCGGGGGCGTGATGCCCGTGAGGGTCAGGGTCAGGACGTGCCGCGTTGCCGTGGCGGGTGCCACGCGACCGTCTCGGACGCCGTTCCAGACGCCGAGGAGGATTCCCGTGAACGCCTCGACGACGACCTCCGCGGGCACGTCGCCGCGGATGTCGCCCTCGCGCTGGCCGCGCTCGACGAGGGAGTCGAGCGCCGAGGCCACCGAGAGCCAGGCGTCCTGCAGCTGCGGGAGGTCCCAGACCTCGGGGCCGGCGTCGAGGAACGACAGCTCGTCGGCCAGCGGGAGCACCTCCTCGACCACCCGGGCCAGCACCTGGGGGGTGGGTCCGTCGTCGAGGCGGGCTGCCCCCAGTGCGGTCTCGAGCCGCGCGACGGCCGCGAGCGCGAGGGCGGTGAGCAGGTCGGCCCGGGTCGGGAAGATCCGGTGCACCGTGGTGCGCCCCACCCCGGCGGCGGACGCGATCTCGGCGAGGGACGCTCCCGAGTCGGTCGCGAGCAGCGCCGCGGCCGCGCGCAGCACGACGTCACGCACCGGCTCCGGGGCAGGAGCCGTCGCGGACGGTACGGAGCGCAGCGGACCAGTCATGAACCAAGTGGAACACAGATGTTCCACCGGAGCAAACGTGTTCCACCCGGTCGCGTGCCCCCGGGTTGCCGGGCGCGCCGGAGGGAGTCCGTGGGCGCCGTTCGTTAGGTTCGTCCCCGTGAGCGATGCGACCCCTGAGATCACCTTCCGCAGCGACGTCACCGTCGAGCTGGTGAAGTCTTCCGCCTCGGACGCCGACGTCCTGTTCGCAGCCCGCGTCTCGACCAAGGGTGAGCAGTCGCTCGACGACGTCGACGGCGATGCCAGCCGCAGCTCAGGCCTCATCAACTACCTGATGCGGGACCGCCACGGCTGCTACGACGACGCAACCGAGGTCCTGACCGACCAGGGCTGGAAGGCATGGCCCGACGTCGACGGCAGCGAGCGGTTCCTCACCCTCGGCACCGACGACCGCATGGCGTGGCAGCGCGCAGAGCGGGTGATCCACAAGGCCTACTCCGGGCCGATGGTGCGGGTGCGCATGGCGCACGCCGACCTGCTCGTGACCCCCGACCACAACATGCTCGCCTCCCGGCGCACGCATCTCGGCTTCGACTCCTGGTCGCTGGTGCCGGCGTCGCACCTGCTCGAGGCCGCCCACCGGATCAAGCTCGGCGGCGGCGTGTGGGCGACCGAGGGCGGCGAGGTCACCGACTCGGTGCAGGCGCCGGTCATGGCGCTGCTCGGCTTCTTCATCGGGGACGGCCACAGCACGGGCGGCGGCACCCCGACCTTCCGGCTGCGCAAGCAGCGCGAGATCGACTTCCTGCGCGAGCAGGCGCATCTGGCGGGCTACGAGGTCACCCAGCGGGGCGACCGCTACTACCTGCTCGCCGACGAAGACTTCCGCCTCTGGGCCAAGCACTGCTACTCCGACGACGGCCAGAAGGTCATCCCACGCGACCTTCTCGACCTCGGTCGCGGCGACCTCGCCGCGCTGATGGCAGGCCTCATGGCAAGCGACGGCTCGGTCAGCCCGAGCGGCAAGCAGACCTACACGACCACGTCTGCCATCCTTGCCGGCCAGGTGCAGGAGCTGGCGGTCAAGCTCGGCACCGGAGCCACGATCGGCGAGATGGTCCGCCGCGAAGGCGACGGCCACCTCGGCGCCCGCACGGTCTACCGCGTCACGGTCTACCGCGAGCGCAACCTACAGCCTCGCATCGGCTGGACCACCGAGGCCCGCAGTCGCCAGGTTGCCTTCGAGCAGTACGACGGCATGGTCCACTGCGTCACCGTCCCCAACGGCACCCTCTACGTGCGGCGCAACGGCGTCCCGGCCTGGTGCGGAAACTCGCCCTTCGAGCACACGTCGTTCACGTTCTTTGTCCGTGCGCCGATCTTCATGTGGCGCGAGCACATGCGCCACCGCATCGCGTCGTACAACGAGGAGAGCGGCCGCTACCGCGAGCTCGAGCCCGTCTTCTACGTGCCGGCCCGCGAGCGCAACCTCGTGCAGGAGGGCAAGCCGGGCGCCTACGTCTTCGTGCCCGGCACCGAGGAGCAGTCGGCCCTGGTGGAGGAGCAGGTGAAGGCGTCCTGCGTCCAGGCGTACGCCGCCTACCAGGCCATGCTCGACGCCGGCGTCGCCCGCGAGGTGGCGCGGATCGTCCTGCCCGTGACCATCTTCTCCAGCGCATACGTCACCATGAACGCCCGTGCGCTGATGAACTTCCTGTCGCTGCGCACCAAGCGTGAAGGCTCGCACTTCCCGTCGTTCCCCCAGCGGGAGATCGAGATGGTGGCCGAGAAGTACGAGGTCGAGTTCGAGCGCCTCATGCCGTTGACGTACGCCGCCTTCCAGGCCAACGGTCGAGTGGCTCCCTGAGGCCGCAACCGCGATAACCTCGACGTCATGCCGTCCTCGTACTCTCCCGCCTCGACGCCGCAGCGGCCGTTCGGCCGCATGCTCACCGCGATGGTGACCCCGTTCACCGCCGACGGCGCCCTCGACACCTCGGCGGCCGCCCGTCTCGCCACCGAGCTGGTCGACGACCTCGGCAACGACGGCCTGGTCATCAGCGGCACCACGGGCGAGTCGCCGACCACGAACGACGACGAGAAGGACCGCCTGCTGCGCGCGGTGATCGAGGCCGTGGGTGACCGCGCCCACGTCATCGCGGGCGTCGGCACGAACGACACCCGGCACACGATCGAGCTCGCGCGTGCGGCCGAGAAGGCTGGTGCCGCCGGTCTCCTCGTGGTGACGCCGTACTACAGCAAGCCGCCGCAGGACTCCCTCTACGCGCACTTCACCGCGGTCGCCGACTCCACCGGCCTTCCGGTGATGCTGTACGACATCCCGGGCCGCACCGGTGTCCCCATAGCCACCGAGACGCTGCTGCGCCTCGCCGAGCACCCGCAGATCGTCGCCAACAAGGACGCCAAGGGCGATCTCTTCGGCGCCCAGCGGGTGATGTCGAGCTGCGAGCTCGTCTACTACTCCGGCGACGACTCGCTCAACCTGCCGCTGCTGTCCGTGGGCGCGGTGGGCGCGGTCAGCGTCACCGGCCACCTCGTCGCCGACCGGATCCTGGCGACGATCCTCGCGTACGAGTCGGGCGACGTCGCCCTCTCGCGCGAGCTGAACGACGAACTCGTCCCGGTCACCGAGGCGATCATGACGCGCACCCAAGGAGTCATCGCCGTGAAGGCAGCGCTCGAGCACCAGGCCCGTCCCGGCGGTGGCGCGCTCCGCCTGCCGCTGCTGCCGATGGCCACCAAGGATCGTGAGCGGCTCGTACGCGAGCTCGCAGAGGGCGGCGTCCCCGGCTTCGAGTCGATCGCATGACGCACGCGCACCCCGAGCTCGGCACCCCGCCGCCGCTCCCGCCCAACGGCCTTCGCGTCGTACCCCTCGGCGGTCTCGGTGACGTCGGCCGCAACATGACGGCCTTCGAGTACGCCGGACGCCTGCTGATCATCGACTGCGGCGTGCTGTTCCCCGAAGACAGCCAGCCCGGCGTCGACCTGATCCTCCCCGACTTCGACTTCATCCGTGACCGGCTCGACGCAGTCGAGGCGATCGTGCTGACGCACGCGCACGAAGACCACATCGGCGCGGTGCCCTACCTCCTGCGCGAGCGCCAGGACATCCCCGTCTTCGGCTCCAGGCTCACCCTCGCGCTGCTCGAGGCCAAGCTGCGCGAGCACCGCATCAACGGCGTCACGATGGCCGTCGTCGAGGGCGAGACCCGCAAGGCCGGGCCGTTCGACCTCGAGTTCGTCGCGGTCAACCACTCGATCCCCGACGCCCTCGCGATCTTCGTCTCCACGCCGGCCGGCACGGTGCTGCACACCGGCGACTTCAAGATGGACCAGCTCCCGCTCGACGGTCGCATCACCGATCTCCGCTCGTTCGCCCGGCTGGGGGAGCGCGGCGTCGACCTGTTCCTCGTCGACTCGACCAACGCCGAGGTGCCCGGCTTCGTCGCGAGCGAGCGCGACATCGAGCCCGCCCTCGAGCGCACGTTCAACAACGCCAAGGGCCGGGTGGTCGTCGCGTCGTTCGCGAGCCACATCCACCGCATCCAGCAGATCATCGACATCTCGCTGCGGCACAACAGGAAGATCGCGTTCTTCGGCCGGTCGATGGTGCGCAACATGGGGGTCGCACGCGAGCTCGGCTACCTCACCTTCCCCGACGGCGTCCTTCTCACGGCCGAGCAGCTGTCGCAGCTCCCCGACCACCAGGTCGTCCTCATCTGCACCGGCTCCCAGGGCGAGCCGATGGCGGCGCTCTCGCGGATCGCCAACAACGACCATCAGATCAAGATCGGCCCCGGCGACACCGTGGTGCTCGCGTCGTCGCTGATCCCCGGCAACGAGAACGCCGTGAGCCGCGTCATCAACGGCCTCACCCGCCTCGGCGCGAAGGTCGTGCACAAGGGCAACGCGATGGTGCACGTCAGCGGCCACGCCGCGGCCGGCGAGCTCCTCTACTGCTACAACATCGTCAAGCCGAAGAACGTCATGCCGGTTCACGGCGAGCCCCGCCACCTCAAGGCCAACGCCGAGCTCGCACTCGCGACCGGTGTGCCCGCCGAGCGCATCATGCTCACCCTCGACGGCGGCGTCATCGACCTCGTCGACGGCCGTGCGACCGTCGTCGGCGCGGTGCCCTGCGGCTACGTGTACGTCGACGGCGCCAGCGTCGGCGACCTCACCGAGTCCTCGCTCAAGGACCGTCGCGTCCTCGGCGCCGAGGGCTTCATCACCTGCTTCGTCGTCGTCGACTCCGTCGAGGGCAAGGTCACCGCCGGGCCGGAGATCCACGCGCGCGGCTTCATCGAGGACGACGCCGCGTTCGACCCGGTCCTGCCCAAGATCAAGCAGGCCGTCGAGGACGCCCTGCGCGACGGCAACCCCGACGAGTACGCCCTGGCCCAGGTCGTACGCCGCACCCTCGGCCGCTGGGTCAACGACCAGCACCGCCGCAAGCCCATGATCCTCCCCGTAGTAGTCGAAGCCTGACGTTCCGGATGAAGGCGACCTTCATCCAATAGAGCCGTACTAGACGTCCCTTCATCGCATACCTCCGCTACGCAGGGTGGGGCGGTGGGTGAGTCTGAGGTCAAGGTTGACGGTGTGGCGTGCGGGACTCCTGTGACTGATGTGGGTAGCCTCGCCGTATGGCGACCCGTACGCCGGTGCCGCCGCGTCCCTCGGGCGCGCGCGCTGGCTCTTCCCCCGCGAGCCGCTCGAGCAAGGCCGCGCCCGCCAAGGGCAAGACCTCCTCGACGCGACAGTCCGCCCCCTCAACGCGCCCTGGGGCGCGATCCGGGGCCCGATCCGCGCCTCGAGGGCCGTCCCTGGTCGCCCGGTTCTTCACCGGGCTGACGCGGGCGCTCGCCGCTCTCTGGCTCGGCCTCGGCCACGTCGTGGGCGGAGCCGTGCGCACGCTCGGCCGCGGCGCCCAGGAGCTCGACCCCGCCCACCGTCGCGACGGCCTCGGTCTGCTCTTCGTCGGGCTGGCCGTCCTCGTCGCCTTCTCCGTGTGGTGGAACGTCAGCACCGGGCTCGGCGGGATCGTCGGCACGCTGGTCACCGGCGCGCTCGGCAGCCTCGACGTGATCCTGCCGTTCCTCCTCCTCGGCCTCGCCTGGCGAGTCCTGCGCAAGCCGGACGAGAGCGCAGCCACCGGCCGCGTCACCATCGGCTGGGGCGCGCTGGTCCTCGCGGCGTGCGGGCTCATGCACGTCCTCAAGGGCACGCCGCTCCCGGCCGACGGCGCAGCCGCCATGCAGTCCGGCGGCGGCTGGATCGGCTGGCTGGCATCCGCCCCCGTCGTGTCCGCGACCCACCCGGTCGTGGCCGCGCTCCTGCTCCTGCTGCTCGCCGCCTTCGGCGTCCTGGTCGTCACGGCGACGCCGGTGGCGGCCGTACCCGCGCGCATCCGCGCCCTGCGCGACCGCCTGACCGGCCAGGGCGCAGCCGAGGTGACCGAGGGCGACGCCGACCCCACCCCCAAGAAGAGGCGCCACCCCAAGGCCGACGACGCCGGACTCGGCCTGCTCGCCGGCGACGTCGCGTTCGAGACGCCGATGGTGGAGGAGGCGCCCGCGAAGCGCCGCTTCCGCAAGGCCAAGGACGTCGCCGACGCCGTGCCCGGCACCGACGAGCACCACCACGTCGACCTCACCGCTCCGTTCGAGCACCAGGAGCCCGACGACGTCTCCACGGTCATCGTCGACCTCACCACGGGCGAGGTGCGCCACGTCGCCAAGAAGCCGGCGAAGCCGCTCCCTCAGAACCCGTCGTCGATCGAGCAGATGCCGCTCTCGGGCGACGTCACCTACCACCTGCCCGCGGTCGAGTCGCTCAAGCCGGGCGCCGTGCACAAGTCGACCAGCAAGGCCTCCGACGCCGTCGTCGGCTCGCTGTCCGAGGTGCTCGACCAGTTCGGCATCGACGCCACGGTCACCGGCTACTCGCGCGGCCCGACGGTCACGCGCTACGAGGTCGAGCTCGGGCCGGCCGTGAAGGTCGAGCGCGTCACCGCATTGTCCAAGAACATCGCGTACGCCGTGGCCAGCGCAGATGTCCGCATCCTGTCGCCCATCCCTGGCAAGTCCGCGATCGGCATCGAGATCCCCAACACCGACCGCGAGATCGTCAGCCTCGGCGACGTCCTGCGCAGCAAGACCGCCACCAGCGACCACCACCCGATGGTGGTCGGGCTCGGCAAGGACGTCGAGGGTGGCTTCGTCTGCGCCAACCTCGCCAAGATGCCGCACATTCTCGTCGCGGGTGCGACGGGAGCTGGCAAGTCCGGATGCATGAACACGCTGATCACCAGTGTTCTCATGCGATCCACGCCGGATGAGGTGCGCATGATCCTGGTCGACCCCAAGCGGGTCGAGCTCACGGCGTACGAGGGGGTGCCCCACCTCATCACGCCGATCATCACGAGTCCGAAGAAGGCCGCCGAGGCGTTGCAGTGGGTCGTGCGCGAGATGGACCTTCGCTACGACGACCTCGCGCAGTTCGGCTTCCGCCACGTCGACGACTTCAACAAGGCGGTCCGTGCCGGGCAGGTGAAGCCGCTGCCTGGCAGCGAGCGGGTCATCGAGCCGTACCCGTACCTGCTCGTCATCGTCGACGAGCTCGCCGACCTCATGATGGTCGCCCCGCGCGACGTCGAGGACTCCATCGTCCGCATCACGCAGCTCGCGCGCGCGGCCGGCATCCACCTGGTGCTCGCCACCCAGCGTCCGAGCGTCGACGTCGTGACGGGACTGATCAAGGCCAACGTGCCGAGCCGCCTCGCGTTCGCGACCTCGAGCCTGGCCGACAGCCGGGTCATCCTCGACTAGCCGGGCGCGGAGAAGCTCGTGGGCCAGGGCGACGCGCTGTTCCTGCCGATGGGCGCAAGCAAGCCGATCCGGCTTCAGGGCTCCTGGGTGACCGAGGCCGAGATCCGCGCGGTCGTGGCGCACTGCAAGACGCAGATGGCACCCGCCTACCGCGAGGTCACGGTCACCGCAGCGGCGAAGAAGGAGGTCGACGAGGAGATCGGCGACGACCTCGATCTCCTGCGCGCCGCCATCGAGCTCGTCGTCACGTCGCAGTTCGGCTCGACGTCGATGCTGCAGCGCAAGCTGCGGGTGGGCTTCGCCAAGGCTGGTCGTCTCATGGACCTCATGGAGACCCGCGGCATCGTCGGTCCGAGCGAGGGCAGCAAGGCCCGCGACGTCCTGGTCAACGCCGACGAGCTCGAGGACGTGCTGGCGACCCTGGGCGAGTGACGTCGGTCTCCTCGGCGACTGGCGAGGGCCGCAAGGCGTTGTGTTTCCAGCAGGTTTCGACCTGACCCGAAACGCGACAGCGCCTTTCCGCGATCACCCGCTCGACCCCGCGTGCGTTTCCCCCGAGCACGCAACCGGCCTATCCTGGGGGTGCAGGGGGCACGAGGTACGCGCACGCGTGCCGCAACGGGTGGGGAGGTGCAGCGATGAGCGATGACGTCATGACCGCGGGTCAGACCGTGGCGGCCGCACGAGTCGCCGCCGGGCTCACCGTCGCGCAGGTCGCCGATGCCACCCGTATCCGCGCCACCCTGGTCACCGCGATCGAGAACGACGACTTCCGCCTGTGCGGAGGCGACGTCTACGCCCGCGGCCACCTCAAGAGCATCGCGACCTCCATCGGGGTCGACCCGGCCGCTGTCGTGGCCGCGTTCGACCGCCAGCGCGGCACCGAGCGTCCGGTCAGCGCACCCGTGGAGCCCGTGGCCAGCGCCACCCGCGCCACGACCGCGTCGGGTGGGTCCCTCGGCGCCCTCGCCGGGCCGCTGGGCGTCTCGGTCGAGTCGGGCCGACGCAACGGCGGCGCCAACTGGACCGCCGTCATGGCCCTCGCCCTCGTCGCGGTCCTCGGCGTGGCCACGGTCACCGCGCTCGCGAACCGCGGGAGCAGCGCGCCCGTCGCGTCACCGTCGTCGTCGCCGAGCGCCACGCCGTCCACGAGCGAGTCGCCCACCGACACCCCGACCGAGGAGCCCACGGCCAAGCCGACCGAGTCGCCCACCGACACCGTCGCGCAGGCTGACGGCGTCAACGTGGTCATGACCATCACCGGCAAGGCGTCGTGGGTCCGTGTGACCGGCGGCACGGCGGGCAAGACTCTGTACGAGGGCACGCTGACCGAGGGCGACACCAAGACGTTCAAGGACGACACCCTGGTGAAGCTGCTCCTCGGCAACGCCGGCGCGGTGTCGCTCGTGGTGAACGGTCGCGACGTCGGTGCACCCGGTGGCAGCGGCAAGGTGGTCACCACCGAGTTCGGTCCCGGCGACCCCAACGGCCAAGCAGGCTGATCCGCGTTCGGCGTCCTGCACGCCGGTCCCGTACCCCTGGTCGCTGCACGTAGGCTCTGGTCCATGCCGACGTCGTCCGCCACTCCCTCGCGCCGCGTCGCACTCGTCACTCTCGGCTGCGCGCGCAACGAGGTGGATTCCGAGGAGCTCGCCGGTCGGCTCGAAGCCGACGGATGGGAGCTCGTCGAGGACGCCGCCGACGCCGATGCGGTCGTGGTCAACACGTGCGGATTCGTCGAGCAGGCCAAGAAGGACAGCGTCGACGCTCTCCTGGAGGCGGCCGAGCTCAAGGAGTCGGGGCGGCCGCAGGCGGTCGTCGCGGTCGGCTGCCTGGCCGAGCGGTACGGCGACCAGCTCGCCGAGTCGCTGTCCGAGGCCGACGCCGTGCTCGGGTTCGACGACTACGCCGACATCGGCGCGCGGCTTCGTCGCATCGTCGCCGGCGAGCAGCACGTGCCGCACGCACCCCGCGACCGCCGCCTCCTGCTGCCGATCTCCCCGGTCGAGCGCTCCGCCGCGGGCGTCGCCCTGCCCGGGCACGCGCAGGTCGACGAGCCCGACCTTCCCGAAGGCGTCGGGCCGGCCAGCGGCCCCAGGGTCGTGCGCCGGCGTCTCGGCTCCGGGCCGAGCGCGCCGCTGAAGCTCGCGAGCGGCTGCGACCGCCGGTGCGCGTTCTGCGCCATCCCGTCGTTCCGTGGCTCGTTCGTGTCGCGGCGTCCGTCGGACGTCATCGACGAGGCGCGCTGGCTGGCCGGTCAGGGCGTGCGCGAGCTGGTGCTGGTCAGCGAGAACTCCACGTCGTACGGCAAGGACCTCGGCGACCTCCGGCTGCTCGAGACTCTCCTGCCCGAGCTCGCCGCGATCGAGGGCATCGACTGGGTCCGCGTGTCGTACCTCCAGCCCGCCGAGACGCGTCCGTCCCTGCTGCAGGCGATCGCTTCCACCCCAGGCGTGGTCCCCTACTTCGACCTGTCGTTCCAGCACTCGTCGCCGACCGTGCTCCGCCGGATGCGCCGCTTCGGCGGCACCGAGTCGTTCCTCGAGCTGCTCTCGTCGGCGCGTGCGTTGATCCCTGCGGCCGGTGCGCGCAGCAACGTCATCGTCGGCTTCCCGGGCGAGACCGAGGACGACGTCGAAGAGCTCGAGCGCTTCCTCCTCGGCGCGCGGCTCGATGCCGTCGGCGTCTTCGGCTACAGCGACGAGGACGGCACCGAGGCAGCGACGTACGACGGCAAGCTCGACGACGACGTCGTACGCGCCCGTGTCGACCGCATCACCGCACTGGTCGAGGAGCTCACGGCGCAGCGTGCCGAGGACCGTGTCGGCGAGACCGTGCAGGTGCTGGTCGAGGCGATCGAGGGCGACCAGGTCGAGGGCCGCAGTGCGCACCAGGCTCCCGAGGTCGACGGTCTCACGTTCCTCGTCGACGGCATCGTGCCAGCGGCCAGCCTGACGGTGGGCGACCTCGTGACCGCGGTCGTCACCGCCACCGAGGGGGTCGACCTCGTCGCCTCGGTCACCGCGGTGGTCCCGCGGTGAAGCCGCCGCCGCTGGACCACGTCTCCGACCCGGTCCAGTCGCCGTCCGTGATCAACCTGCCCAACGCGCTCACGATGCTGCGCCTGCTGCTCGTCCCGGTCTTTGCCTGGCTGCTGCTGCGCGAGGGGGGAGAGGACTCGACGTCGCGTGTGTGGGCCGCCGCGGTGTTCGTCGTCGCAGGGGCCACCGACTTCGTCGACGGCGAGCTGGCGCGTCGGATGAACCTGGTCACGAGCTTCGGCAAGATCGTCGACCCCATCGCAGACAAGGCGCTCACCGGTTCGGCGCTGCTCGGCCTCAGCTACCTCGGAGATCTCCCGTGGTGGGTCACGATCGTGATCCTCGTCCGCGAGATCGGCGTGACGCTGCTGCGGTTCGCCGTCATCAAGTACGGCGTCATCGCCGCAAGCCGTGGCGGCAAGGCCAAGACGCTCGCGCAGATGCTCGCGATCCTGCTGTACCTCCTGCCGTTGTCGGGGTGGCTGGTCACCGTGCGCACCGGCGTCCTGGTCGTCGCCGTCGTGCTGACCGTCGTCACCGGCTTCGACTACGTGCGGCGGGCGATGCGCCTGCGGCGATCGGCACGCGCCGAGGCCGGTCCGTGACGCAGCCGACGTCCCTCGAGACCGCAGCTCAGCTGGTCCGTCTGCTCACCCAGCAGGGCCGCACGATCGCTGTCGCGGAGTCGCTCACCGGCGGACTCGTCGCCTCCACCATCGTGGGCGTCCCGGGCGCCTCGAAGGTCTTCCGCGGCGGCGTCGTGGCCTACGCCACCGAGGTCAAGGCGAGCGTGCTCGGCGTCGACCCGGGGCTTCTCTCACGGGTCGGGGCGGTCGACCCGGACGTCGCCGACGAGATGGCGTACGGCGTGGCCCGGCTCCTCGGCGCCGACTACGGGCTCGCCACCACCGGCGTCGCGGGGCCGGATCCCCAGGACGGCCAGCCCGTCGGCACGGTCTGGATCTCGGTCGTCGGTCCCGAGGGCGCTCAGGCCGCCACGATCGGCCTCGAGCTCGACCCCGCCCTCGGTCGCGACGGCATCCGCCAGGCGGCCCTCGACGAAGCCCTCTCCGCCGCCCTCGACCACGTCGGCGACTAACCGACTCAAATTCACCCGCTAAGGACAGATCGCGCCCTTCACGGGCGTCTTCTGTCCTTTTCGGCGAGGGTTAGCGGCCGGCGTGGACGTCCCGTCTCGTCCTAGGGTCGGCCGAATGGTGACGATCCGGCTCGAGACCGTCGAGGACGTCGACGCCGTCCACCGCGTCCACGCCGAGGCCTTCGCCGCCGAGCCCGTGGTGGTCGAGCTCCTTGCGCCGCTGCGCGCCCGGAGCGCACCTCTGCCGGCAGTCGGCTTCGTGGCGGAGGACGAGGGCGACGTCGTCGGCCACGTACTGCTCAGCCACGCGTGGCTCGACGCCCCTCGTCGGCTCGTCGACGTCCTCGTGCTGTCGCCCCTCGGCGTCCTCCCGTCGGCGCAGGGCCGGGGGATCGGCTCCGCGCTCGTGCGCGAGGCCGTGGCCGAGCTCGATCGGCTCGGGGTGCCGGCGCTGTTCCTCGAGGGCGACCCGGCGTACTACTCCCGGCTCGGCTTCCGCGCGGGTGGCCCGCTCGGCTTCCGGGAGCCGTCGTTGCGCATCCCGCCCGCGGCGTTCCAGGTGGTGCTGGGGTCGGCGTACGAGCCCTGGATGACCGGCACGCTGGTCTACCCGGACGTGTTCTGGGCGTACGACGCGGTCGGGCTGCGCGATCCGGGCGCCTGACACCGTCGCGCCCGCCTGCGGCCCGGAAATGGACAGAACGCGCCCCTGGAGGGCGTGTTCTGTCCTTAGCGGACGAACTCGACCCGGAGGGGGAGTGGATTCCGGGTGGCGGGAGGTGGGAACACGGGCGCAGGATCAGAGCGTTGGACCCTGCACGAACCCTCACCGAACGCCCGTATCGGCCACCCCGGCCGCCGCACCTGAACCCCCGGATCGGATGCCCTCTGTGATCACTGCCCCGCCCGCCGCCGGCCCCTCGCGACGCGCCGACGTACGCCGTCCGGGTGCCCTCGGTGCGTCGGAGGGTGACGCCCGGTACCGTGGTCCTCGTCACACCGGTGCTGCCGTAGCCGCGGCAGCCCGGCCGATCGAGTCCTCGAGGGGAGGTGCGCCCGTGATCGTGCTCCGTCGCGTCATCGGTGACGAGCTTCGCCGCCGTCGCCAGGACCAGGGCCGCACCCTGCGCGAGGTCTCCTCGGCTGCCCGCGTGTCGCTCGGCTACCTCTCCGAGGTCGAGCGCGGCCAGAAGGAGGCCAGCAGCGAGCTGCTCGCCTCGATCTGCACGGCCCTCGACGTCCCGCTGGCCATCGTGCTCCGTTCGGTGAGCAACGAGGTCGCGATCCTCGAAGGCGTCGCCCCGGTCACCGAGCTGCCCGTCGCCGCCGACTCCGTCGTCGCGGCCGCCTGATCCTCCCCGTGCCCGATCGTTCCCCGCGCTCGCGCGCGGGCAACGCCATGGGTCGCACCCGCACCGCAGCCCTCGAGGGCGCCCGTCGGGTGCTCGCCGAGCACGGCTTGCGCAAGGCCACGATGGGCGACGTCGCCGTCCGTGGTGGTCTGGCCAAGGCCACGCTCTACAACCACTTCCGCACCAAGGACGACCTCGTCGCGGGTCTCGTCCACGATGACGTCGCCGAGCTTGCCGCCGACTGTCGCGACCTCGCCGCGTCCGACCTCGCCGTGGCCCTCACCAGAGCAGCCGACGGCGTCGCGACACATCCGGTCGTCGTGGGTCTGCGCACGGTCGAGCCGACTGCGCTGCTCCCGCTCGCCGCACCGGGCTCAGGCGCCGCGTGGGACGCCGTACGCGTCGAGGTGGCCGCCCTTCTCGATGCCGGGGAGCGGGTGTCGGGCCCGTCGCACGTCGACCTCGTCTGCCGCTGGCTGGCCGGCCACGTGCTCGAGCCGGGGAGCCAGGCCAGCCGCGAGGCCGGTGCGGCGCTACTGGCCGCGGGCCTGCCCGCCGCCGTCCGCACCACCACCTTCGCCACCCCCTAGCTCGCACTGATCAATCCGTCGCTACCCGGCCTGGGAAGCAACGGATTCATCAGTGTCAGCGGCGCCGGGTCTGGCGAGCCGGCTCGGGATGAGGGCCGGGCTGGCACCGCGGGCACCAGAACGTGACCCGGTCGTACGGCGGATCGCCCTGTGGCGCGGTCGCGACCCGCGTGCCGCAGCGAAGGCAGGGCTTCCCGGCCCGGCCGTAGACCCAGTGCTCGTTGCGGGGATCTCCCGTCGTCGACTGCGACGCGTGCACCTTGTTGCGGTCGAGCCAGCGCTGCGCGACGTCGAGCAGCGCGCCGACGTCGGCCACCTCGCCGACCGGCGTCCACGGCGAGACCTTGCCGGCGAACAGCGTCTCGGCCTTGTAGATGTTGCCGATCCCCGCGACGTTCCGCTGGTCGAGCAGCGCCTGGCCGATCTCGCGAGCCGGCTCGGCGAGCAGACGGCGTACCGCCTCGTCGCGGTCGTACGCCGGCCCCAGCAGGTCGGGGCCGAGATGGCCGACGACGTCGTCCTCGCGCGCGGTCTCGACGAGCTCGAGCACCGGCATGCGGTAGCCGATGGCGTCCCACGCCTCGGTCGAGAGCACCACGCGGACCTGCCAGTCCGGGCCACCGGTCCAGCGGGCGCCGGGACGGTGCAGGTGCCACATGCCGTCCATCCGCAGATGGGTGTGCAGCGTGAGACCGCCCTCGACCCGCGTGAGGATGTGCTTGCCCCGCGGCGTCGTCTCGAGCACGCGACGTCCGACGAGGTCGGTGGTCGCGAGCTGGGGCACCCGGAAGTCGCTGCGGGTCAGCGCCGAGCCCGACAGGGCGTCGTCGAGCCGCTTGGCCACCAGCCACACCGTGTCGCCCTCGGGCATCGCACCTCCTGCGTCGCCTAGGTGCCCCAGCCTTCCCGGGAACAGGCCTGCGCGCGAGCGGCGTTAGGGCCACCATCAGGTGGAGCACCGGGAGGTCTCATGAGGATCGCAGTTCTGGGCACGGGCGTGGTCGGCGTCGCACTCGCGACGAGGCTCGTGCAGACCGGCCACGAGGTGAGGATGGGCTCGCGCGCGGCGGGCAACGACAAGGCGCTCGCCTGGGTCACCGCCACGAGCGCCGGGGCGAGCGAGGGAAGCTTCGCGGACGCCGCGGCCTTCGGCGACGTCGTGGTCAACGCGACCGGCGGCTTGGTTTCGATCGAGGCGCTCACCGCCGCCGGCGTCGACAACCTCGCCGGCAAGGTGCTGCTCGACATCGCCAACCCGCTCGACTTCTCCGGCGGCTTCCCGCCGAAGGTGCTGCAGCCTGACGGCCACAGCCTGGGTGAGCAGATCCAGGCCGCCTTCCCCGCAGCCAGGGTCGTGAAGACGCTCAACACCATGAACGCCGACGTCATGGTGCACCCACGTGCCCTGTCGGGGTCGCACTCGGTGTTCGTCGCAGGCGACGACGCAGAGGCCAAGACGGTGGCGCGCGACCTGCTGCTCGGCTTCGGCTGGACCGACGACGAGGTCGTCGACGCCGGTGGGATCGCTGCCGCGCGCGGGCTCGAGCTCTACCTGCCGCTGTGGCTCTCGCTCATGGGCTCGTTCGGTACGCCGTCGTTCAACGTCGCCGTCGTCCGCGCGTAGCGGGCGTCAGGCGCGCAGGCGCAGGCCCTGGGGCGTCGCGACGAAGCCTGCGGCCTCCAGCGCCTTCCCCAGGCTGGAAGCCGGAGCCAGCACCGAGCCGCCGTCCGCGGTCGTCACCGTGAGTCGGCCGAGCGCACCCGTGCGCACCGCGTGGGTGAGCGCGGCCGCAGCGGCCGCGACGGCGTCCGCATCGTCGGTCCAGCTCAGCAGCGTGCGGCCGCCGCGCTCGACGTAGAGCGCGAGAGCGCCGTCGACCAGAACGACGAGCGCGCCTGCCTTGCGGCCCGGCTTGTGGCCGCTCGCGACGTCCTCCGGGCGCGCGGGCCAGGCGAGGGCGGCGCCGTACGGGTTGGCGGGGTCGGTTGCGGCGAGCACGAGCGCCCGGGGCGGCGCATCGAGGTCGCGGCCGGTGGGCACGGACGCGCGCACGCGGTCGATGGCGCCGGGGAGCGAGAACTGCGCCGCGCCGAGACCCTCCACGACGTAGCCGCGACGGCAGCGGCCGGCGTCCTCGAACGCTGACAGCACGCGGTAGACGCCCGCGAAGCCACCCGAGACGCGCTCGGCCGCCACGGCCCCGCGCGTGACGACGCCGTGCCGGTCGAGCAGGCCCTCGGCGAGCGCTGCGGCGCGGAGCGTGGCGTCGGTCGAGCGCGACGGCACGAGCGACCAACGGCCGCTCACCGACGGCGGCCCGGAGCGCGTGGGCATGCCCGCCCGCGACGGCCGCGCGTAGCGACCACGCGGCCCGACCCTCGGTGCGGCAGCCGCGGTGCGCGGCTTGCGCGCGGAGCCCGACAGGTGCGAGCGCAGCGGCGCCCAGGTGTCTCCCGCGACCTGCCCCGTCCACACGAGGTCCCACAGCGCCTCGACCAGTGAGGAGTCGTCGACGCCTCCTGCTCCAGGGTTCACCAGGGGCCCGACGCGGTCGGACAGCGCGCGGAAGAACCAGCCCCCGCCCGACGACAGCGTGTCGAGCACAGCCTCGTGCAGCGGCGACGGCTCGAGCTCGAGGATGTCGGGCAGCACGAGATCGGCGGTGTCCGCGGGGGCCAGCGCGATCCACCCGTCGCCGCCGGGCAGCGAGCCTGCACCGGCCCACACCACCTCGCCGGCGGCGGTGAGCTCGTCGAGCATCCCCGGTTGGTAGCCCTCTACCCGCGACGGCAGCACGAGGGACTCCCACGCCGACGCCGGGACGATCACGCCCGCGAGCTGCTCGACCACGCGCAGGACGCCGTCGACGCCGCGCAGGCGTCGACCGCTGCCGGGGCCGACGTTCTGCCACGCCGGCAGGAACACGCCGAGAGCCTCGGGCGGCACGGGTTCGGCCTCGCGCCGCAGCGCCGCGACGGACCGTCGACGGATGAGGCGCAGGACGTCGGCGTCGCACCACTCCGAGCCGGAGCCGCCGGGCCGGAACTCGCCGCTGACAACACGCCCGGAGGCCGCGAGGCGCGCGAGCGCAGCCGTCACGACTGCAGTGCCCAGCCCGAACGCGGTCGCAGCCTCGGATGCGTGGAACGGTCCGTGCGTGCGGGCCCACCGCGAGACGAGGTCGCCTACGGGATCGGTGACCGGCTCGAGGAACGCGTCGGGCAGTCCGACCGGCAGCGCCGTGCCGAGTGCGTCGCGCAGGCGGGCGGCGTCCTCCACCGAGGCCACCACGGTCTCCCCACCGACGCGCACCTCGATCGCACGGCGTACGGCGAGGAGGGAGTCGACCCACTCCGCCTGTGCCCCACGGGCTTCGAGCGCCGAACGCGTGAGCGGCCCGAGCATCCGCAGCAGGTCTGCTACGCCCTCGACGTCGCGCGCGTGCCGCTCCGGCACCAGCCGTTGGATCTCCGACTCGACCTGGGTGAGCGCGTCGGCGTCGAGCAGGTCGCGCAGCTCGGCCTGGCCGAGCAGCTCGGCGAGCAGCGTGGAGTCGAGCGTGAGCGCGGCGGCGCGCCGTTCGGCGAGCGGTGAGTCGCCCTCGTAGAGGTACGCCGCGACGTAGCCGAACAGCAGCGACCGCGCGAACGGCGACGGCGTCGTGGTCTCGACCTCGACGACGCGCACCTCGCGCGACTGCACCGCCCGCATGAGCGCGACGAGACCCGGCACGTCGTAGACGTCCTGCAGCACCTCGCGCATCGTCTCGAGGACGATCGGGAACGAGCCGTACTGCGATGCGACCGAGAGCAGCTGCGCCGACCGCTGACGCTGCTGCCACAGCGGCGACCGCTTGCCGGGGTTGCGTCGAGGCAGCAGCAGGGCGCGTGCCGCCGACTCGCGGAACCGCGCCGCGAACAGCGCCGAACCGCCCGCCTCGGCGGTCACCAGCGCCTCCACCTCGTCCGGGTCGAGCAGCGTCGACTCCAGGACGCTGCGGACGATGTCGTCGTCCTCGACGTCGGGCAGGCGCAGCACGATGCCGTCGTCGGCGTGCATCACCTGCGCGTCGACCCCGTGCCGCTCGCGCACGCGTGCGCCGATCGCCAGGGCCCAGGGGGCGTGCACCCG
Source organism: Candidatus Nanopelagicales bacterium (assembly GCA_038316965.1). Classification (GTDB taxonomy): domain Bacteria; phylum Actinomycetota; class Actinomycetes; order S36-B12; family CAIYMF01; genus Longivirga. Next base: position 27,520 of record JBBQAY010000013.1, read on the forward strand.
TGCGCCGAACGGCGAGTGCACGACGATCCGCCAGTCGCCGAGCTCGTCGCGCACCTTCTCGACCACGATCGTGCGGTCGTCGGGGAGGTGGACGGTGGCGGCCTTCTGGTCGTCGAGGTAGGCGAGCAGGTTCGTGACCGCGTTGGCGTCGAGACCGCTGTCGGACAGGCGCTTCTCGGCCTTGCCGCGCGGCAGCGCACCGACTTCGCGGACGTAGGCCCCGATCGCGCGACCGAGCTCGTACGGCCGGCCGATGGAGTCGCCGTGCCAGAACGGCAGCCGCCCTGCGAGACCCGGAGCGGGGGAGACCAGCACGCGGTCGTGGGTGATGTCCTCGATGCGCCAGCTCGATGCCCCGAGCGCGAACACATCTCCGACGCGCGACTCGTAGACCATCTCCTCGTCGAGCTCGCCGACGCGCGATGCCTTCTCTCCCACCAGGAACACGCCGAACAGGCCGCGGTCGGGGATCGTGCCGCCGCTCGTCACTGCGAGCCGCTGCGCGCCCGGGCGGCCGGTGAGCACTCCGCTCGTGCGGTCCCACACCAGCCGTGGCCGCAGCTCGGCGAACTCGTCGCTCGGGTAGCGGCCGGCCAGCATGTCGAGCACGGCGTCGTACGCCGACTGCGGCAACGTGGCGAACGGCGCGGCACGGCGTACGAGCGCGAGGACGTCGTCGACGTGCCACTCGTCGAGGGCGCACATCGCCACGACCTGCTGGGCGAGGACGTCGAGGGGGTTGCGCGGCATGCGCATCTCCTCGATGAGCCCGTCGCGCATGCGCTCGACGACGACAGCGGTCTGCACGAGGTCGCCGCGGTACTTGGGGAACACGACGCCCGTCGACACCGCGCCGACCTGGTGCCCTGCTCGGCCCACGCGCTGCAGGCCGCTCGCGACCGACGGCGGCGACTCGACCTGCACGACCAGGTCGACCGCGCCCATGTCGATGCCGAGCTCGAGGCTGCTGGTCGCGACAACAGCCGGGAGCCGACCCGTCTTCAGGTCGTCCTCGATCAGGGCGCGCTGCTCCTTGCTGACCGAGCCGTGGTGGGCGCGCGCGAGCACCTGCGGTGCACCGCCTGTCGAGCCGGCCTGGCCCATGAACGCCGCGGGTGCGGCACCGGTCTCGAGGCTCTCACCCTCGGTGCGCTCCACCCAGATCTCGTTGAGCCTGGCGGTGAGCCGCTCGGCGAGGCGACGCGAGTTGGCGAACACGATCGTCGACCGGTGCGAGGCGACGAGGTCGACCACGCGCTCCTCGAGGTGCGGCCAGATCGACGTACGCCGTTCGTCGCCCGCAGCCGAGCCGTCGACCTCGCCGGTCGACGCGCCGAGCTCGGCCATGTCGTCGACGGGCACGACGACCGACAGGTCGACGGTCTTCTGCGACGGCGGCTGCACCACGGTGACCGGCCGCGACCCGCCGAGGAACGTCGCCACCTCGTCGACCGGCCGCACGGTGGCCGACAGGCCGATCCGCTGCGCCGGGTGCTCGAGCAGTGCGTCGAGCCGCTCGAGCGAGATGGCGAGGTGTGCGCCGCGCTTGGTGCCCGCCATCGCGTGCACCTCGTCGAGGATCACCGTGCGCACGCCGCGCAGCGAGTCGCGCGCCTGCGAGGTCAGGAGCAGGAACAGCGACTCGGGCGTCGTGATCAGGACGTCGGGCGGCCGCGTGGTGAAGCGTCGTCGCTCGTCCGCCGGGGTGTCGCCCGAGCGGACGCCCACCGTGATGTCGGGCTCGGGCAGGCCGAGGCGCACGGCCTCGCGCCGGATGCCGGTGAGCGGGCTGCGGAGATTGCGCTCGACGTCGACCGCGAGCGCCTTGAGCGGTGACACGTAGAGGACGCGGCAGCGCGCCTTGGGGTCGAGAGGTGCAGCGCCGTCGGGTAGCGGCTCGGCGAGGCCGTCGAGGGCCCAGAGGAAGGCCGCGAGCGTCTTGCCCGACCCCGTCGGTGCGACGACGAGCACGTGCTGGCCGGACGAGATCGCGTCCCAGGCTCCGATCTGCGCGGCCGTCGCGGCCTCGAACGCCGAGCCGAACCACGCCTGCGTAGCGGGGGAGAACCTGCCGAGCACGTCCTGCGGCGCGGGCTGCGAGGGCTGCGAGGGCTGCGAGGGCGGCGCGGGCGCGGCGTCCTTGCGGCGGGTCACCCGCCCATCCTGGCCCCTGCCCCCGACACCCGCGCCCCCGGTCCCGACGCGAGTTACTGCCCAAAGTGGGGCTTTGGACGGCTCCAGCACCCCACTTTGGGCAGTAACTCGGACCCTGTCAGGCGTCGCGGCGGCGCAGCATCACGGCGGCCGCGGCGAGGAGCACCACGGCGTACGCCGCCATCACGCCGAGACCGAGCCACGGCGCAAGGCCGCCCGGGTCGGGCGTGACCAGCGTGACCTGCTGGCCCGCGGCGCTCGGCAGCCAGTGCGACGCGGTCTCGCCGATCTTGCCCGGGAGCAGGCCCGCGAGCGGAGGGAGCACGAGCAGCACGCCGATGAGCGACGTGATGCCGGCAGGAGTGCTGCGCAGGATCGCACCGATGCCGAGGCCGAGCAGCGCCACCACCGCGAGGTACGCCGGCGTACCGAGCAGAACCCGCAGAACGCCGGGGTCGCCGAGCGAGGCGTCGAGTCCCTTGCCGGACAGGATCGCGGTCGACGCGGCGAACGAGGCCAGCGTCGCTATGAGCATCGACACGTAGGTGACGACCGCAAGCAGCACGGCCTTCGCCAGCAGCACCGGCGTACGCCGGGGCACGGCGAGCAGGGATCCGCGGATGGCGCCGGTCGCGTACTCGCCGGTGATGGTGAGGACGCCGAACGCCGCGATCGCGATGGCTGCGAACGTCGTGCCCGCAAGGGCGACCGACAGGGGTTCGAACAGTGCGCGCGACAGAGGGTCCGTCGTGTCCCACTGGCTGACGACGACGCTGCTCACGAGCACGGCGACGCCGACCATCAGCAGGACCGCGGTGGCCAGGGTCGTCCAGGTGCTCCGCAGCGTGCGCAGCTTGGTCCACTCGGACTGCAGGGCGCGCGGGAACGAGACGCCCTTCGCGCGTACGGGGGAGAGGTACGGCCTGACCGTGTCCGGTGCCGTGGGCGTGACGGTGCTCATGCTGCGCTCCTGTGGTGGGTGGTGACGTCTGTCGTGGTGGTGCTGGTGGCGGAGTACTCGACGCTGTCCCGCGTGAGCTCCATGAAGGCCTCCTCGAGCGAGGGCTGCTGGGTGCGCAGCTCGTGCACCGTGGCACCGGCAGCGGCGGCGACGTCGCCCACGACGACCTGGTCGAGACCCGTCACCTCGAGACCGTGGCCGCCGTCGTGGCTGACGACGCCGCCGGCGGCGACGAGGCGGTCGCGCAGGTGGACTGCGTGCGGGGACACGATGCGGATGCTGCGCTGCGACGACGACTCGATGAACGCCTCGACCGTGGTGTCGGCGAGCAGTCGCCCGCGCCCGATGACCACGAGGTGCTCCGCGGTCAGGGCCATCTCGCTCATGAGGTGCGAGCTGACGAGGACGGTGCGTCCTTCGGAGGCGAGGTGCTTCAAGAGGTTGCGGACCCACAGGATGCCCTCGGGGTCGAGACCGTTCACCGGCTCGTCGAGGATCAGCACCCCGGGGTCGCCGAGCAGGGCGGCGGCGATGCCGAGCCGCTGGCCCATGCCGAGCGAGAAGCCGCCGGAACGGCGACGAGCCACCTCGGAGAGCCCGACGATGCCCAGCACCTCGTCCACGCGCGAGGCGGGGATGCCGTTGCTCTGGGCCAGGGCGAGCAACGTGTTGTACGCCGTGCGCCCGGGATGTGCGGCGCGCGCGTCGAGGTGGCACCCCACCTCCTGCAGGGGTGCAGGCGTGTCGCGGTACGGGCGCCCGCCGATGCGCGCGGTGCCGGCGTCCGGGCGGTCGAGTCCGACGATCATGCGCATCGTCGTGGACTTGCCCGCGCCGTTGGGCCCGAGGAAGCCGGTGACGGTGCCCGGTCGCACCGTGAAGCTGAGGTCGTCCACGGCGCGCTTGTCGCCGTAGACCTTGGTCAGGCCGTGTGCCTCGATCATGTCTGGTGTCCCTTCTCCGGTCGCGTGGTGCGACGAGAAGGACGCTAGGTGCGGGGCGGTGGGCGGCTCGACGGTCGCGAGGACGGTCTTGGTGACCTCCGCGGGAACGACGTCGAGCCCGTTCTCGTTCGGTGTCTCCTCCCTGAGGAGGAGACGTGCCTCGGCCCGGCGGAGGACGTCTTCCGCCGGCGCGCGGCCTAGGCTCGATTCCCGTGAGACGACTGCGTGAGTGGCTGCAAGCCCGGCCCAGGGCGACCGATGCCCTCGTCGCTTTCGTCCTGCTGGCGTTCACCGTCGCTGGCGGGGTGCTCAACGTCGTCTCCACGACCGAGGACACGTCCGCGTCACCGCCCTGGGCGGTCGTGGTCGTGGCCGTGATCGCCGTCGCGACGTACTGGCGCCGGAGCAGGACGATGGCGGTGCTCGTCGTCTCGCTGGTGCTCTCGACGGTGCTCGCGCTCGCCGGCGTGAACGACGCCGTCAGCCTCCCGTCGCTCGTGGTCCTGTACACCGTCGCCTCGCGCCGCAGCAGGCCTGAGGCGAGGTGGGCCTGGATCGCCTCGCTCGGCGTGGCGCTCGTGCTCGGGCTGAGGGTCTTCGACGGCCTGGAGTACGCCGCCGTCATCGCGATCGGCGCGCTCATCACCGTGCCGTACGCCATCGGCATCGCGGTCGGCAACAGGCGCCAGCTCCTCGAGGCGCTGCGCGACCGCGCCGAACGCGCGGAGGCGGAGGTCGACGCGCGGACCCGGGTGGCGACGCTCGAGGAGCGCGCGCGCATCTCGCGCGAGCTGCACGACGTCCTCGCTCACGGGCTCACCGTGATGATCGCGCAGTCGGAGGGCGCGGCCTCCGTCGCGCAGAACGACCCCGACCGCGCGGCCGAGGCGATGAGGACGGTCGCCTCAACGGGGCGGCAGTCGTTGAACGACCTCCGTCGACTCGTCGCCGCCGAGCGTGTCGACATCATCGACGCCGGCCCTGAGCTCGCGCCGATCCCTGGGCTCCACGACCTCGACGCGCTCGTGGATCGTGTGCGCTCCGCGGGACTTCCAGTACGGCTCAAGAGATCTGGCGATACCGGCGGCGTGCCCGACGACTGCGGCCGCGCCGTCTACCGCATCGTCCAGGAGTCGCTCACCAATGTCCTGAAGCACGGGGGGCCGGGGGCCGAGGCGGAGGTCTCCCTGACGGTCGCCGATGTTCTCGAGGTGCAGGTCACCGATCGCGGTGGCGTCCGTTCCGGTGCTCCGGAGCTCGGGAGCGGGTCGGGCCTGGTCGGCATGCGCGAGCGTGTGGCCATGCTCGGCGGCGAGCTCCACGCCGGCCCCGGTCCGCTCGGCGGCTGGCAGGTCAGTGCCACCCTGCCCGTCACGGTCAGGAACCCGGCGTGACTCCCGACCCGGTGACGGCACCCACGACGGTGCTACTGGTCGACGACCAGCCGTTGCTGCGCGCGGGCTTCCGCATGGTCCTGGCCTCGCACGCCGGAATCGTGGTCGTCGGCGAGGCGGGCGACGGCCTCGAGGGTGTGCGCGAAGCAGAGCGGCTGTGCCCCGACGTCGTGCTCATGGACATCCGCATGCCCGGCGTCGACGGGGTCGAGGCGACCCGGCGCATCGTCGAGGCCGGACTGCCGAGCCGGGTGCTGGTGCTGACCACGTTCGACCTCGACGAGTACGCCTTCGCTGCCCTGCGCGCCGGTGCCAGCGGGTTCCTGCTGAAGGACGTGCCGCCCGACCAGCTCGTCGCGGCGATCGCCTCGGTCGCGTCCGGCGATGCCGTCGTGGCACCGCGCGTCACGCGGTCGCTGCTCAGCGCGTTCGCGCGCGACCTGCCCGAGGCGCCGCAGCCGGGACGCGACGACGCCGTGGGCTCCCTGACCGAGCGCGAGCGCGAGGTGCTGCTGCTCGTGGCACGTGGCCTGTCGAACGCGGAGATCGCCGCGGAGCTCGTGGTCGGGGAGACGACGGTGAAGAGCCACGTCAGCAAGATGCTCGAGAAGCTGGGGCTGCGTGATCGTGTGCAGGCCGTGGTGCTGGCGTACGAGGCGGGGCTCGTCGTGCCGGGACGCGACCCGCAGCTTTAGCAGGTGCGGCAGGATCTCCGCATGACCGTCGATCCCACCTCCCTGCTCGCCGCCGACGGACCGAGCGTGCTCGGCTGGGTGGTGGTCGTCGTCATCCTGCTGGTGCTGGCGGCCGTCCTCATGGCAGTGCTGCGCCGGGGCCGCGCCGGTGGTGCGATCAGCCCCATCGACCAGCCGCGCAGCCCCGTCGACCCGCCGCCTGCGTCCCCGCCCGACGACACGGCACCGAGCGCCTGACCCGGCGTACGGCGAAGGCCGCCACCCCGGTCGGGGCGGCGGCCTTCGCCGTACGTTCGCTGCTCAGTCGAGCGACATCGGCAGCGGCACGGCAGCGTCGTCGGCGAGGTTGTGCGCCGTGTCGTGCTTGGTCTTGAGTCGCACCTCCGGCAGGAACAGCGAGAGCACGAACGCGACGACCATGAACGGCACGGCGATGAGGAACGTCGTGTCGATCGCGTTCGCGAACGCCAGCAGCAGCGGCTCGCGGACGGCGTCCGGCAGCGAGGCGATGTTGGTGATGGACGACGCGGCGTCGCCCATCGCGCCGCTCTGGCCCGGGAACGCGTCGGCGATCTCGGTCGAGAGACGCGCGGTGAACACCGCCCCGAAGAACGCTGTGCCGAACGATCCGCCGATCGAGCGGAAGAAGGTCGAGGCGCTCGTCGCCGTACCCATCTCGGTCGGGGCGACGGTGTTCTGCACCGCGAGGATGAGCACCTGCATCACGTTGCCGAGGCCGGCGCCGAGGATGAACATCGAGATCCCGGCGTACCAGGCCGGTGCGTCGACGCCGAGCCTGCTCAGCATGTAGATCCCGATCGCCGCGAGGCCGGTGCCGATGATCGGGAACATCTTGTAGCGGCCCATGCGCGCGATGAGCTGGCCCGAGAGGATCGACGTGATGAGGATGCCGAGCATGAGCGGGAGCAGCATGAGGCCGGCCTGCGTCGGGCTGAAGCCACGGACCACCTGGAAGTAGACCGACAGGTAGACGATGGCGCCGAACATCGCGAAGCCGACGATGAAGCCGACCATCGAGCTCACGCGGAAGACCTTGTTGGAGAACAGGGTCATCGGGACGATCGGCTCCTCGGTGCGCAGCTCGTGCAACACGAACAGCACGAGGGCGAGGACGCCGCCGACGGCCAGGCCGATGATCTGCGCCGAGAGCCAGTCGTACTCGCGGCCGCCCCACACCGTGACCAGCAGCACCATCGTCACGCCGACGACCAGCAGCGCCGAGCCCAGCCAGTCGATGGGCTTCTTCTGGTGCAGGACGGGGAGGTGCAGGACGGCGCCGAGGATGGCGAACGCCGCGATGCCCAGCGGCACGTTGATGTAGAAGATCCAGCGCCACGACAGCTGCTCGGTGAAGAAGCCGCCGAGCAGCGGGCCGATCACGGACGAGAGACCGAACACCGCGCCGAAGAGGCCGGCGTAGCGGCCGCGGTCGCGCGGCGGGATCAGGTCGGCGATGACCGCCATGACCAGCACCATGATGCCGCCGCCGCCGATGCCCTGCAGCGCACGGGTGCCGATGAGCTGACCCATGTTCTGCGACAGGCCGGCGAGCATGGAGGCGACGACGAACACGACGACCGCGGTCTGCAGCATCAGCTTGCGGCCGTAGAGGTCGGAGATCTTGCCCCAGATCGGCGTGGACGCCGTCGAGGCGAGGAGGTACGCCGTCACGACCCACGAGAGCTCCTGCAGGCCGCCGAGCTCGGAGGTGATGGTCGGCAGCGCCGTCGACACGATGGTCTGGTCGAGGGCGGCCAGCAGCATCGTGAGCATCAGGGCGCTGAGGATCCAGCGCAGGTGCTTGCGGCTCTCCGCGACCTCAGGGTCGAAGACGAATTCCGCACGGGTCGTGTCGGGCGTGGTCACGAGGCGTTCTCCAGGTCGTGGGCGAGACGGGCCATGAGGTCGGCGAGCGCGGCGCGGTCCTTCTGGGACCAGTCGGCGGTGGCCGCGGTGATGAGGTCGGTGCGGGCGCGGACCGCGCGGGCGAGGACGTCGCGGCCGTCGTCCGAGAGGTCGAGCAGGGTGGCGCGGCCGTCGTCCGGATCAGGGGAGCGCGTGATGAGGCCGTGCTCCTCGAGGCCGCGCAGGTGTCGGCTGACCGTCGACTGGTCGAGGCAGGCGTGGGCGGCGAGGTCGCTCATCCGCACCGGGGCCAGCCGGTCGACGTGGCTGAGCAGGAACGTGCGTGCCGAGGTCTCGGCGTCGCCGGTACGCCGGCGCAGCTGCGTGATCACCGCTGCGAGCGACCGGAAGACGCGGTCCTGCGTCTGCTCCTCGCCGGTCGGCGCGGCCTGCCCCGCGGTGCTAGTTGCTTGTGCCATGCAAGTAAAGATACGCCGAGTGAGGTGAGGATGTCCAAACCCGCGAGGGTGGGCGCCTCAGCGCGTGCTGGCGGGGAGGGCGAGCGTGGCGTGCACGGCGCGCCAGATGTCGACCGTCTCGACTCCGGCGTCGATCGCCTGCATCACCGTGAGCCCGCCGAGGGAGGTCACCACATGGTCGGCCGCCCAGGACCGGGCATACGCCGGCCCGACAGCCTCCTCGAGGCGTCGCCAGAACTCCGTCAACCGCACCCGCGGAGGCTACGCGACGCACCCGCACTCAGCCCACCGACGGTCCAGCCGCGCCCCCTCGCCCTCTCGCCGACCCTCCCAGCGCCGCCGCCTCGCCGCGTCGCCGACGTGCTCCGCCCGAACTCATGAATGTGCGGATTGTTCCCTTCTCTTGGATGAAGGTCGCCTTCATCGCGTACGCCGACCGACCGGAACGAGCCGCTGAGCTGGGAGGCGCCGGAAGCACGAGGCGGCAGCGGTACGGGACATCTGTTCGAACTTCTCGGCGTGTCGCTCTAGGATCGAACAGGCGTTCGACCTAGTCTGGGCGCACGCACTCGACCTCGTCCCCAGGTCGCCCGGCTCGGCCGGTCGTCCACAGGAGTCGGGGATCGGTGCCGGAGTCGCTGTCGGACCTCGTCCGTAGCGTCACCGCCATCGTCATCCGCATCACATGAAGGCAGGTCCACATGGCCCCCTCCAAGACCCCCGGCGGCTCCGGCAGCTCCGACCGCGAGAAGGCGCTCGACACCGCCCTCGCCCAGATCGAGCGCCAGTTCGGCAAGGGCTCGGTCATGCGGCTCGGCCAAGAGGGCCGCGCCCCGATCGAGGTCATCCCCACCGGCTCCGTCGCGCTCGACGTCGCTCTCGGCATCGGCGGGCTTCCTCGCGGCCGCGTCGTGGAGATCTACGGCCCGGAGTCCAGCGGCAAGACCACGCTGGCCCTGCACGCGATCGCCAACGCGCAGAAGGCCGGCGGCATCGCCGCGATCATCGACGCCGAGCACGCGCTCGACCCCGAGTACGCCAAGGCCCTCGGCGTCGACATCGACGCCCTGCTGGTCAGCCAGCCCGACAACGGCGAGCAGGCTCTCGAGATCGCCGACATGCTCATCAGGTCCGGCGCTGTCGCGATCATCGTGATCGACTCCGTGGCCGCCCTCGTGCCGCGTGCGGAGATCGAGGGCGAGATGGGCGACAGCCACGTCGGTCTCCAGGCCCGCCTCATGAGCCAGGCCCTGCGCAAGCTCGCCGGCGCGCTGTCGAACTCCAACACGACCGCGATCTTCATCAACCAGCTGCGCGAGAAGATCGGCGTGATGTTCGGCTCGCCGGAGACCACGACCGGTGGCAAGGCGCTGAAGTTCTACGCATCGGTCCGCCTCGACGTCCGTCGCATCGAGACGCTCAAGGACGGCACCGAGGCCGTGGGCAACCGCACCCGCGTCAAGGTCGTGAAGAACAAGATGGCACCGCCGTTCAAGCAGGCCGAGTTCGACATGATCTACGGCGAGGGCATCTCCCGCGAGGGCAGCCTCATCGACATGGGTGTCGAGCACGGCTTCGTCCGCAAGTCCGGCGCCTGGTACACCTACGAGGGCGACCAGCTCGGCCAGGGCAAGGAGAACGCCCGCACGTTCCTCAAGGACAACCCGGATCTGTCCGACGAGCTCGAGCGCAAGATCCTGTCCAAGCTCGGCATCGGCGTCCCGCTGGAGTCCGAGGCGGACATCGACAGCATCGTCATCCCCGACGTCGTCCCGATCGATCTCTAGGACGCCGTGTCCCTCTCACGACGCTCGTCGGCCGATGGCCCCACTACGGGGTCGTCGGCCGACGACGTTCCAGACGCTGACCCGGTCGAGACCGCACGCTCGATCTGCCTGTCGCAGCTGGCGATGGGGCCGCGCACCCGTGGCCAGCTCGCCACGGTGCTGCGGCGCCGAGGCATCGACGACGACGTCGCTGCGGCAGTGCTCGACCGGTTCGAAGAGGTCGCGCTCGTCGACGACGCCGCGTTCAGCGAGAACTACGTGCAGCGCCGACACGCGTCCTCGGGGTTGGCGCGACGGGCCCTGGGTCACGAGCTGCGCGGCAAGGGCGTCAGCGAGGCGGTCGTGTCCGAGGCCCTCGAGTCTCTGGCGCCGGAGGACGAGCTCGCCACGGCGCAGGCCCTCGTGGCCAAGAAGCTGCCCTCGACCCGACGATTCGACGTCGAGACCCGCACCCGTCGCCTGGTCGGCATGCTGGCCCGCAAGGGCTACTCCGGGGGGCTCGCGATGCGCGTGGTCCGCGAGGCGATCGCGGCGGAGAAGCAGCTCGACGACCTCGAGAAGGCGTTCCTCGACGGCCTCGACGGCGAGCTGTCCGACGCCGCTCGCGTGGGCGACTAGCGCTCAGCCCTCGGGCAGGTCGCCGTCCGGCGCCACGCACGAGCCCGAGGCGAACTTCGCGGCCACCAGGTCCGCCATCTCCGGGTTCGACCGGGCGAACTCCGCCATGGCCAGTGCCGGCAGGTCGTCCAGGCGGCGCTGCACCGTCTCGGCGAGGCGGCCCATGAGGGTGGCGAGCTGTTCGACGTCCTCGCGCTCCCACTCCGAGAGCAGGATGCGGGTGAAGAACCGGGAGATGGCGGTCGCGTCTGCGACCACGGCCGTACCCAGTTCGGTGAGCTCGACCGTCGTCCGTCGTCGGTCGCTCGGGTCCACGCCGCGGGTGACCAGACCGTCGTGCTCGACGTCGCCGAGCAGTCGGCTGACGGTCGAGTGCTCGAGGTCGAGCATGCTGGCGACGTCCTTCACGCTGACAGTCTCGTGCGTCTCGAGCAGCTCGGACACCGCGTCGCAGGCGAAGATCTTGGCCATGTCGAGCTGGCGACCGAGTGCGGGCACCGGCACCTGACCTGCCGGGGGACGGATCATCGACTTGCGCAGCCGGCGGAACGACCGGTCCACGGCATCGACGAGATCGTCGGGCAGGTGTGCGCCCGTCATGTCCGGGGTCGACACGGGCATCGCGGGCAGCGCCTCGAGCGCGGCCATGGCCGCCTCCTCGGGGCTCTTCGCGCGTGCCTTGCTCATCGGGTCCACCTCGTCGAATCAGTTTGCGTGTGCCGCACACATACTTTACCGTATGAAATGCGTGTGTAGCACATATGAGTGCCCGCACGCTCGCCCCGAGGTCACGAGGCCCGGGCAACGACGTGAGTGAGGTACATAGTCATGGGTGGTCTGTCCCGCTGGGCAGTGCGCAAGCCGTGGTGGGCGCTTCTGGCGTTCCTGGTTCTCGCCGGCGCGATCTTCACGTTGGGCGGTCGCTTCGGCGGCACCTTGAACGACTCGTTCTCGCTGCCCGACACCGAGTCGCTGCAGGCGCAGACCCTGCTCGAGCAGATGCCCGCCGACCAGTCCTCGGGCGCCACCACGCTCACGGCCACCATCGTGTGGTCGCCGTCGACGCCCGGCGCCCCGGCGGTCTCGGGTGACACCGCCCCCGTGGTGGAGAAGATGCTCACCGACATCGCGGCCCTGCCCGGCGTCGACTGCGTGACGAACCCCTTCGACACCCAGGGCGGATCGCTCGGGCGTGCCTGCCCCGCTGCATCGGCCGGCCCTGACCTCACCCAGGTGCCCGCCGACCAGCAGGACGCCTTCAAGGCAGCGCTTCTCGCCACCCAGAAGGCGCTGTCGCCGGTGAGCGCCGACGGCCACGTCGCCAAGGCCACCGTCACGTTCACCGCCAGCGACCCGGGCGATGTCCCGGCCCAGACCGGCAAGGACATCGTGGCGCTCGTGAAGGCCGGCGACGCCAACGACAGCCTCGTCGTGGGCGCCAGCGGCCAGGTGCTGGAGTTCGCGGGCCAGGAGCCCCCGAGCTCGGAGGGCATCGGCGTCGCCATCGCCCTCGTGATCCTTCTCATCGCCTTCGGCTCGCTCATCGCCGCGGGCCTGCCGCTGCTCACGGCCCTGTTCGGCGTCGGCCTCGGTGCCTCGCTCCTGCTCTACATCGCCAACTTCAAGGACGTCGCCACCTTTGCCCCGACCCTGGCGGCGATGATCGGTCTCGGCGTCGGCATCGACTACTCGCTCTTCGTCATCAACCGCTTCCGCCAGGCGGTCATGGCCGGGCACGACCCGAAGAAGGCGGCGCTCGAGGCCGTCAACACCAGTGGCCGGGCCGTGGTCTTCGCTGCCTCGACCGTCGTCATCGGTCTGCTGGGCCTGTTCTTCATGCGCATCGGCTTCTTCGACGGCCTCGCGCTCGCGGCGTCGGGCACGGTCATCCTGGTGATGCTCTCCGCCGTGTGGCTGCTGCCCGCGCTGCTCAGCCTCCTGGGCAACCGCGCCGTCACCCCGGCGGTCGAGCTGATCGCCCGCGGCCTCGACCGGATCAAGCTCGGCCTGCTGGCCAAGCCCTTCCACGCGCTCTACCGCCGTACGAGGCATTCGAAGCAGACCGAGCAGTGGCACCCGGAGGGTGGCCGCTGGGCCCACTACGGCCGGCTCCTGCAGAAGCGGCCGATCGTGCCCGCGCTCCTCTCGCTCGGTCTCGTGCTCCTGCTCGCCGTGCCGGCGCTGAGCCTGCGTCTGGGCTTCCCGGACGACTCCGGCAAGCCGGAAGGCTCCATCGCTCGGAACTCCTTCGACCTGCAGTCCGAGGGCTTCGGCCCCGGCTCGAACGGCCCGTTCGTCGTCGCCGTCAAGCTGCCGGAGAACGGCGACGTCGCCGGCCTCGGTCAGATCGTCGCCGCCCTGGAGAAGACCGAGGGCGTCGCCAAGGTCGTCCCGAGCACCGAGATGCTTCCGCTGGTCGGAGCCTCGCTCAAGGACTCGCAGATCACCGCGATCCTGGTGCAGCCCACCTCGGCCCCGCAGGATGTCGAGACGTCGCAGCTGCTCGACCGGCTGCGTGGGGAGACGTTGCCGCCGGTGAAGACCGCCACGAGCGCGGATGCCTACGTCGGTGGCCAGACGGCGATCGTCGCCGACTTCAGCACCGTGCTCACCAACGCGATGCCGCTGTTCCTCAGCGTCGTGGTAGGCCTCGGCTTCATCATGCTGCTGATCCTGTTCCGCTCGGCCGTGGTCTCGCTCACCGCCGTCGTCACGAGCCTGCTGTCGTTCGCGGCATCCACCGGCATCACCGTCGCGGTGTTCCAGTGGGGCTGGCTCAACAACATCCTCGGCGTCACAGGGACGGGCCCGATCTTCCCGTTCCTGCCGGTCATGGTGTTCGCGATCCTGTTCGGCCTCTCGATGGACTACCACGTCTTCCTCGTCAGCCGGATGCAGGAGGAGTGGTCGCGCACCCACGACAACGCCGTCGCCGTACGTCGAGGCATCGCGGGATCGGGCAAGGTCGTGCTCATGGCCGCGCTCATCATGTTCAGCGTGTTCGCGGCGTTCATCCCGACGCCCGACAACACGATCAAGCTGTTCGGTGTGGCGCTCGCCTCGGCGATCCTCGTCGATGCGTTCCTGATCCGGCTGGTGTTCGTGCCGTCGTTCATGTCGATCCTCGGCAAGGCCAACTGGTGGCTGCCCGCGTGGCTCGCCAACAAGCTCCCGCACTTCGAGGTCGAGGGGGCCGACGAGATCGGCGACGACGAGGAGCCGGATTCGGTCACTGGCGAAAGGGAACCTGCCAGCGCCCGCTGACGTCATACTGGTGGCGGTCGAGCGTTGCTCGATTGCCCGCACGCGAAGACCCGGGGGAAGTGCGACTGTCTGTCGCACGGCAACGGGGGAGTCGTGCGACAGACGACCCGAGGCCCGGGACGCCCGCACCCGCGAGGGTGAGCGTCCCGGGCCTCGGTGTGTCCGGGCCTCGGTGTGTCCGGGTCGGGGTGTCGCGTCATCGACGCCGGTGGCGGCAGCATGGCGGTATGAGCCGCCGCGGGACGATGCACCACCTCGAGCTGTGGGTGCCTGACCTCGCCCGCGCCGAGCAGTCGTGGGGCTGGCTGCTCGGCCGCCTCGGCTACACCCTCGACCACCGTTGGCCGCTCGGGCAGACCTGGGTGCTGGGGACGGCGTACATCTCGATCGAGTCGGGTCCCGACGTCCGGCCGCTGCCGCACGAGCGCACCCGCCCGGGGGTCAACCATGTGGCGTTCTGGGCAGGGTCGCGCGCCGAGGTCGACGACCTCGTGGTGGAGTCGGGCCACCACGGCTGGACCCTGCTGTTCGCGGACCGCCATCCGTACGCCGGGGGCGAGAAGCACTACGCGGCGTACCTCGAGGACGACCAGGGCTACGAGGTCGAGCTCGTAGCAGACCCCCCTCGCTGACACTGATCAATCCGTTGCTTCCAGACCCGGGAAACGACGGATTGATCAGTCTCACGGGACGGGCTAGGGGTTGAGGGCGGCCTTCTTGACGAAGTTGGCGAAGTAGAGCTTGCCCTTCTCGGTGAGGTGCAGGCCGTCCTTGAACCAGCCGGCCTTTCCAGCGCTGTAGGCACGCCAGTCGGCCAGCACGACGTTGTCGTGCCTCGACGCCACGGCGGCCATCACCTGGTTGCTCGGCTTCACCCAGGCGAACCGCGCCGTCGAGGTGACGAGCACGATGCGCGCGCGGTCGCCGAGCTGGGCGATCGTGGCCTCGAGGCGATCCTCGGACACCGGGCCGGCGGTGCCCATGTGCATCACGACGACGGGGCGCAGCGTGCCGCGGCCCAAGGCGGCGAGGACGGCGCCCTGGATGTTGGCGGGCGACCGGTTGATCGCGGCGTCGAGGGACACCCCCGGCAGCTGCGAGCGCAGCACGGCGGCGGACCAGAGAGTGACGGAGTCGCCGTACCAGCTGATGTCGCCGGTGCTTAGACCTGCGGTCGAGCGCTTCTGACCCGGGGGCAGCACGACGGGGGGAGAGGAGGCGGCAGTGGGCTTGGCGCTCGGCTTGGGCGTGGGCTTGGCCGACGCCGACGCCGACGACGCGGGCTTGGAGGGCTTCACGCTGGGCTCAGCCGTCGTGCTGGGCGCTGTCGAGAGGGTGGAGTCGTCCGAGATCGCGTCGGTCGGGCCGTACTCGCCGTACGCCGCCTCCACGGGATCGGTCTTGGGCACCGTGGCGAACGACGCGACCAGCAGCGCGATCACTGCGGTGGTGGCCAGCAGGGCCACGACGGTTGCTCGTCGTCGCGGCACGACAGCATCCACCACTCCTTCGCTGCGGGCCCGCGAACGCAGCGCGGCGAACGCCTTTCCCAGCGCCCCGTGGCGGATCGGCACCTCGACGTAGCGGTACGACAGCGCGGCGACGGCGAGGGTGAGCGCGACGCGACCGACGTCGACGAGCGGGCCTTCCCACGGCACGTCGACCCCGGGGCGCGTCACGAGGAAGATCGGCCAGTGCCAGAGGTAGATGCCGTACGACCGCTCGCCGACCCACCGCAGCGGGGCGACGTCGAGCACCCGACCCACGGGTGCGCCGGGGTGCGTGGCGGCAGCGATGAACAGTGCGAAGACCGCTGCCGCCAGCAGGAAACCGCCGCGGTAGAGCCACGGCGTGTACTCGGTCACCGTGGCGAAGAGCCACACCGTGAGGCCGAGGCCCAGGGCCCCGCCGGCTGCGACCGCGGTTCGCGCTCCGGCAGGGATTACCGAGCGGAAGTGGCTCGGTCGCCACACCGCCGCGAGGGCGGCCCCCACGAGCACCGACATCGCGTGCGTGTCCGTGCCGAAGTAGACCCGGGTGGGGTCGGAGTCCAGGGGCATGCCGCTCGAGATCGACAGCGCGGCCATCCAGAGAGTCGAGGCGATCGCACCGCCGAGCGCGACCACGAGCACCGTGCGACGTCGAGAGAGCCCGCGACGGTTGGCCACCCAGCACAGGCTGCCCACGATGATGGGCCAGAGCAGGTAGAACTGCTCCTCGACCGCGAGCGACCACAGGTGGCCCAGGACGTTGCCGCGGCCGATCAGCTCGAAGTACGACTGCTCCTGACCCAGCGCCCACCAGTTGCTCACGTAGAGCGCGGCACCCGGAACGTCGCGCAGGAACTGGTCCGCGGCATCGGTGGCGACGGTCGACACGAGGATGGCCGTGCCCACGAGCATCAGGACGAGCGCCGGCAGCAGACGTCGTGCTCGGCGGAGGTAGAAGCCCTTGAAGTCGATGCGGCCGCGGACCCCGACCTCGGTGAGCAGCAGCGTCGTGATGAGGAAGCCGCTGATCACGAAGAAGAGGTCGACGCCGAGGAAGCCGCCGGGCAGCCACTCGATCCCCAGGTGGTAGACCACGACGGCCGTGACAGCGATCGCGCGGAGGCCGTCCAGGCCGCCGATGCGGCTGGCCGGGCCGGGGGTGCTCGCATGCCGGAGCCGTCGCGGCGTGGGAGCGGCATCCTCCATGGGGGGTGCGGCCTGCGGTCGCGGCCGGGTCACCGACGGCTGGTGCAGCGCGGATGCGGCCAGAGGCGACGACGTCATGCGCGCACCGCCGTCGCGGCGGGCACGAGGGTAGGGCTGGGGAGCCGCCGCCGGCTCCTCGCCACACGCTGGGGCATGGTTGGTCCTCCGTGACAGAGCCTAAGGGGGCACTCGACAAGGACGCTGAACCGCGGGTCCTGCCCGCGGTGGTGTCGCGACCTCGGACGCCGACGGCAGGACCGGCGTCCCTGACCCGTGGGCCTGCCTTGGCTGAGCGGGGCATGATCTGCGACACGGAGTCTGGCCCTGAACGCGCAGGCGGGGGCGTAGCCTGCGGGAAGCGGGGCGGGCTCCGGTTGTTCGATCGCCGTGCTCGACCGCTGCGCTCGACCTGATAGGCACGACCCGATAGGCACGACCCGACAGCACTACTGACGCACCACTGACGGCACGCTGACAGCACCACCGCTCCACCTGTCCTCGCCCGCGCCGACCAGCATGGTTCGGCGCCGATCGCGCCCGCTTCCCTGTGCGGCTGCGCGCGCATCGCGGTCAGGCGGCGGCGCCGTCGGGCGGGCTTGGAGCACCGATGGACTTCGCCCGATCTGTTGCCCCCGGCGGCGCTTCGCCGCTGGTGAACCCCCTCTCGCTCCTGCTGCTCGTCGCCGTGGTCGCGCTGGCCGGCGCTCTCGTGTGGCTCGTGCAGCGCAGCCGCCGCCACGACGTCGAAGCCCTCCGCGAGCGCGATGCCGCAGTCGCCGCGGCGGTGGAGGCCGAGCTCGGACGCCGCCAGCGCGACCTCGACGACCGGGCGGAGAAGACCCGCGCCGACGCCCAGGTCGAGGCCGAGCGCACTCGTGCGCTTGCCGAGCAGGCGCTCTCGGCCGCGGAGCAGGTGCGCGCCGAGGCCGCCGACGACGTACGCCGCGCAGAGGAACGACGTACTCAGGTGGAGGCCGATGTCGCCGCTGCCCGGGCCGAGCTCATGGCCCTGCGCGAGGAGTCGTTTCGCCGTGACGAGCGGTTGGCCGAGCGGGAGACGCGGCTCGACGCGGAGCTCGCCGACCTCGGCGGGCGTCTCGACGCCGTTGCGGTCGCCGAGGCCGCGCTGGTGGCCCGCGCGGCGGTGGTGACCGACGCCGAGGCGCACCTCGAGTCGGAGCGAGCCGTTGCCCTGCAGCGGGTGGCTGAGATGACTGCGGCCGAGGCCAAGGCAGAGCTCGTCGCGACGATCGAGGCCACTGCCAAGCGGGAGGCCGCCCTCACCGTCCGCGAGATCGAGCGCGAGGCGAAGGAGGAGGGCGAGGATCGCGCGCGGCGCATCGTCACCCTCGCCGCGCAGCGCATCGCGACCGAGCAGACCGCCGAGTCGACCGTCTCGGTGCTGCACCTGCCGGACGACTCCATGAAGGGCCGCATCATCGGCCGTGAGGGCCGCAACATCCGCACGTTCGAAGCCGTCACCGGCGTCAACCTGCTGATCGACGACACGCCGGAAGCCGTGCTGCTCAGCAGCTTCGACCCGGTACGCCGTGAGATCGCGCGCGTCACGCTCGAGGCGCTGGTGGCCGACGGCCGCATCCAGCCCAGCCGCATCGAGGACGAGTACGAGCGCGCTCGGCTCGAGGTCGATGCGCGTTGCACGCGCGCCGCGGAGGACGCCCTCGTCGACCTCGGCATCGGCGACATGCATCCCGACCTCATCGCGCTGCTCGGCCGGCTGAAGTTCCGTACGTCGTACGGGCAGAACGTGCTCGGCCACCTCGTGGAGGCTGCGCACCTCGCCGGGATCATGGCGGCCGAGCTGCGACTGCCGGTCGAGCACTCCAAGCGCTGCGCACTGCTGCACGACATCGGCAAGGCGCTCACGCACGAGGTCGAGGGCTCGCACGCCATCATCGGCGCGGAGGTCGCGCGCCGGTACGGCGAGCACGAGGACGTCGTCCACGCCATCGAGGCCCACCACAACGAGGTCGAGGTGCGCACCCTCGAGGCGGTGCTCACGCAGACCGCCGACGGCATGAGCGGTGGTCGACCGGGTGCGCGCCGCGAGTCGCTCGAGCACTACGTCGAGCGGCTCGAGCGGCTCGAGTCGATCGCGTCGGCGTACCCCGGCGTCGAGAAGGTCTTCGCGATGCAGGCGGGTCGCGAGGTGCGCGTGGTGGTCGTGCCCGAGCAGATCGACGACATCGCGATGCAGGTGCTCGCACGCGACATCGCTGCCGAGATCGAGCACGAGCTCACCTATCCCGGCCAGATCCGCGTCACCGTCGTCCGTGAGTCCCGGGCCACCGGCCTGGCCCGTTGACGCCGCGGCGGCGATGACAAGGGCGATACTGCGTCTCGTCGGACGCAGGGCCCGCGCCGGAATCGGAGCGATCAGGTGGCAGGAGCGGCACGCGTGAGCGGGGTGCGGCCGGTGAGGTCGACGCAGGATCTGCCGCTGATCTCCCGTCGGGGTGGAGCGTGGGGTGGGCTGTGGGCGGCCGCGGTCGTGGCCGCGTTGGCCGTCCTCGTCGCCCGAGACTGGGCGCCCCTGGTCACTCTCGACACGGGCGTGCTGGGAGCCGTCCGCCGGTGGGCTCTGCGCAACGACTGGGCGGTGCAGGGCGCAGAGTGGCTCTCGCTCATCGGCACGTTCAGCGTCTCGGTGTGGGTCGCCGTCGCCGGAGTGCTGCTCCTGCTCGCCAGACGCCGCTACTGGCAGGCGCTGACGCTGGGACTCCTTGCCGCCCTTGCGCCCTGGGTCGCCAGCCTGATCAAGCCGATGGTCGCCCGCGAGCGACCGATCTGGGAGGTGTACCTCGCGTCCGAGGACACGTTCTCGTACCCCTCGGGTCACGCCACAGCCGGCATCGCCGTGTACGTGGCCGTCGGCGTCGCAGTCGGCTCCCTGCTGCACAACAGGGTGGCCGCCGCGTGGGTCGTCCTCGTCTTCGGGCTCGTGGGCTTCGCGATCGGGCTCGCGCGCATCGTGCTCGGCGTGCACTACCCGAGCGACGTCGTCGGGGGCTGGTGCGTGGCGTTCTCCATCGCCGGTCTGCTCGGCGCACTGTTCGTGCTGCCGCCGTACCGACCCGAGGAACACCCGGCCAGAGCGCGCCACTGACCCCAGGCTCCGCGGCCGGCGACACGACTCACCGGTCCCAACGGCCTATCGTGGGGGTGTCAGGAGGTGCACCGTGCGTGCCGCGTCGCGGCCCCGGAACACCCGGACCATCGCCCGGGCGGCGCTCGCGTTCGCCCTTGCGGCCGGCGTCGTGTCGTGCGGATCGTCGCCAGGGCCCCAGCCGTCGGTCTCGTCACCCACGGCTGCATCGACGTCGCAGACACCACCGGCACCGACCACCCCCGTGCCCACGACGACAACACCGAGGACGACCGCACCGACCACGACCCCACCGGCCAGGACGACCGCGCCGACCACGACCGCACCGGCACCGACCTCCGCCTCTCCACGGCCGAGCACATCACCGCCCACACCATCGGCCACGGGGGTGCCCGCGTGGCTCGTCGGGCAGGACGTGCGCCTCGTCCCCACCACGCGCAAGGTCGTCGTGCTCACCTTCGACGGCGGCGGCAATGCGGCTGGTCTCGCGAAGATCCTGGCGACGTTGGAGGCCGAGCAGGTCGCAGGAACGTTCTTCCTGACCGGCCGGTGGGTGCAGGTCTACCCGGCCGAGGCGCGAGCGATCGCCGCCGCAGGCCACGTGATCGGCAACCACACCATGACGCACCTGCACAGCAGCCAGGTGGCCGACTCCGTCCTGCTGGCGGAGATCCGCGAGGCGGCGACGGCGATCGGCAAGGCGACCGGAGCCGACCCACGCCCGTGGTTCC
Source organism: Candidatus Nanopelagicales bacterium (assembly GCA_038316965.1). Classification (GTDB taxonomy): domain Bacteria; phylum Actinomycetota; class Actinomycetes; order S36-B12; family CAIYMF01; genus Longivirga. Next base: position 48,236 of record JBBQAY010000013.1, read on the forward strand.
GCTTCCCGTACGGCGAGCGCACCTACTCCGACGTCCGACTCGTGAACGACCACGGCTATGTCTGCGTGAGCTGGGGCATCGACACCCTCGGATGGCTCGGGACGTCGCGTGGCAGCGCTGCCGACGTCACCAGGCGCGTGCTGGGCGAGCTGGAGCCGGGGCTCATCGTGCTCATGCACGTGGGCGCGAACCCGGACGACGGCACGACGTACGACGCTGACTCGCTGTCGTCGACCATCTCCGCGCTGCGCGCACGGGGCTACACGTTCGGCACGGTCACTGAGCTGCTCAAGCCGCCCGTGGGCTGAGCCGGGCTCCGGCTGCGCCTCACGTGATTCTGAGCAAGCCCTGGCCGGCACGTACCCTGTCACCACCATGCGCACGTACGAGGTCCGCACCTACGGGTGCCAGATGAACGTCCACGACTCCGAGCGCCTCTCCGGCCTGCTCGAGGGCGCCGGCTACGTGCGCCCGGTCGAGGGCGAGCAGGCCGATGTCGTCGTGTTCAACACCTGCGCCGTGCGCGAGAACGCCGACAACCGCCTCTACGGCAACCTCGGTCACCTGAAGCCGATCAAGGACGCGCACCCGGGCATGCAGATCGCTGTCGGCGGCTGCATGGCGCAGAAGGACCGGGGTGAGGTCGTACGTCGTGCTCCGTGGGTCGATGTCGTCTTCGGCACGCACAACATCGGGTCGCTGCCGGCCCTGCTCGAACGGGCGAGGTCGCTGGAGGAGGCGCAGGTCGAGATCCTCGAGTCGCTCGAGGTGTTCCCCTCGACGCTGCCGACGCGTCGCGAGTCGGCGTACGCGGCCTGGGTGTCGATCAGCGTCGGCTGCAACAACACCTGCACGTTCTGCATCGTGCCGTCGCTGCGCGGCAAGGAGAAGGACCGTCGCCCTGGCGACGTCCTCGCCGAGATCGAGGCCCTGGTCGGCGAAGGTGTCTGCGAGGTGACGCTCCTCGGCCAGAACGTGAACGCGTACGGCGTCGAGTTCGGCGACCGCGCCGCGTTCGCGAAGCTGCTGCGGGCGTGCGGATCGATCGAGGGGCTCGAGCGCGTGCGCTTCACCTCGCCGCACCCGGCGGACTTCACCGACGACGTCATCGCCGCGATGGCCGAGACCCCGAATGTCATGCCGCAGCTGCACATGCCGCTGCAGAGCGGAAGCGACCGGCTGCTGCGGCTGATGCGCCGGTCGTACCGCAGCGACAAGTACCTCGGCATCATCGAGCGCGTGCGTGCGGCGATGCCGGACGCCGCGATCACCACCGACATCATCGTGGGCTTCCCCGGCGAGACCGACGACGACCACGAAGCCACGCTGGAGGTCGCGCGGCAGGCACGGTTCGCGAGCGCGTTCACCTTCCAGTACTCGCCGCGCCCGGGCACTCCGGCGGCGACGTACGACGACCAGGTGCCGGCGTCGATCGTGAAGGAGCGCTACGCCTCGCTCGCCGCCGTGGTCGAGGAGATCGCCTGGCAGGAGAACAAGAAGCTCGTGGGCCGCTCGGTCGAGCTTCTCGTGGCCGAGGGCGAGGGCCGCAAGGACGGCGAGACGCTGCGCCTGTCGGGTCGCGCGCCCGACAACCGCCTCGTGCACTTCACCCCGGGTGCCGAGGTGCCGCGCCCCGGCGACATGGTGACGGCCGAGATCACCTACGCCGCGCCGCACCACCTCGTGAGCGACCTCCCTGCCACGGCCCTGCGCCGCACCCGCAGCGGCGACGCCTGGCACGACCGCCAGCTCACGCCCGATGCGGTGCCTGCCGCCACGTCCCCGGTGCTTCTGGGTCTCCCCACCCTCCCCAGCCTCCGCCTGTAGTCCCGTGCCGTGGCGGCCGCCGCGGGCCTGGCCGGGTGAACGTCTCAGGAAGTCACGGCGTGTCGGGAACCGTGGGGGCCACGTCCCACGTCGTACGAGCACGGTCCGCCGGTGGTGCTGGGCGCAGCCCACCGGCGGGACCGGCCAACCTTCGCGCCGATGTCGCCGATGTCGCCGCCGACCGACGCACCTGGGCAGCAGACGTCAGGGTGTGGGGCTCGCGTGGGCGGCGATGATCCGCCAGCCCGAGGAGGGCGAGTAGATCCAGGTCCGGGTGAAGCTGAGCCGGGCTGAGAACTCCGTGCCCTCGAACGTGCCCGCCAACGTGCCGCGGAACCACGTGACCCCCGTGTACCCGTCGACGAGCACGGTCAGGTCGTCCTCCTGGACCGTCGTCAGCACCTGACGCCGCCCTCGCTGGAGATCGAGGTCGTCGCGCTTGGAGTACCGCGCGCCGTCTGGGCCACCGGTGTAGACCAGGCGGTCGTCGAGCAGGTCGTCGAGCGCGTCGGCGTCGCCGGCGAGCTGAGCCGCCTGAAGCCTGTGCTCGGCAGCGAGAAGCGACGCGACCAGGTCGTCGGTCACGGTGTCTTCCCTCGCGTCGCCGCCAGGCTCAGGGGGTCGGGTCCGGCGGCGTCGACTTCAGGGCGTCGACGGCCTTCTCGGCCACGCCTTCGACGGCGCCGGTCACCGAGTCGAGCTTGCCGCCCGTCTTGTCGCTGACGAAGGCGGTCGCTGACGACACGGCGCCGGTGACCTTGTCGCCGTGCTGGTCGGCGAGGCCGCTGACGGCGTCCTTGGCCTGGCCGGCGAGCTCGCCCGCCTTCTCGGCAGCAGTGCCCGCAGCAGCCTTGGCCTGCTCGGCGGCAGTGCCCGCAGCGGCCTTGGCCTGCTCGGCCAGAGGTGCGGCCGCGGCCGCCGCGGTGCCGGCGACCTCGGTGGCCTTGTCCGTCAACGGTGCTGCAGCGGCCTTGGCCTGCTCGGCGAGAGGCGCTGCCGCAGCGGCGGCGGTGCCGGCGGCCTCGGTGGCCTTGTCCTTGGCGCCGCCGAACAGGCCCTTGATGCTGTCAAGAAGTCCCATGTCGTTCCTCCTAGGTTGCCCGCGAGGGGAGGTCGCGTCGACGCCTCCGACCGTAGGGGAGGATGCGGGGCATGGCCCCCGGTTCCGGCAATCCCGTCACGGTCGTGGCGGTCGTCGGGCCTACGGCGTCGGGCAAGTCCGGCCTCGGCATCGCGCTCGCTCAGGCGCTCGGCGGCGAGGTCGTCAACGCCGACTCCATGCAGCTCTACCGGGGCATGGACGTCGGCACCGCGAAGCTCGCGGCCTCCGAGCGCGGCGGCATCGCGCACCACCTCCTCGACATCTGGGACGTCACCCAGCCTGCGTCGGTCGCCGACTTCCAGAGCCTTGCGCGCGGGGTGGTCGATCGGCTGCGGGCCGACGGCGTCGCGCCGCTGGTGGTCGGCGGCTCGGGTCTGTACGTGCGCGCTGTGCTCGACGACCTGCAGTTCCCGGGCACCGACGCGTCCGTCCGTGCGCGGCTCGAGGCCGAGCTCGCCGACGTCGGCACGGACGAGCTGCACCGACGACTCCAGGCAGTCGACCCGGCGGCCGCCGCTGCGATCCCGGCGACCAACGCGCGACGCGTCGTACGTGCTCTCGAGGTCATGGAGATCACGGGAAAGCCTTTCACCGCAATGCTTCCCCAGGCTTCCGACATCTATCCGCACGTGCAGATCGGCCTCGATGTGCCTCGCCCGGTGCTCGACGAGCGGATCAACGAGCGCGTCGACCGGATGTGGGCTGCAGGCCTCGTCGATGAGGTACGCCGCCTGCTCGACCTCGGCCTGCGCGAGGGCCGCACGGCGTCGCGCGCGCTCGGCTACGCGCAGGTGATCCGCTTCCTCGACGGTGAGTGGAGCGAGGAGCATGCGCGGGAGGAGACCCAGCGCGCGACGCGGCGCTTCGTCCGCCGCCAGGACACCTGGTTCCGCCGCGACCCCCGAGTGCGGTGGCTCCCGTACGACGACCCGACCCTGCTGGCCGACGCGCTGGCCGCAGTGCACTCCGTCACCACCTAGGGTCATCGACCGCTCGACGAGCGCGGCCGCCTGAGTCCTGGCGCGGGCGGCGTACGCCGGGTCAGCGCTCGGAGTGCAGCACGTAGTACTCGGTGCCGAACACGCGCGCGTAGATCGGGCGTGGCAGCTTGAGGAACACCGACAGCGTGCGCGGGCCGTCGTCGGCGCTGGCCTGCGAGGCATGGGCGGCCATCGACGCACGCTTGGAGTCGAGGAACCGCGTGACGTCGACGCGATGGGTGATGTCGGCCGAGGCGGTGAAGGCGCGGTCGAACGACGTCGGGTCGAACTCCGGCGGGAAGCGGTAGACCTTCGACGCGGCCTTCACCGCCTTGGCCATGAGGTCGCGCGGCGCCGTCGCCTCGAAGAGTCGAGGGGTGCCGGCGAGCTCGGCGGCCAGCAGCCCGACCTCGTGCA
>JBBQAY010000014.1:0-52289 GCA_038316965.1 Candidatus Nanopelagicales bacterium
AGTACTCGGTGTGCACGTGCAGGTGCACGAACGAGTCGCTCGACACGGGCGCACCCTCCCCTTCTCACCGATGACGACGACACCTGCGCACCCAGCGCGAGGCAGGGTGCGGGGCCGTCCTCCGGGTGGGGCCGCGCTGCGAAGGGCAGGGGGAAGGCGGCGTCCCGGAGGGCTCTCACCCTAACCCGCGGCACCGACGGCGCCGGGCCGCCCCGGGGGGATCCCAGGTGGCCCGGCGTGTCGGTGATCTTGGTGGCCTCAGGCGGACGCGAGGGCGTCGATCTCGGCGTACGTGGCGTCGTCCATGACGACCTCCGCGGCCCGCGTGTTGTCCTCGACGTGGGCGAGGGACTTGGTGCCCGGGATCGGGAGCATGACCGGGCTCCGGCGCAGGAGCCACGCGAGCGACAGCTGCGCCGCGCTGGCACCGGTGCGCTCGGCGATGGCACCGAGGGGGCCGTCCGGTGCGGCGATCTGACCGCTCGCCACCGGGAACCACGGGATGAAGCCGATGCCCTTCGACTCGCAGTGCTCGAGCAGCGCCTCGCTCTGGCGGTTCGCGACGTTGTAGAGGTTCTGCACGGTCGCGATAGGCACGATCTCCTGCGCAGCGCGGAGCTCGTCCACCGTGACCTCGGACAGTCCCACGTGGCCCACCTTGCCCTGGCGGACGAGGTCTGCGAAGACGCCGAGCTGGTCCTCGAGGGGGAAGTCGGGGTCGATGCGGTGGAGCTGGTAGAGGTCGATGGTCTCGACGCCGAGGCGACGCAGCGACATCTCCGCGCACTGGCGGAGGTATGCCGGGTGGCCCACCACGGTCCACTGGTTCGGACCCTGTCGGGTGTAGCCGGCCTTGGTCGCGATGCGGACGTGGCGGTACGGGTGCAGGGCCTCGCGGATGAGGTCCTCGGACACGAACGGGCCGTAGGAGTCGGCGGTGTCGATGAAGTCGACGCCGAGCTCGACCGCACGTCGCAGCACGGCGATGGCGCCGTCATGGTCGGCGGGCTCACCCCAGCGACCCTCGCCCAGGATCTGCATGGCGCCGTACCCGAGGCGATGGACCGGGAGGTCGCCGCCGATCGAGAACGTGCCGGAGGCGTGGGCTGGCTGGGCGGAGGTCTCGAGGCTCATACCGCCATCCAACCCGATCAGGTGAGGCGCGCATTCCCCGGCCACGGTCAGCGGTCAGGGTCCAGGATGGTCGCCGGAGGGACCACCATGACCGCAACGGCGATCGACGAGTTCGTCACGCTCTACCAGGACCTGCACACCCACCCGGAGCTCAGCTTCCAGGAGACGCGCACCTCGGGCATCGTGGCCGAGCGGCTGACTGCCCTCGGCTTCGAGGTGACGACCGGTGTGGGCCGCACGGGGGTCGTCGGCGTCCTCGCGAACGGCGAGGGCCCCGTCGTGATGCTGCGTGCCGACATGGACGCGCTCCCCGTCGAGGAGAAGACCGGGCTGCCGTACGCCAGCACCGTCCGTGCGACCGCCGAGGACGGCACCGAGGTGCCGGTCATGCACGCGTGCGGGCACGACGTCCACGTGACCTGCCTGCTCGCTGCGTGCGACCTGCTCGCCGCCGAGCGGTCGACCTGGTCGGGCACGGTGCTCGCGGTGTTCCAGCCCGCCGAGGAGACCGTCGGCGGCGCGAAGGCGATGATCGAGGACGGCATCTTCGAGCGCTTCGGCACACCGGTCGTGGTCCTCGGCCAGCATGTGGCACCCCTTCCCGCCGGCGCCATCGGGCTGCGGTCCGGCCCGACCTTCGCCGCCACCGACGCGCTGCGCGTCGTCCTGCACGGTCGCGGTGCCCACGGATCGCGTCCCGAGGCCTCGGTCGACCCGGTCGTCATGGCCGCCGCGACGATCATGAGGCTCCAGACCGTCGTGTCGCGCGAGGTAGCCGCCACGGACACCGCGGTGCTCACCATCGGCACCGTCCACGCCGGCGTCGCGAGCAACGTCATCCCCGACCAGGCGGAGATCGGCATCAACATCCGCACCTTCACCGACGACGTCCGGGCCACGATGCTCGGCGCCGTCGAGCGGATCGTGCGGGGAGAGGCCGCCACCGCCGGCGCACCGACCCAACCCGAGATCGTCACGGTGATGTCCGCGCCGGCGGTCGTCAACGATCCCGACGCCGTTGCCCGCACCTCCGCCGCCCTGGCGACGGTCGCGATGGTCGTCGACCCGGGCGTCGTCACGGGCAGCGAGGACGTCGGCATGTTCGCGACGGCGGCCGGGGCGCCCTGCGTCTATTGGCTGCTCGGCGGGGCGGACCCCTCCCACTTCACGGCTCCTCCGCTGTCGGAGGCGTTCATGGCGCAGCTGCGCGAGGTGCCCTCGAACCACTCGCCGCTGTACGCCCCGGCGCCCGTGCCCACCCTCGCGATCGGGCGCGACGCGCTCGTCGCCGCGGCGCGCGAGTGGCTCGACACCCCCTGAGAGCGGCGACGGGAATAGCCCGCACCCCCGCGTGGTTGCCGGTTCAACTTACTTCGGCGACGGCATCAGGGGCACAGCATGAGCGACTTCCAGGACTGGAACCAACGGATCATCACGGAGTTCCGCGACAACGGCGGCAAGGTCGGCGGCCAGTTCGAGGGTGCGCCCGTCGTCCTCATGCACGGCGTCGGTCGCAAGAGCGGGAAGCAGACCGTCCACCCGGTCATGTACCTCGCCAGCGACACCGACCCGGCGACGATCTACGTGTTCGCCTCCAAGGCCGGCATGCACACGCACCCGGACTGGTACTGGAACCTCACGGCGGCGGGCCAGGTCACCATCGAGGTGGGCACCGAGACGTACGACGCCTCCGTGACCGAGATCGAGGGCGACGAGCGCGACCGCGTCTACGCGATCCAGGCCGGGCGCTACCCCGGCTTCGCGGAGTACGAGGTGAAGACCGAGGGCATCCGCACGATCCCGGTGCTCGCCCTCACCCGCATCTGACCTGCCGCGAGCCACTCGGGCTCAGCCGCGAAATCTGGTCCGGCCCGGAACACCGTCCGAGCCAGCGGGACTCAGGTGGCGGGCTCAGCCCTGGCTGACGATGTCGAGCGCGGTCTGCAGGTCGGCGGGGTACGGCGACTCGAGCTCGACCCACTGACCCGACCCCGGGTGCTCGAAGCCGAGTCGCTTGGCGTGCAGCCACTGCCTGCCCAGGCCGAGGCGCTTGGACAGCACGGGATCAGCGCCGTACGTCAGGTCGCCGACGCAGGGGTGGCGCATGGCCGAGGTGTGCACGCGGATCTGGTGGGTGCGGCCGGTCTCGAGGTGGATCTCGAGCAGCGAGGCGTGCCGGAAGGCCTCGAGCGTGTCGTAGTGCGTGATGCTCGGCTTGCCGTCGGCGACCACCGCCCACCGCCACTCGTGCTGCGGGTGCCGGTCGATCGGCGCGTCGATCGTGCCCCGCAGGGGATCCATGACCCCCTGCACCAGCGCGTGGTAGACCTTGTCGACCGTGCGCTCCTTGAACTGACGCTTGAGCGAGGTGTACGCCCGCTCGCTCTTGGCCACGACCATCAGGCCGGTGGTCCCGACGTCGAGACGGTGCACCACGACCTGGCGCTCGGCCGCGCCGGAGGTCGAGACCCGGTAGCCCGCGCCAGCGAGACCACCGACGACCGTGGGGCCATTCCAGCCCGGCGACGGGTGCGCCGCGACGCCCACCGGCTTGTCGACGACGATGACGTCGTCGTCGTCCAGGACGACGCGCAGCCCGGCCACGACCTCCGGGACGATCTGCACAGCCACCGGTTCGCCGGGCATGACCACCTCGAGCCACTGACCGGCCGACACCCGCGCCGACTTGGCGACGACGTCGCCGTCGAGGGAGACCTGGCCGGCGGCTGCGAGGTCGGCGGCCTTGGTGCGGGAGAAGCCGAACAGCCGCGCGATGGCGGCATCGACGCGCTCGCCCTCGAGGCCGTCGGGGACGGGCAGTGATCGGACGTCGGTCATGGGTTCAGGCCCGCGATCCGTCGAGCTCGATGCCGCGCACCGCGAGGAGCACCATGAGGATGCTCGAGCAGACGATCGCGGAGTCGGCGAGGTTGAACACCGCGAAGTTCGGGAACGTGATCCAGTCGATGACGTGCCCCTGGAACAGCGCCGGCTCACGGAAGATGCGGTCGATCAGATTTCCCACGGCGCCGCCGAGCAGGCCTCCGAGCGCGATCGCCCAGCCGATGCTGCCGATGCGCCGCGACCTTCGGATGATGAAGACCGCGACGGCCGTGGCGATCGCGGTGAACACGAACGTGTAGCCGGTGCCGAAGCTGAAGGCCGCACCCGGATTGCGCAGGAAGGTGAGGGTGACGAGTCCGCCGAGCAGCTCGACCGGGTCCTGACCCTCGAGGTGGCGGATCGCCAGGAGCTTGGTGACCTGGTCGATCGCGACCACGAACAGCGCGATCCCGAACGTCAGGCCGGCCAGGTGGCCCAGCCGCGGAGAAGGGGACCTCGAGGAGCCAGCCGCGTCGGCAGCGTCGTCGAGCACGCCCTCGACCTCCGCCGGTGCGCCGTTCTGCTCCTCGCTCACGAGACGCGAGCCTATGCGGAGCCGCCCATCAGGCACGAACCGGCGCTGGGCGCCGGGCCGAGAGCTAGAACCTGCGCTCCTCGAGCTGCTTGCAGGACACGCAGAGGGTCGCGCGCGGGAACGCCTGCAGCCGCAGCTTGCCGATGGGCTTGCCGCACCGCTCGCACACGCCGTACGTGCCGTCCTCGAGCCGGGCGCGCGCCCGCTGGTTCTGCTGCAGCAGCTCGCGGGCGTTGTTCGCCAGCGACATCTCGTGCTCGCGCTCGAAGGTCTTGGTGCCGGCATCGGCCTGGTCGTCGCCCGCGCCGTCGCCGGAGTCGCGCAGAAGGTCGGCGATGCCTTCCTCGGCGTCGCTGATCTGGTGGTTCAGGCGCGCGATCTCCGCCTCGAGCTCGGCCCGCACCTCGGCCAGCTCGGACTTCGTCCACGGCGACTCGTCCTCGCGCACGGCCAGCTTGGGAGCAGCCGGCTTGGTGGGACGCTGCGGCACGCGCGGTGCCGGCTTGGGCGAGGGGGCGCGCGGCGCGGGTTCGGGCTTGGCTGACTTGGATGACCTCGCGGGCTTGGCCACCGGAGCTGGAGCAGCCGCCACAGGCTCGGCGGGAGCAGCCTTGACCGGCGCAGCCTTGACTGGCGCAGCCTTGGCCGGCGCAGCCTTGGCGGGAGCGGCCTTCTTCGCAGGAGCAGCCTTGACCGGTGCGGCCTTCTTCGCGGGAGCAGCCTTGGCGGGTGCGGCCTTCTTCGCGGGAGCAGCCTTGGCGGGGGCGGCCTTCTTCGCGGGAGCAGCCTTGGCCGGTGCGGCCTTCTTCGCGGGAGCAGCCTTGGCCGGTGCGGCCTTCTTCGCAGGAGCAGCCTTGGCCGGTGCGGCCTTCTTCGCAGGAGCAGCCTTGGCGGGAGACGCCTTCTTGGCCGGAGCCGCCTTCGTGGCAGGAGCGGCCTTCGTCGGCGCAGCCTTCTTCGCGGGCGCTGCCGCCTTGGCGGGCGCAGCCTTCGACCGGGCCGTAGCCGGGGCGGTCTTCTTCGCGGGCGCGGCCATGGCCGCCTCCTTCAATCCGGAGTGGGCCCCCGCCCACCGGGTCACCGCGCGGCGCGTCGTGCCTGTGCCTGCGTCGCCGATGCACTCACCCGGCCGGTCCGGGCAAGTCACGTGAGGGTAGGTGGGGCGCCGTTCATGATCAAGACGGCGCGCCGTTCGGGGCCGGACGATGTGCGACGTCGCAGGTCAGGGGCTTGTGCGCGCACCCAGCGCCTGGATCTTCGCGGCCAGATCCGCGGGCGGCTGTCGTATTTCGAGCAGTTTGTCCCGACTTGTCGCTCCGCGCACCAGAGACACCTGGTGGCGCCGTACGCCGAGGGCGTCGGCGACCGCCCGCAGCACCGCCTCGGTGGCAGCACCGTCCACCGCGCGGGCGCTGACGGCAACCAGGAGCGGCGAATCCGGGCCGTCGCCGTACCGGCCACCGACGCGCGTGCGGGAGGCACCGGGACGCACCCGCACCGCGAGGGTGACGCGCTCGGGATCCATACCCGCAAGCCTGGCACCCCACGGGACCGTTACCCTTCACCTCGAGGTCCAGGCACGGCGACGACGGGGACGAGTAGTCCCGCACGCAGCCACGAGCGACCCGGGGACGGTGCGAGCCCGGGGGTGTGCGCGAGGTGAAGATCACCCCCGAGCCGCCGGAGGATCCGCGGTCCGCCGCGGGGTAGAACCGGCCGCCTGGAGCGACGCGAGCGGGTCCGACCCTTCCCACGAGGACGGTTCGGGCCAAGGAGGGTGGTACCGCGGGGCCGCCGGCGCATCGAGCCGGGAGCCTCGTCCCTTCGTCGAGAGCCGCCCATCCGGGCAGACGTACGACGGAGGACGCCATGTACCGCCCCGTGCCGCCGCAGGTCGACCTGCCCGCGGTCGACCACGACGTGCTCGCCTTCTGGCGCGACCACGACGTCTTCGACCGGTCCCTCGCGCAGAGCGAGGGTCGCCCGCTCTGGGTGTTCAACGAGGGCCCGCCCACCGCCAACGGCATGCCGGGCACCCACCACGTCGAGGCGCGAGTCTTCAAGGACGTCTTCCCGCGCTACCGCACCATGAAGGGCTACCACGTCCCCCGCAAGGCCGGCTGGGACTGCCACGGCCTGCCCGTCGAGCTGGCGGTGGAGAAGGAGCTCGGCTTCTCGGGCAAGAAGGACATCGAGGCGTACGGCATCGCGGAGTTCAACGCGAAGTGCCGCGAATCGGTGCTGCGCCACGTCGGCGCCTTCGCCGACCTCACCGAGCGCATGGGCTACTGGGTCGACATGGGCGACGCCTACTGGACCATGGACCCGCAGTACGTCGAGTCGGTCTGGTGGTCGCTCAAGCAGATCTTCGACAAGGGCCTGCTCGTGCAGGACCATCGCGTCTCGCCGTACTGCCCGCGCTGCGGCACAGGGCTGTCCGACCACGAGCTGGCCCAGGGGTACGAGACCGTCGTCGACCCGTCGGTCTACGTGCGCTTCCCGATCACGGGTGGGCCGGTGCTCGACGCCGCGCCCGGCGCTGCTCTGCTGATCTGGACGACGACGCCGTGGACCCTCGTGTCGAACACCGCCGTCGCCGTGCACCCGACGGTCGAGTACGTCGCCGCCCGCACCGCCGACGGCGAGACGCTCGTCGTGGCCGAGCCACTGCTCGGCCAGCTCGGCGACGGCGCCGAGGTGCTCGCGCGCTGGACCGGAGCCGAGCTGGTGGGCACGACGTACGCGCGACCCTTTGACCTCGTGGACATCCCGGACGCGCACTACGTAGTCACCGCCGACTACGTGACCACCGAGGACGGCTCCGGCCTCGTGCACATCGCGCCAGCGTTCGGCGCCGACGACCTGCTCGTCGGCCGCGCCCACGGCCTCCCGGTTGTGAACCCCGTACAGCCGGACGGCACGTTCGAGGACGGCATCGCGCTGGTCGGCGGCTTGTTCTTCAAGAAGGCAGACGCGCCCCTGGTCGACGACCTGAAGGCGCGCGGGCTGCTGTTCAAGCACGTGCCGTACGAGCACTCGTACCCCCACTGCTGGCGGTGCCACACGCCGCTCGTCTACTACGCGCAGCCGTCCTGGTACATCCGCACCACTGCGGTGAAGGACGCGATGCTCCGCGAGAACGAGAGCACGGACTGGCACCCGAAGACCATCCAGTGGGGTCGCTACGGCGACTGGCTCAACAACAACATCGACTGGGCGCTCTCGCGCAGCCGCTACTGGGGCACGCCGCTGCCGATCTGGCGGTGCGAGACGGGGCACCTCACGTGCGTCGAGTCGCTCGCCGACCTCGGATCCCGTGCAGGGCAGGAGCTCTCGGCCCTCGACCCGCACCGGCCGTTCGTGGACGACATCACCTTCCCGTGCGAGCAGTGCGGAGAGGTCATGACGCGCGTGCCCGAGGTGATCGACGCCTGGTACGACAGCGGCGCGATGCCGTTCGCGCAGTTCGGCTACCCCCACACCGGCCAGCTGGAGTTCGCCGACCGCTACCCGGCCGACTTCATCTGCGAGGCGATCGACCAGACGCGCGGCTGGTTCTACACGCTCATGGCGGTGGGCACCCTGGTCTTCGACCGGTCGTCGTACAAGACCGTGCTGTGCCTCGGCCACATCCTCGACGAGGAGGGCCGCAAGATGAGCAAGCACCTCGGCAACGTCCTCGAGCCCATCCCCCTGATGGACGAGCACGGTGCTGATGCGGTGCGCTGGTTCATGCTCGCGGGCGGATCCCCATGGCAGGCAAGGCGAGTCGGCCACGGCACGATCCAGGAGGTCGTGCGCAAGACCCTGCTCACCTACTGGAACACCGTGTCGTTCCAGGCCCTGTACGCGCGAGAGTCCGGGTTCGAGCCGACCACGACCGTCGCTCCCCCGGTGGCCGAGCGTCCCGCGCTCGACCGGTGGGCGCTGTCCGAGGCACACCGGCTCGCCCGCGACGTCGACTCCGCCCTGGAGGCGTACGACACGCAGAAGGCCGGCCGGCTGCTGTCGGCGTACGTCGACGACCTGTCGAACTGGTACGTGCGCAGGTCCCGGCGCCGGTTCTGGGCAGGCGACCCGTCTGCGCTCGCGACGCTGCACGAGTGCCTCTACTTCGTCACGCTGCTGATGGCGCCGTTCACGCCGTTCATCACCGAGCGGGTCTGGCAGGACCTGTTCACCTCGACGAGCGACGACCTGCCCAAGTCGGTGCACCTCGCGTCCTGGCCGACGGTCGACGGCTCGCTCGTCGACCACGACCTGGCTGCGCAGATGGCCACCGTGCGTCGGCTGGTCGAGCTCGGTCGTGCCGCTCGGGCGACGTCGGGCGTGCGTACCCGGCAGCCGCTCGGACGCGCCCTGGTCGGCTCGCCGTCCTGGGAGCGACTCGCGCCGGACCTCCGCGCCGAGGTGTCCGAGGAGCTCAACTGCGGCGACCTCCTGCCGCTCGGGGAGATGGCCGGGCACCTGATCGACGTCAGCGTGAAGGCCAACTTCCGGGCGCTCGGCAAGCGGTTCGGCAAGGGCACGCCCCCGGTGGCCGAGGCGATCGCGACCGCCGATGCGGCGGCCTTGGTGGCGTCCCTGCGCACCTCAGGGACCGCGGTCGTCGTGGTCGGCGGCGAGGACGTGTCGCTGACCGAGGACGACGTCGTGGTGACCGAGACACCGGTGCAGGGCTGGGCCGTCGCCTCCGATGCCGGCGAGACCGTCGCACTCGATCTCGAGCTCACCACCGAGCTCCGTCGAGCCGGGCTGGCCCGAGAGTCGGTGCGCCTCGTGCAGGACGCCCGCAAGTCCGCCGGATTCTCCGTCAGCGACCGCATCGCCCTGTGGTGGGTGGCGGGAGAGGACGAGCTCGCCCAGGCTCTGCGCGAGCACGGCGGCACGGTGGCCGACGAGGTGCTGGCCACCTCGTTCACCGAGGGCGAGCCGGCGGACCTCGACGGGCTCACCCCCGGCGAGGACCTCGAGCTCGGCCTGCGCTTCTGGGTCCGCACCGTCTGATCAGAGATCCCCCTGAGTACGACGAGGCCCCGACCGCGGTGTGCGGTCGGGGCCTTGACGTACGTGCGATCAGCCCTGCGGCGGCGGGGTGCTCTCGCCGGGGACGGCGAACGGCGACGCCGGCGCGGACGTCGGCGGTGCCAGCGTGGGCGCAGGAGCCGCAGGCGGCGCGGGCGGTGCCTGCGGAGCAGCCTGCTGCGGCGGAGCGGTGGGGAGGCCCCCGACCGACGGAGCTGCGGGTGCAGCCGGAGGTGCCTCGGCACCGCGGTGCTCGAGGTCCTTGAGCGCGGTCTCGTGGTGCTGACGCAGGCGGGTGCGGTACTCGCGCTCGAACGCGCGCAGCTCCTCGACGCGACGCTCGAGGTTCTGGCGCTCGGTCGCGGCCGACTGCTCGAGGGCGGCGGCCTTGGCCCGGGCGTCGGCCAGCAGCGCGTCGGCCTCGGCCTTGGCACGGGAGGTGTGCTCGCTGGCGGTCTTCTGCGCGAGGGCGAGCATCGCGACGGCCTCGGCGTTGTGGTCGGGCGCAGGCGCAGCCGCAGGCGCGGGGGCCGGCGCCGCCGGGGCGGCGGCCGCGGCCTGCTCGGCGGCAGTGGCGCGGCCCTTGAGCTCGGCGTTCTCGCGGGCGAGCGAACCGATCTCGAGCTCGACCTGGTCGAGGAACGAGTCCACCTCGTCCATCTCGTAGCCCTTGCGCTTGGCCGTCGAGAACTGCTTGTTGCGCACGTCCTCTGGAGTCAGTGCCATGGGGGTCACCTCGGTGTCAGGTACGGGTCGGGCATCGGGTGGTGCGTCGTGGCCGAGTCTAGGACCGCCACAGGGTGCGTTACACCCGGCGGCGCGCCGAGACCCCCTGGTTGCCTGCCCTAGAAGAGCAGCACCAGCGAGGAGAGAATACGGATGGCGATGAACAGGATGAGAAATACAACCGTCAGCTGGAAGTCGAACTGGCCGACGCGGATCGGCGGGACGACGCGTTGGAGCAGCTTGATCGGCGGATCGGTGAGCGTGAAGATCAGCTCGACCAGGACGAGCACGGCACCGGTCGGCCGCCAGTCGCGGGCGAACAGGAACACGTAGTCGATGACGATCCGCGCGATGAGGATGATCAGGTACACCTGCAGGACGAGGTAGAGCGAGCTCCCGACGATGGTGGTGCCGATAGTCACGCTGGTCCTGTCGATCGCGGGCTGAGCGGGCTCAGCTCTGGTTGAAGAAGCCGTCCTGGGCGAGGCGCTTGGCCTCGGCCGCGACGTCGACGTTCGCCGGCGAGAGCAGGAACACCTTGTTGGTGACGCGCTCGATGGTGCCGCGGCAGCCGAAGACGAGACCGGCCGAGAAGTCGACGATGCGCTTGGCGTCGGTGTCGTCCATCTCGGTGAGGTTCATGATGACCGGGACGCCCTCACGGAACTCCTCGCCGATGCGGCGGGCGTCGTTGTAGGTGCGCGGGTGCAGCGTGGTGATGCGGTACAGGTCGCTCACGCCGAACGCATCGACGGTCTCGCTCGCTCGGGGTGCCACGGCGGTCTCCGCAGGGCGGGCCGAGGTGCGCGCTGCCGGCTCCGGCGGGCGGGCGGGGACCCGCGGCTCGGGGCGCACCTCGCGCACGGAGGAGTACTGGTGGGCCGGCGCGGTCTCGCGCACCGGGCGGGCGTCGGCGTAGTCGTCCTCGACGTACTCGAGGCCCTCGTCCTCGACCAGGCCGAGGTAGACCGCCATCTTGCGCATCGCGCCCATGCCTGCTCCTCGTCGTCCGGTCGGGGTGCTCGTGGTCGTGGCGTCGGCATCTCGCGCCGCGCACCTCTGCGACAACGCTACCTGAGTCCGGAACGTCCCCCGAGCACCGCCGTTCCGACTCGCACGTGTGTCGCGCCGGCCGCGATGGCCTCCTCGAGGTCGCCGGACATCCCGGCGGACACGACGTCGGCGCCCGGATGGGCGGCCCTGAGCGTGGCCGCCACCTCGGCCAGGCGCGCGAACGCCGATCGCGGGTCGACCGCAGCGCCGTCCGCGCCCAGCGGCGCGACCGCCATGACGCCGGCCAGGCGGAGCGACCCGCACCCGGCGACCAGGTCGGCGAGGGCTGGCACATCGAGGGGGTGGGCTCCGCCGCGGTGGGCCGGAGGGGAGCCGTCGGGCACGTCGGCGAGCCCGACCTGCAGCAGCACGTCCAGCACCCGGCCGTGGCCCGATGCGGCCCGGTCGAGGGCCACGACCAGCTCGGAACGGTCGACCGACTCCACGACGGTGGCGTAGGCGGCCACCGATCGCGCCTTGTTGCGCTGGAGCTGGCCGACGAAGTGCCAGCGGAGAGCGAGGTCGGAGCACTGGTCGTACTTCGGGCCCGCCTCCTGGTCGCGGTTCTCGGCGACGTCGGTGACGCCGAGGCCGGCCAGCAGCCGGACGTCGCTCGCCGGCCAGGTCTTGGTCACCGCGACGAGGGTGACCTCCTCGACCGCCCTACCGGCTGCCGCTGCCGCGAGGGCGATGCGCTCGCGCACCTCGGCGAGGTTGGCGGCGAGATCGAGCGTGCGCTGCTCGGGTGTACGCGTCACGGCTGCCCCGGATCGAGGGCGACCACGCCCCCGTGCCGGCCCGTGAGCCGGTCGCGCCGGAACGAGTAGAGGTCTCGAGACTCCTGGGTGCACCCGCCGTGGAGCGTGACCTGTGCGCCGGCCTTGCGCAGCCGGTCGACGACGGCTGCGCGGAGATCGAGGCCCGGCGCTCCCCCGCGTGCCACCGACGCCGCTGCGGGCGCCACCGCGACCACCTCGTCGTAGCGCTCCCGTGGGACGTCGTAGCACTGGCCGCAGACGGCCGGACCGACGACGGCACGGATGCGCGAGGCGTCGGCGCCGAGGTCGAGCATCGAGGTGAGGGTGGAGCCGACGACGTCGGCCCGGACGCCGCGCCAGCCCGCGTGCACGACGGCGACGACGCCTGCGTCGCTGTCGCCGAGGAGCACGGGCACGCAGTCGGCGGCGACGGTGAGCAGCGCGATCCCGGGCACGCGCGTCACGAGCGCGTCGACCTCAGGCACCGGCTCGGTCCGGGGTGCGCCGACCTCGCCGACGTCGTTGCCGTGCACGGGGGCCATCGACACCAGGCGGTGCCCGGTCACTCCGACGGCCGCGGCGAGCGCCTCGCGGTGCGCGCGGACGACGTCCGGATCGTCACCGACGTGGTCGGCGACGTTGAACGAGTCGTACGGCGCGACGCTGGGCTGCACGCCGTCGACAGGCGAGCGGTCGGCGAAGGCCCAGCGGATCCGTGGGCCGAGGTGTCCCTGCGCAAGCGTCACGCCCCCACCCCACCATCGGGGCGGGGGTGCGTGCCACCCGGGGTACGGACTACTTCAGGAAGTCGGGGACGTCGAGGTCGTCGTCGTCGGCGGCGTCGTCGAAGACGATGCGGCGCGGCTCGCGCTTCGGCTCCTCCTCCTGGGCGACGGGGAGGACGGGCGGCTGGCCGGGCTCGGCCGTGGCACGCGCCGTGTCGACCGCGAGCGGCGTCTCGTCGAAGTCGCCCTTGGTCACGGCCTTGGTGCCCGTGCGACGTGCGGGGGGAAGTCCGCCGTCGAACCCAGCCGCGATAACCGTGACGCGAACCTCGTCACCGAGAGTGTCGTCGATGACCGCGCCGAAGATGATGTTGGCCTCGGGGTGGGCCGCATCCGCCACGAGGCGCGCAGCCTCGTTGATCTCGAACAGGCCGAGGTCCGAGCCGCCGGAGATCGAGAGCAGGACCCCGTGGGCGCCGTCGATGCTCGCCTCGAGGAGCGGGCTCGAGATCGCGGCTTCGGCCGCGGCCACGGCGCGGTCGTCCCCGCGCGAGGAACCGATGCCCATGAGGGCGGAACCGGCTCCGGCCATGATGCTCTTGACGTCGGCGAAGTCGAGGTTGATCAGGCCCGGCGTGGTGATGAGGTCGGTGATGCCGCTGACGCCCTGCAGCAGGACCTGGTCGGCCTGACGGAACGCGTCGAGCATCGAGATGCTGCGGTCCGAGAGCGCGAGCAGCCGGTCGTTGGGGATGACGATGAGGGTGTCGACCTCGGCACGCAGGGAGTCGACGCCGGTGTCGGCCTGGACGCCGCGACGCTTGCCCTCGAAGCCGAACGGGCGGGTGACCACTCCGATCGTGAGTGCGCCGAGCTTGCGGGCGATGCTGGCCACCACCGGTGCACCACCGGTGCCGGTGCCGCCTCCCTCGCCTGCGGTCACGAACACCATGTCCGCGCCCTTGAGCACCTCTTCGATGTCCTCGGCGTGGTCCATGGCTGCCTGGCGACCGACCTCGGGGTCGGCGCCGGCGCCCAGACCTCGGGTGAGCTCGCGGCCGATGTCGAGCTTGACGTCGGCGTCGCTCATGAGCAGCGCCTGCGCGTCGGTGTTGACGGCGATGAACTCCACGCCCTTGAGACCGACCTCGATCATGCGGTTGACGGCGTTCACGCCACCGCCGCCGATCCCGACGACCTTGATCACCGCGAGGTAGTTCTGGGGAGCCGCCACGGCACGTGCCTTCCACTCGTCGACGTACGGATGCGCCAACTCTCACTCTCAGGTAGAGGTGAATAGTTATGTCATCCTGTGGTTAGGGGTGAACCTAGAACGAGTCACCCGCTTGGCGCAAGGTCGGAGTGCGTCACACCTGCCGTCGGCCTCGACCCCTGCGCTGCGATCCCCTGTGGCCCAACGGTTCAGCGCGGGCCGACGAACGGTTCAGGAGCCGGCGAGGGTTCCGCGCGTGGTCGGCAGGTCGGGCGCGCTGACGTCGTAGAAGGCGGCCTTGCGCGGGAGCAGCGCGGTGAGCACCGCGAGCTTGGCCGCAGCGTCGTCGGCGCTCCCCCACTGCACCGTCGCGCCGCCGACCAGCGACAGGACGACGTCGTCACGGCTGCGCGCCACGGCGCTGACGACCTTCGCGCGCAGGTCTGGCGGCAGCGAGCCCAGGACCTGGACACCCGCGAGCAGCGAGGTCTCGTCCGACGGCCGGACGTACGGCAGGGCCCTCGGACGCACCGGGGTCGAGCCGAACCGGGCACCCGTGAGGTCGACGTACGCGAAATCGGCACCGGCACGGACGACGCCGACGGGCGTGCGCTCGGTGACGACGACGACGAGCACGTCGGGCCAGCCGCGTCGAACCTCGACCGCGCCCACCTCGGGGATCGCCGCGACCCGCGCGGCGACGCCGTCGGCGTCCACCCGGGCGAGAGGAGTGCCGAGGCGGACAGAGGCTGCGGTGCGCACCTCGTCGACCGGCACGCCCTTCGCCCCGACGACACGCACCTCCTGCACCGAGAGCACCGAGGAGAACCACACGAGCCACACAGCCGTGCCGGCGAGCGCCACGGCGGCCGCGAGCCCCACCCATGTCTTCCAACGGCCGGCGCGGGCCGCAGCGGTGAAGCGCTCGGTCGACTCGAGGACCGTCATGACGGCGCGCCTTCGCGTGCACGCAGCAGCTCGAGCACCTCGGTGCCGATCATCGCGATGTCGCCAGCGCCGAGTGTCATCACGACGTCGCCGGCCTTGGCCCGGTTGGCGAGATGGGACGCGACGCGGCTCCACGACGGCTCGAACACGACCTGCTCCGCGGGCAGCGGCACGTGCGAGGCCATCGAGACGCCGGACGCGCCCGGGATCGGATCCTCCCCCGGTGCGAACACCTCGAGGACCACGACCTGGTCGGCGAGACCGAGCGCCTCGCCGAACTCCTTCACGAACATCGCGGTGCGGTAGTAGTGGTGGGCCTGGAATGCCACCACGAGCTGGCTCTCGCCGACGACCTCGCGCATCGCGCGCAGGGTCGCGTCAATCTCGGTGGGGTGGTGCGCATAGTCGTCGTACACACGGACTCCGGCGGCAGAGCCCTTGAAGTCAAAACGTCGTCGCGTGCCGCTGAACGACGCCAGGCCCTCGCGCAGCGCGGCCGACGAGTGCCCGAGCCCCAGGCCCGTGACGAACGCGGCGGTGGCGTTGAGCACGTTGTGGCGCCCGGGTACGGCAAGCTCGGTGCGGCCGTGACGCACACCGCGCTCGAGCACGTCGAAGACCCAGCCGGTGGCTCCGACCTCGAGGAGCTCGACACGGAAGTCCGCGTCGGCCGCGACGCCGTAGGTGCGGACGTCGACGCCTGCGGCGCGCGCCCGCTCGGCGAGGCGTCGTCCGCCGTCGTCGTCGACGCACACCGTCACGAAGCCACCGCGGTCGCGGATACCCGTGCAGAAGTCGAGGAAGCCCTGCTCGATCGCCTCGAACGTGCCCCAGTAGTCGAGGTGGTCGGGCTCGACGTTGGTGACGATGCCTGCCCACGCGGGGAGGGCGAGGAAGGCGCCGTCGCTCTCGTCGGCCTCGGCCACGAAGTCGTGCCCGGTGCCCTGGTGGGCGTTGCTGCCGCTCTCGTTCAGCTCGCTGCCGATCGCGAAGGACGGGTCGGCGCCGCAGTGCTGCAGCGCGACCGTGAGCATCGAGGTGGTGGTGGTCTTGCCGTGGGTGCCCGCGACGGCGACGCCTCGGTGGCCGGACATGATCGCGGCGAGCGCCTCAGCCCGGCCCATGACCCGCAGGCCGCGGCTGCGTGCCGCCTCGAGCTCGGGGTTGCCGTCCTTGATCGCCGTGGACACCACCACCGTGTCGACACCGTCGACCTGCTCGGCGGCATGCCCGACGTACGCCGTGACGCCGAGTGCGCGCAGTGCGGACAGCCGACGGGAGTCCTTGGCGTCGCTGCCGCTCACGGTCACGCCACGTGCGACGAGGATCCGCGCGATCCCGGACATGCCTGCACCGCCGATGCCCACCACGTGGACGCGGCCGAGGGCCGCGAGGTCGGCTGCTGCGCCGGTGCCGGGGGTCACGCGAGTCCTCCACTGCTGGACGAGGCGGCGGCGCCCGCGACGGCCGCGAGCACCAGTGCCCTCAGTCTCTCGTCCGCGTCGCGCTGACCGTGGGAGGCGGACGCCTGCTCCATGGCGTGGCGCTGGTCGTCGTCGAGCAGCAGCGGCCCGACGAGCGCGACGAGACTGTCGGCGTCGAGGTCGGAGTCGTCGATCAGGAGCCCTCCGCCGGCGTTGACGACCGGGAGGGCGTTGAGCCGCTGCTCACCGTTTCCGATGGGCAACGGCACGTAGATCGCCGGCAGGCCGACGGCAGCGAGCTCCGCACAGGTCATCGCACCGGCGCGGCACACCGCGACGTCGGCGGCGGCGTAGGCGAGGTCCATGCGGTCGACGTACGACAGCGCGATGTACGGCGCCGGGCCGGTGGCCGTGGTCGGTCGCTGGTCGTCGTTCTTGAGCCCCGCAGCGTGCAGCACCTGCACGCCGTCGGCCGTGAGTCGTGCGGCCGCGCCGACCGTTGCCTCGTTGAGGCTGCGGGCGCCCTGCGACCCGCCGAAGACCAGCAGCGTCGGACGATCGGGATCGAGACCGAACGACGCGCGTGCCTCCGCGCGCAAGGCCTGACGGTCGAGCCCCGCGATCGTCGGACGCAGGGGCATGCCGATGTGCCGCGAGCCGGCGATCGCATCGGGCACAGCGCATCCGACGTACGGCGTGAAGCGCGCGCCCACCCTGTTGGCGAGGCCCGGCCGAGAGTTGGCCTCGTGGATCACGATCGGCACGTGCCCTCGGGCGGCGAGGTACGCCGGCAGCGCGACGTAGCCGCCGAACCCGACGAGGACGTCGGCTCCGGTGTCGTCGAGGATCGCGCGCACCTCGCGGACGGATCGCTTCACGGCGGCCGGGAGCCTCACGAGCTCGCCCGAAGGCCTGCGAGGCATCGGCGTCGGGGTGATGAGCCGCAGGTCGTAGCCGCGCTCGGGAACGAGCCTGGTCTCGAGGCCGCGCTCGGTGCCGAGCAGCGTGATGCCGATCTCGGGGTCGTGACGGCGCAGGCAGTCGGCGGTGTTGAGCGCGGGCTCCACGTGTCCTGCGGTGCCGCCTCCGGCGAGGACGACGTGCACGGTCACGTCCCCTTGAGCGGGTGCGGAGCCGGGCGACCGGCCTCCGCGCGTGCGAACGCCATGAGCATGCCGAGCACGACCAGGGTGGGGATGAGCGAGGAGCCGCCGTACGACACGAGCGGGAGCGGCACGCCCGTGATCGGGATGAGTCCGAGCACGGCGCCGATGTTGAGCAGCGCCTGGGTCAGGATCCACGCGACGGCAGCCGCGGATGCCGTGCGCACGAACGGGTCGACGGTGGTGCGGGCGAGGCGCAGGCCGGCGATGCCGATCGCGGTGAACAGGCCCAGGACGAGGAGCGAGCCGAGGATGCCCAGCTCCTCGCCGACCACGGCGTAGATGAAGTCGGTGTGAGCCTCCGGCAGCCAGTCCCACTTCTCGCGGGAGGCACCGAGGCCGACGCCGAACCAGCCGCCGCCGCTCATCGCGTTCTGGCCGCGCAGGAGCTGCCAGCCGCTGTTGAGAGGGTCTGCCGTGGGATCGAGCCAGGAGGTGAACCGCTTCATGCGGTAGCCCTGGGTGAGGCTGAGGGCCGCGACGCCGGCGAGCAGCAGGATGTCGCCGCCGAAGAAGAGGCGGAAGGGTGCGCCGTTGACCCACAGCATCGCGGCGACCATCGGGACGAGGATCAGCGCGGTGCCGAAGTCGCCTTCGAGCAGCACCAGGCCGATGAGCATGAGCGAGACCGGCATCAGGGGCACGAGCAGGTGCTTCCACTGATCGAGCAGCGGCTGCTTGCGGGCGAGCAGGTCGCTGCCCCAGAGAACCAGCGCCAGCTTGGCGAACTCGCTCGGCTGGAAGCGGAAGGGGCCGCCGATGTCGATCCAGTTCTTCTGGCCGGCCACCTCGTGGCCGATGACGAGGACCGCCACGAGCAGGCCGACGGCGAGAATCAGCGCGGGGTAGGCAAGGCGCCGGTAGAACGACACCGGAAGACGCGACGCGACGACCATCGCCACCAGACCGACGACCGCGAAGAGCACCTGCCTCGACCACAGCGTGTAGGCCGAGCCGAAGACGCGATAGCTCTCGACGGTGGACGCCGACAGCACCATGGCGATGCCGAGCACCAGCAGCAGCAGCGTGGCACCGAGCAGCACGTGGTAGGTCGCCATCGGGTGCTCGGAACGTGGGCCGCCGGCGGAGCCGAGCCGCCGCTCGTCCTGCTGGGTCACGCGGTCACCGGCCCAGGTGACGCAGGACGGCGGCCGCGAACTCGTCGCCGCGGTGGCCGTAGTCGCGGAACATGTCCCACGATGCGCAACCGGGCGCGAGCAGGACGGTGTCACCGGCGCGCGCCATCGCGGCGGCGGCGTGCACGACGTCGTCCATGGCTCCAGTGTCGGTGCGGCCGACCTCGACCACGGGGACATCGGGCGCGTGTCGCGCGAGAGCGTCGCGGATCCGCTCGCGATCGACGCCCAGAAGCACCGCTCCGCGGATACGCGTGCGGGTGCGCTGGACGAGGTCGTCGTACTCCTGACCCTTGGCCATGCCGCCTGCGACCCAGACCACCGACTCGTAGGCGAGCAGCGAGGTCTGAGCGGCGTGGCCGTTCGTCGCCTTGGAGTCGTCGACCCAGCGGATTCCGTTCGCCTCGGCCACCTCGGCGATGCGGTGGCCCGCAGGCTCGAACGCTCGCAGGCCGTCGCGGACGGCGCCAGCGGGGACCCCGGCCGCACGCGCGAGCGCGGCAGCAGCAAGCGCGTTGAAGACGTTGTGCGGCGCGAACGGGTGCACGTCGTGGACCGAGGCGAGCTCGAGCGCGCTGTCGGCGCGGTTGTCGATGTAGGCGCGGTCGACGAGCAGGTCGTCGACGACCCCGAGCATCGAGCGGCCCGGGACGCCGAGAGTGACGCCGATCGCGCGACAGCCTTCGACGACGTCGGCCTCCTGCACCATGCGCTCGGTCACGGGGTCGGCCACGTTGTAGACGGCCGCGACCTGGGTGTTGGCGTAGATGCGCGCCTTCGAGGCGACGTACGCCTCGAACGAGCCGAAGTGGTCGACGTGGTCCTCGGCGATGTTGAGGCAGACCGAGGCCAAGGGGCTCGCGGTGAGCAGGAACGGAAGCTGCGGTGCGCCCACCTCGATGGCGAGGACGTCGAAGCCCTCGGGGTCCATCACCGCGTCGACCAGCGAGACGCCGATGTTGCCGACCGCGGCCGTGCGGAGGCCGGCGGCCCTGAGCATCGACTCGAGCATGAGCGTGACGGTGGTCTTGCCATTGGTGCCGGTGACGACGAGCCACGGCGCCGGGTTCGGACCACGCAGCCGCCAGGCGAGCTCGAGCTCGCCCCACACCGGCACGCCCTGCTCCAGCGCCGCCACGATGATCGGGGCGGACGGCGGAAGCCCCGGTGACACCACGAGGAGGTCCGTGTCGTCGGGCAGCGAGTCGCCGTCACCGAGGCGCACGGTGGCCCCGACGACCTCGAGGACGTCCGCGCGCTCGCGCTGGCGCTCTCCGTCGCCGGAGTCGACGACCGTCACGCGCGCGCCGAGGTGCACGAGCTGGTCGGCGCAGGCGAAGCCCGCGACCCCGATGCCTGCGACGACCGCCTGCACCGAGCCCCAGTCCGACGACCTGTCGTACGACGTGACGTCGGTACGGCTCACTGCCGAACCCACTCGGCGTAGAAGATGCCCAGCCCCAGGGCGACGAACAGCCCCTGGATGATCCAGAACCGCACGACGATCTGGATCTCCGCCCAGCCGAGCATCTCGAAGTGGTGCTGCAGCGGAGCCATGCGGAACATGCGTTTGCCGGTGAGCTTGTAGCTGCCGACCTGGCCGATCACCGAGAGCACGACGATGAGGAACAGGCCCGCGAGCATCGGGAGCAGGAGCTCTGTGCGCGACAGGATCGCCAGAGCTGCGATCGCGCCACCGAGCGACAGAGAGCCGGTGTCTCCCATGAAGATCCCGGCGGGCGAGGTGTTCCACCACAGGAAGCCGAAGCAGGCTCCCGCTGCTGCTGCCGCGAAGATGGCCAGGTCGAGCGGATCTCGTACGTCGTAGCAGCGGGCGAACTCGCCGAACTGGCAGTTCTGGCCGTACTGCCAGACCGAGAGCAGGGTGTAGGCGCCGAGCGTCATCACCGACGCACCGGCGGCGAGGCCGTCGAGCCCGTCGGTGAGGTTGACGGCGTTCGTGGTGGCCGTGACGAGGAACCAGATCCACACGATGAACAGCGCTGTCGGAAGGACGAGTCCGGTGTCGCGGAAGAGCGAGACCGCCCGCGAGGCCGGCGTGCGCCCGTCGGCGTCAGGGAACTGGAGCGAGAGGAAGGCGAAGCTGATGGCCACCGCTGCCTGGCCGAGGAGCTTCGTGCGGGCCCGCACGCCGGTGCTGCGCTGCTTGAAGATCTTCAGGTAGTCGTCCGCGATGCCCACGCAGGCGAGGCCCACCGTGAGGTACAGCGCGAGCATCCCGGACCAGCTCGGGGGTCGCCACGCCACGAGGTGGGCGCCGAAGTAGCCGATGAGCAGACCGCCCAGGATCGCGAGGCCCCCCATCGACGGCGTTCCGATCTTGCCCTCGTGGGCGGGGTACGACTCGCCGACCGTCGACACGCGGATCGCCTGCGCCAGGTGGTGCTTGCGCAGGAAGTTGATGAGCAGGGGCGTACCGAGCAGGGACACGAACAGCCCGAGGCCGGCGGCGATGAGCACGAGCCTCATGCGGGGACCTCCGTCAGGGCAAGGGCGAGACGTTCGAGGCCGGCCGCGCGCGACGCCTTCACCAGGACGACGTCGCCGGGCGCGACCTCACCGGCGACGAACCGGACCGCCTCCTGCACGTCGGCCACCGCCGTGACCACGCTGGCACCTCCGACCCCCTCCGCGCCCGCCGCCACGCCGGAGGCACCTGCCCCGACCACGACCACGTGGTCGACCCCGTGCAGTGCCGCCGCGCGGCCCACCCGCTCGTGCGCCGCCTGGGCACCGTCACCGAGCTCGAGCATCTCCCCCAGGACGGCCCACGTCCGTCGGGCCGGACGGTGGTCGTTCCCCACGCTCATGGCGACCAGGGCGTCGAGCGCGGCCAGCACGGACTCGGGGTTGGCGTTGTAGGCGTCGTTGACGACGGTGACGCCGGCGGCGTTGGTCGAGACCTCCATGCGCCACCGGCTCGCGGCGGTTGCGCCCGACAGGCGACGAGCGACGACGTCGCCCGGGATCCCGAGCTCGAGCGAGGTGGCCGCGACGGCGAGTGCGTTCGAGACATGGTGGGCACCGTGCAGGCGGAGAGTCACGGGCTCACGTACGCCGTCGGCCACGAGCATGAAAGATGCGCGTCCCTCGTCATCGAGCACCTCGTCCTCGGCGCGCACTGCGGCGGACGGCGAGCGGCCGTAGAGCACCACCTTGCCGCGCGTGCGGGAGGCCATGGCGGCCACGAGCTCGTCGTCGGCGTTGAGCACGGCCACACCTCCGTCGGCGGCCGGCGGCACGGACTCGACGAGCTCGCCCTTGGTGACGGCGATGTTCGCGCGGGAGCCGAACTCGCCGAGGTGCGCCGAGCCGACGTTGAGCACCACGCCGATGCGAGGCGGAGTGATCGTGCACAGGTAGGCGATGTGACCCAGTCCGCGCGCGCCCATCTCGGACACCAGGACGCGGGTCGCTCCGTCGCACTGCAACGCCGTGAGCGGGAGCCCGACCTCGGTGTTGAACGAGCCCTGCGGTGCCACGGTCGGGCCGAGCTCCGCCACCACCTGGGCCATCAGGTCCTTCGTGCTCGTCTTGCCGGACGAGCCGGTGATGCCCACGACGACGAGACCGGGCAGGCCGTCGACCACCGAACGCGCGAGGCGCCCGAGCGCCAGGACGGTGTCGTCGTCGACCACGACGCACGGGACCGCGAGCTCGCGCGAGGCGAGCACCCCGGCCGCGCCGCCGCCGCCGACCGCCTGCTCGGCGAAGTCATGGGCGTCGTGGAACTCGCCGACCACAGCGACGAACAGGTCACCCGGGTGGACCGCGCGCGAGTCGGTGCTGAACCCGGTCACCGCAGCCGTGGCGTCCGCGCCTCCTGCGAGCCGGCCGCCTACGGCCTCGGCGACGTCGCCGAGGGTGAGCGTGATCATGGCGAGTCCTCGTCGTCTGCCGGCAGGTCGAGGGCCACGATCTCGCCGGGCTCCAGGGCCTCGGCCAGGGCGACCCGGTCGTCGAACGGCGTGACCGTACCCGCGACCTCCTGGCCCTGCTCGTGCCCCTTGCCCAGCACGAGAACCACGTCACCGTCGCCTGCGAGCGCGACGGCGATCCGCATGGCGCGCAGCCGGTCGGGCATCTCGATCCGCCGCTTGCCCGTGATCGTGCGCGCCCCGCGCAGGACCTCCCTGCGGATGAGGGCCGGGTCTTCGCTGCGCGGGTTGTCGTCGGTGACGATCACGACGTCGGCGCCCTCGACCGCGGCCCTCCCCATGTCGAAGCGCTTGTGCGGGTCGCGGTCGCCGCCCGCGCCGAGCACCACGTAGACGTGCGCGCGGCGGCCGGACCGTGCGGTCGCCACCTCGCGTGCGGCGGCCAGCGCGCGCTCGACGGCGTCCGGCGTGTGGGCGTAGTCGACGTAGGCGTACAGGCCGCGATCGGCGTCGGGGTCGGGCACGCGCTCCATGCGCCCGGGCACGCCCTCGCACCCGGCGATGCCGTCAGCCGCGGTGAGAGCGTCGACACCAGCCGCCGAGAGAAGCGCGAGCGCGCCGAGGGCGTTGCTGACGTTGAACTCCCCCGGCAGCCGCACCTCGAGCGGCACGTCGGTGCCGTCCGGGCCGAGCGCGCGCATCACCGAGCCGCCGGGCACCGACACGACACCCTCGACCATCCAGGTGGCCGGGCCCAGGGTCGAGTACGTCGACACCGGAAGACCCTGTGCCGCAGCCGATCCCGCCATGCGCACGCCGTACTCGCCCTCGACGCAGACCACCGCGGCCGCGGTGCGCCGTGCCGTGAACAGCGTGGCCTTGGCCGCGAAGTAGTCGTCCATGTCGGCGTGGAAGTCGAGGTGGTCCTCGGTGAGGTTGGTGAAGCCGCCCACCGCGAACCGCACGCCGTCCACGCGCCCCAGGACGAGCGCGTGGCTCGACACCTCCATCGTCACCGCGGTCACGCCGCGCTCGCGCATCACGGCCAGCAGCGCGTGGACGTCGGTGGCCTCGGGGGTCGTGCGGTCGGTCGGCACGGTCTCGTCGCCGATCCGGGTGCCGACCGTGCCGATGAGGCCCGTCAGGTGACCCGCGGCGCGGAAGCCTCCGTCGACGAGGTACGAGGTGGTCGTCTTGCCGTTCGTCCCCGTGATGCCGACGACCAGGAGGTCGCGCGAGGGGTGGTCGTAGATGTCATCTGCGACCTCGCCGAGCACCGCCCGAGGGTCGTCGACGACGAGCACCGGCAGCCCGGTGGCGGCGCAGCGCTCGGCACCGGACGGATCGGTGAGCAGGGCCGCCGCACCAGCGTCGGCAGCCTGGGCGACGTACTCGGCCCCGTGCGTCACGAAGCCCGGAAGGGCGGCGTACAGGTCGCCCGGCCGCACGTCGCGGGAGTTGTGCGTGACACCGGTGACGAGCACGCCTGCAGTGGAGGGGACGTGAGCACCTGCCACCCGTGCGACCTCCCCGAGGGGCCGCGGCGGCGTGCTCGGTCGCGGTCCGATGGGCACCTCGCGACCCTATCCCGCGCTCACCACTGCACCGGGATCCGCGGGCGGTGCGAACCGGTCGGCGGGGTGCGCTCCTGCTGGAGCGCGAACGACGTGACGCGCTTGAAGACCGGGCCGGCGAGGACGCCGCCGTAGTGGCCGTTGCGCGGGTTCTGCAGGAAGACGGCGACCACGAGGCTCGGGTTGTCCGCCGGCGCGATGCCGATGAACGACGCGGTGTAGCCGCGGTAGCAGCCGCAGCTGTCGTCGATGCGGTTGGCCGTGCCCGTCTTGCCGGCGACGCGGTAGCCCGGGATCGCGGCGTTCGGCGCGGTGCCGTCGGCGGAGACTACCGACTCGAGCATCGAGCGCACGGTCTTCGCGGTCTTGGCACTCACCACACGGGTCTCGGCGGGAGCCGGCGCCGGCTGGTAGGTGCCGTCGGGGAGCGTGTAGCCCGCGACCAGGCTCGGGGTGACGCGGACGCCGTCGTTGGCGATGGTGGCGAAGACCGACGCCGCCTGGACCGCGTTGACCGACAGACCCTGGCCGAAGGCCAGCGTGCCGAAGGTGGTGTCGGACCACTGGGCCGGCGCGGGAACGTAGCCCTTGTTCTCGCCGGGGAAGTTCAGGCCGGTGCGCTCACCGATACCGAACTTCTTGAGGTAGCCGTAGAGGTTGTCGCCGCCGATCTTCTCGGCAGCCATGATCGTGCCGATGTTGCTCGACTTGGCCAGGACGCCGTTGAGCGTGAGCTTGAGCGTGCCGTGCGGGCTGTGGTCGTGCCAGGTCTTGGCCGGGCGCTTCAGCACGGGCGGGATCACCAGCTTGGTGAGCGGCGTCGCAGCACCCTCCTCGATCACGGCGGCCATCGTCATGACCTTGCTCGTCGAGCCGGGCTCGAAGGCGTCCGATACGGCGCGGTTGCCGATGTCGGCGGAGACGGCCTCGGCGGGACGGTTCGGGTCGAACGTCGGAACTGTGGCGAGGGCGAGGATCGCACCCGTGCGCGGGTCCATGACGACGACGGTGCCGCTGTCTGCCTTGGCGTACTTCACCTGCTTGGCGATCGCGTCCTGCGCCACCCACTGGATGTCGCGGTCGATGGTGAGCCGCACGGACTTCCCGGGGACGGCGTCGGTGCCCTCGGTCGCCACGGTCGGAATCTCGGTGCCGCGCGCGGAGCTCTCGTAGGTCTGCGACCCGGCGACGCCCACGAGCTGGTCCTGCAGTCCCCACTCGAGACCCGAGCCGCCGGTGCCGTCGGCCCGGACGTGGCCCACGACGTTCGCCGCGACCTCTCCCGCGGGGTACACCCGGGTGGTGGCGGCTTCGCTGAACACGCCCGGCACCTTCAGCGCCGCGACCTTGGCCCAGGTCTCGGGGGTGACGCTCTTGGCGATGTAGACGAAGCGTCGGGTGCCCTCGAGGCGCGGGGCGTACGCCGCAGCGTCGCCGCCGAGCACCGATGAGAGTGCCGCCGCGCTGGCCTGGACGTCCTTCACGAGTGTCTGGTCGACCGTGACGTTCCGCGCGCCCACCGTCGTGGCCAGCGGAACGCCGTTGACGTCGGTGATGTCGCCGCGCATCGCCGGGAGGATCACCTCGCGAAGGCGGCTCTTCTCGGCAGCGGCCGCGAGAGCGGGGCCCTGGATCACCTGCAGGTCGATCACGCGGCCCGCCACCACGGTCACGAGCATGAGCAGACCCAGCTGCCAGACCCTGAGCCGGCGTACGTGGTCGCCGCGCCGGAACGTCCGCGCGGGTGCCGCCGGAGGGGCCGGAGGGCGACGCCGCGGAGGGGCGAGCGTGCTCATCGGGTCTCCCGGGTGGTTGCGGTCGGAGCATCGGGCACGGCGCCGTCGACGACGGGAGCAGGATCGGGCTGGGCGCCGTCGCCGCCCGGGGTGGTCGCGGGCTTCGTGGCGGGCTTGGCCGGAGCGGCACCGGGCGTCGGCGTGGTCGCCGTGGAGCCGGTGCCGCTCGTCGTCCCACTCGTCGCAGGTGCTCCCGTAGAGGGCAGCCGCGAGAACGGGTCGGCCTGGGCGGGTGTGGGGACTCCGAGCACCTTGCCGTCAGCGAGCCGCAGGAACAC
Source organism: Candidatus Nanopelagicales bacterium (assembly GCA_038316965.1). Classification (GTDB taxonomy): domain Bacteria; phylum Actinomycetota; class Actinomycetes; order S36-B12; family CAIYMF01; genus Longivirga. Next base: position 26,271 of record JBBQAY010000014.1, read on the forward strand.
CGGCGAGGCCACAGGCACCATCCCGAGACCGCGGGCCCGCTCCTGCAGCGCCTCGGGTGCCTCCGTGAGGGCGACCTGCTGCGCGAGCTTCTGCTCCTTCACCGCGAGGTCGCGCTGGGTGGAGGTCAAGGCGGAGATCTCGAACGCGCCTTGGGCGAGCGAGGTGTTGAGCACCAGCAGCATCACCATGCCGCCGACCAGGATGCCGACCACGACGAGGGAGAAGATCCCAGTGCCTGCCACGGCGGGGGCCGGAGGTGCGACCTCGTGGAGCGGCGTACGACGCGGACGGCCGGCGGTGGTTGGCGCAGTCTTCGGGTGGCCGGCCGGACGCGTGGTTGCGCGCGCGCTGCGGGCGGTGGCGCTCATGCCGCGAGCCTCTGCCGCTCGGCTGCGCGCAGTCGTGCGGAGGCGGCGCGGGGGTTCTCGGCGATCTCGGCGGCGGTGGCCTTCTCGGACGAGCGCGTGACCAGCTTCAGCTCGGGCTCATGCCCCTCGGGAACGAACGGCAGGTCGTCGGGCACGTCGCTCGTGGCGCGAGACACCAATGCCCGCTTGGTGATGCGGTCCTCGAGCGACTGGTACGACATGACGACGATGCGTCCGCCGACGGCGAGGGCATCGATGGCTGCGGGCAGAGCACGCGCGAGCACGTCGAGCTCGCCGTTGACCTCGATGCGCAGCGCCTGGAAGGTGCGCTTGGCAGGGTTCCCGCCCGTACGTCGCGCGGGAGCGGGGATCGACTCGCGCACGATCTCGACGAGACGCGCACTGGTGTCGAAGGGTGCCTTGGCGCGCTCGCGCACGATCGAGTCGGCGATGCGTCCGGCGAACTTCTCCTCGCCGTACTCGCGCAGGACGCGCGCGATCTCCTTGCCGGTGTACGTGTTGAGGATCTCGGCAGCGGTCAGGCCGCGGGACTGGTCCATCCGCATGTCGAGCGGCGCGTCCTGCGCGTAGGCGAATCCGCGCGCGGCCTCGTCGAGCTGCATGGACGAGACGCCGAGGTCGAACAGGATGCCGTCGATGCTCGGCAGGCCAGCGTCGGCGAGCACGCGGGGCAGCTCGTCGTACACCGCGTGCACGAGCAGCGTGCGCTCGGCGAAGGGCGCGAGCCGGCGACCGGAGAGCTCCAACGCCGAGGTGTCGCGGTCGAGTCCGATCAGGCGGACCTCCGGGAAGCGGGTGAGCAGAGCCTCGCTGTGCCCGCCGAGCCCGAGGGTGGCGTCGACGACGACAGCGCCCGGATGGTCGATGGCCGGAGCCAGCAGGCCGAGGCAGCGCTCGAGCAGCACCGGCACATGGCGGGGTACGTCGGCGTCACGAGGTGCCTGCGCGTCGACGGGGCGGCTCATCATCAGCCCAGGCGCTCGACGAGGTCGGAGAGCGCGAGCAGGAGGGCCGCGGAGAGTGCAGCGGCGCCGGCGAGAGCCGCGACGGGGACGACTGCGCCAGGAAGGCCACGACCGGGCTGCACCCGCTGCACGGCGCGCAGCAGGCCGCGCCGCTCGGGGCGCGGCGTCTGGCGGTGCAGGGTCAGGTCCATCGTCGTCGCCTCCTCGCCCTGGGGGCGCTCGCGGTGGGGGCCGTTGGTGCTGTGGTGCCTTTTTGCTCGGGTCTTCTCGCGGTGCGGTGCTGTCGGGATCTGTTCGTGGTTCCAGGTCCCCGTCCGTCGTCCGGGGTGGGGTCCGCCTGGCACCGGGGAAGGTGCGCCAGGTGGCCGGGCGACGGATCGGAGGCCTGATGCCACGACCTGATCAGCTGGTGGGCACCACCTCCGCGTCGAGCGAGGCGAAGGACTCGTCTGCACCCTCGAGGTAGGCGTCCCACGCGGTGGGGTCCCAGATCTCGATGAAGGCGTTCTGGCCGATGACCACGCACTCGCGGGTCAGGCCGGCGTACTCGCGCAGCGAGGACGGGATCGTGATGCGCCCCTGCTTGTCCGGGACGTCGTCGTACGCGCTGGCGAACAGCACGCGGGAGTAGCGGCGCATGTCGGCCACGGTGTGCTTGCCCTGGGCGAGCTCCTCGGAGTACTGCGCGAAGCCGGCCTTGGTCCACACGACGACGCAGCGGTCCTGGCCCTTGCTCATGACGAGGCCGTCAGCGAGGTGGTCGCGGTAGCGGGCGGGGAGGATCACGCGGTTCTTGTCGTCCAGGCGGGGCGAATGGGTCCCGAGGAACACCGTCACCACCTCCTGTCCGCTCCCCCGAGCCCGCTGCTCTGGGTGTGCGCGCCAACATACTCCACTTCACTCCACAGTCAACCACTTCGAGTAGTACTAACGGCCCATGCCGCGACAGCGAGGTCTGGAAGGGGGTATCACCGCAGGTCAGAGCGGTGGTGGGAAGTGGAGAGCGAATGCGCTCCCTCTGCCCAAGGCGTGTCCGGGAGTGGAGAGCGCACGCACCCCGGTGGTGACGCCGAACGGCATCACCGCAGGTCAGGGACGCAGCGGCGGCAGGTGCCGCGGCCGGCGGGGGCCGAGTGGGGTGAAGTGGGGGAAGGGCCGGTGAGGGCTAGAGCTCCGAGCGGTCTTCGGCGTCGACGAAGCGCAACGCGGCGCGCACCGGCCAGTCGTGGATGACCGAGGTGCGCAGCAGGATGTCCTGCAGCGAGCGGTTCTCGCGGCTGATGGCGCACCAGAACAGCGCGACCGGCACGAGCGTGCAGAGCACGGCCCGGACGAAGGCACCCGGCCACGTGAGCTTGGCGCCCTTGCGGCCGACGACGCGCAGCCCGACGAGCCGGGAGCCGAGGCTGCGCCCGGACGTCGCCCAGCCGACCGTCAGGTACAGCACCATCAGCACGTAGCCGTAGACCACGAACACGATGAACGGCCACGTGGGAACGACGAAGTTGCGCGGGTCGATCAAGAACTTCAGCACGACGTACGCCACCCAGGTGCCGAGGGTGAAGCCCGCGACGACCAGGTAGTCGATGGAACCCGCCAGTGTGCGGGTGACGATGCCTGCCCGCAGGCCCTGGAACGCGCGGGCCTGCGGCCGGATCGGGTCGAGGTGATGCGTCGAGTGCGGGTCGTGCCCCGGCTCAGTCACGGTGGCCCTCCATCGACAGTGGCTCGCCCGGAGCGTCCCTGTGTCGGGCCTTGCGCCGCTGCAGGATCCGGTCGACCCATCGGTTGACGAGCTCGTCGCCGGACACCGCCGAGATGCGTGCGGAGTCGACGATGACGGTGGCCACGCCCGAGGTCGAGTCGCGGATGATCTCGGGGAGGTCGACCTCGTCGATGACCTCCTCCGCCAGGCCGGCGACGTCGACCTGGGTGCGGATGAGGGTGTTGAGGTCGACGCTCTCCACGGCTGTGTTGACCACCGCGGCAAGGTCGACCCGGGTGAGCACGAGCTCGGTGAGGTCGAGGCGGTCAAGCACCTCGGTGACGATCCGCTCGAGGTCGACGCGTTGGAGCACCAGCTGGGTCAGGTCGATGCGGTCGAGGACGCGCGCGAGCACCTCGGGCACCACGTAGTCGAGCGAGTCGTCGGAGATGACGGTGAGGTCCTCCCCCGTGGCGAACCGTACGGCGCGACCGCGCTCGGTGAGGCGGTCGACGGCGTACCCGACGGTGAGGCGCTCGGGCACCAGCGGCGGTCGGGAGACCAGGCCCCAGACGCTGCGGGCGACTGGTGCGAGCGAGCGACCGACAGCGGACGTGACCGCGACAGCCGGACGCGCCAGCACAACGGCTGCACCGAGAGCGACGTCGAGAGGTGCCTCGACGGCATCGGGCAGACGCGGCGCGCGCTGGCGTACGACGGGCAGCGCGGAAGGCTGATCGTCGTCACGCCTCGTGGCGCCGCTGTCCTCGGTCACCGGGTCAGTGTGACGCAGCGCCCGGCCCCAGCGCGAAGGGGTCGGCCTACTGCCGGTGGCTCTCGACGTCACGTAGCCGCGAGCAGAGCACGCGCAGCATCGGGACGGCGACCTCGGGGTGCTTGTCGAGCAGGTCCTCGAAGGTCCAGCGCGAGAGCGCGAACGTCGTCAGACCACCCGCATCGGCCACGATGTCGGCCGAGCGGGGCCGGCCGTCGATCAGCGACAGCTCGCCGAAGTAGTTGCCCTCGACCAGGCGGTTGACCTGCTCGCCGTTGACGAGCACGTTGGCCCCGCCGTCGAGGACCACGTGCATCTCGACGCCGGACGGCGCGAACGCCTTGAACCCGGACACGGACTCGCCCTGCACGATGACCGCCGCCCCCTCGGCGTACTCGGCGGTGTGACCGGACTCGGCGATGTGGCTCAGCACCTTGTGGGTGAGACCGCGGAAGAGGTCTACCTCGGCGAGTGCGGCTGTCAGCTCTCGTTTGCTCATGGGCGGAGGCTAAGGCCAGGCGCACGCGCTCGTCGCGGGTTCACCAGGACTCTCCCTCGTGGCGCGGCGGCTCGGCGTACGACGTCGGCATCCCTAGCCTCTACGCATGGCCGTCGCACGCACCCGCAAGGCCCGCGCGGCACGCAAGCGCCAGAAGCGGATGCGCGCCGTCGAGCACGACCTCACCGACGAGCAGTGGGCTGCGCTGCGTATCGCCTGGGGTGGCTGCGCCTACTGCGGCGCCACCGGCGTACCGATGCAGAAGGACTGTGTGCAGGCGCTGTCGCGCGGCGGCAGGTACACCCTCGACAACGTGGTGCCGGCGTGCCCCTCGTGCAACGCCAGCAAGTGCAACGACGAGGTCACGGGCTGGCTGCGTCGCAAGCGCCTCGACGAGCGCGCGTTCCTGCTGCGCCACATCGAGATCCGCGCAGAGCTGGTCGAGCCGGAGCGAGCTCAGCTCGCGGTAGACGTTCAGGCGGAGCCGAGCGGGCCGGCCTTCGCCTCGGGGAAGTAGTCCTGGCCGATCCCGGTCTCCCGCTTGGGCACCATCACCGAGCGGATCCACGACACGATCACGTCGCCGTCCTGGTTGAGCCCGCGCGTGGTCATCGTGACGATCCCGAAGCCGGGCCGCGAGGAGCTCTCGCGCAGGTCGGTGCAGATGCTCTCGGCGTAGATCGTGTCGCCGATGTAGACCGGGTGCGTGAGCTTGATGTCGGTCCAGCCGAGGTTGGCGATCGCGTTCTGGCTCATGTCGATCACCGACAGGCCCAGCACGAGCGCCACGGTGAGACCGGAGTTCACGATGATGCGGCCACCCGTGATCGGGTTCGACTGGGCGAGGTGGGCGTTGAAGTGGTTCTGGTTCGTGTTGCAGGTGAGCTGGGTGAACCACGTGGAGTCGGCCTCGGAGATCGTGCGGCCGAAGGGGTGCTGGTAGACGTCGCCCACGACGAAGTCGTCGAAGAACCGGCCGAGCTCGGCCTTGTGCAGGGTCATGGGGAGTCCTCCCGGTCACGGTCGACGGCACCACGATGCACCGACGGCTCGACTGTACGAAGAAGGTGTACCGCGACGCCGATCAGGTCTACCAGCGTTGAAGCGGCGCGACCTCGGGGTGGTCGACGCTCAAGGGCGGCGAGCCGTACAGGCCCGGCTCCAGCGGGTCGGGGGTGAGTGCGAGCGCAGACAGCATGGACGCCGACTCCTCGTAGGCGTTGGCGGCGAGGCTCTCGGTGTGGGTGAAGTCGAGCATCGACGACGCGATGAGCGCTGGCGCCGGGAGGTAGACGATCGGGATCCGCTCGGCCACCTGCAGGTCGCGGACGATCTGCTGGCGGGAGGCGATCTGGACGGCCTGGACGACGACGGAGATGAGGCTCTCGGCCCACCGCCCCTCCATGCCGAATCGCCCGCAGTCGAGCACGACGACGGACTTCGCGCCCCGCGCGAACGCCACCTGGATCGGCACGTTGGCCACGAGCGCGCCGTCGACGAGGCGACGACCGTCGCGCTCGACCCACGGGAAGACACCGGGGATGGCCGACGACGCGAGCAGCGCGCTCCTGACGTCGCCCGAGTCGATCTCCACCCGTTGACCGGTGTCGAGGTCGGTAGCCACGGCTACGAACGGGATCGCGAGATCCTCGATGTTCTCGACGGGCGCATGCGCTGCGAGCAGATCCGTGAGAGGTCCGGAGCTGAACAGGTAGGGACGGTTGGATCCGGCCGAGATCGCCTGTGTCAGAAGGTTCCCGGGGAACACATCGCGCCGTTCGATCTGAGGCCACAGCTCGGCCAGCACCTGCGGGCCTCGCTCCGGATCGGCGGCGATCATCAGACCGTTCAGCGACCCGACGCTCGTGCCGACCACGAGGTCGGGCCGCACGTCGGTCTCGGCCAACGCGCGGACCATGCCCATCTGAACGGCGCCGTACGCACCTCCGCCGCCGAGCACGAAGGCGAGCGGACGTGGCAGCAGCCGCGCGAGCTGCAGCGGAAGAACCGGGCTCGTGGCCGGAGCATCCGGTGCGTCGTCCGCGAGCTCGACGACTCCCCCAGCGACGGCGCTGGCGCGCTGCTGCGCCCGGAGCACCGAGCGCGGAACCTTGTCGTCGTTGCCCGGCATCGTGAGGCCTCCCAGCGGGGCGCGCCCTCGGCGTCCCCTCGCGATCCTCGCAGGTCCAGGAGGGGCTGGCCCGACGGGTGAGAGGCCTAGGGTTACGACGTGGAGCCGCCGGAGCTGTTCACCCTCGAGCACGTGTCGCTGCAGATCGACGGGCGACTGCTGCTCGATGACCTCGACGAGCACCTGCACACCGGTTCGGTCACGGCGGTGTGCGGCCCCAGCGGTTCGGGCAAGTCCACCCTGCTGCGGCTCCTCAACCGACTGGCCGACCCGACCTCGGGGCGCGTGCTGTTCCGCGGCACCGACGTCCGCGAGCTCGAGGTCCGCGCGCTGCGTCGCAGCGCCGTGCTCGTGCCGCAGCGCGCCGTCGCTCTGACCGAGGACGTCGGGGCCGAGGTGCGGGTCGCCGCGCGCGACCTGTCGGACTCCGACGTCGCCCACCTGCTCGAGCGGGTGGCCCTCGTCCCGTCCGAGGTGCTCGGCCGCTCGCCCCAGAGCCTGTCGGGGGGCGAGCTCCAGCGCCTCGCCCTCGCCCGCGCGCTGGCGGTCGGGCCGGAGGTGCTCCTGCTCGACGAGCCCACCTCGGCCCTGGATCCGCGGGCGGCCGACGCGGTGGACGCCGTCATCAGGAGCCTCGTGGACGACGGGCTCTCGGTCGTGCTCGTGAGCCACGACGTCGTGCGCGCCGAGCGCATCGCCGACTCGGTGCGGGTGCTGCACGACGGACGCGTGACCGCACGTGGCGCCGTCGCAGAGATCGACCTCGTCCACGAGATGACCTCGCCGCCGTACGACGGGCACGACCACCCGGGCGGCGACCCCCGAGCGCACGGAGCCGCGCACGCCCAGCACCTGCACGACCCGCCCGACACGACCTGGGAGCACGGATGACCACGATCCCGAGCTGGACCGCCGTCGCGGTCTCGGGCCTGCTCGTCCTCGTCGCCGTCGGGATCGCGTCGTGGCAGCGGCTCGGGATCAGCCGCGACGTCGTCATCGCCGCCCTGCGCGCCCTCGTTCAGCTCGTCGCCGTCGGCGCCGTCCTCGCCTGGCTGTTCCTGCACGCCGGGATCCTCGGTGCCCTCGCCTGGATCGCAGGCATGACCGTGATCGCAGCGTTCGAGTCTCGTCGGCGCGGCGCCGGCATTCCCCGCGCGCTGCTCGCCGCCTGGCTCGGGATCGCGGTCGGCACCCTGGCGACCCTCGGCGTGCTCGTCGTCGGCGGCGTCGTCTCGACCGAGCCGCAGGTGCTCATCCCGATCGGCGGCATGGTCGTGAGCGGGGCGATGCAGGCGTCGTCGCTCACCCTCACGTCGCTGCGCCGGTCCGCGGCCGAGCGGCGCCCCGCTGTCGAGGCCGCGCTCTCCCTCGGACTCGGGCCGCGGGAGGCCTTCGCCGGAGAGATGCGGACCGCCGTCCGCACCGCGCTCGTGCCCTCGATCGACGCGACGAAGGTGGTCGGCCTCATCGCCCTCCCGGGCACCATGACCGGCCTGATCATCGCCGGCGTGGAGCCCCTCGAGGCGATCCGCTACCAGATCATCGTGATGTACATGCTGCTCGCGGCCTGGGCCGTGGCCTCGCTGGTGACCGCCCGGGCGGCCGAGCGCTGGATGTTCGACGACGCGGAGAGACTGGTCTCGGTGTCGACCTGACGGCTCCCTGAGGCCTCCTGTCCACGCGACCGCGGGCGCGGGAACCGACCGGGCAGGCGGGTCGTCGGAACCTTTCGGGAGTGGTCGTTCGTGCGGGGACGGTGCGCGGAGCGCCGTCGCGGGTGACAATCGGTGCCGGTGGGGGCCTCCCCTGCCGTACGGATCGACCAGAGGAGACCGAGTGACGATCGACGGAACGGCCACGCAGGGCCAGACCGACCCCGGCGAGGTCTCCGAGCTGGTCCAGTCGGCCGCACGCATCCGCGCGGCCGTCGAGACCGTGATCGAGGGCAAGGGCGAGGTCATCAGGGTCGCGCTCACCGTGCTCCTCGCCGAGGGCCACCTCCTCATCGAGGACGTGCCCGGCACCGGCAAGACGATGCTCGCCAAGACCCTGGCCAAGTCCCTCGACTGCTCGGTGCGCCGGATCCAGTTCACCCCCGACCTTCTCCCCGGCGACGTCACCGGCGTCAGCGTCTTCAACCAGGAGTCGCGCGACTTCGAGTTCCGCCCCGGAGCCGTGTTCGCCAACATCGTGCTCGGCGACGAGATCAACCGCGCCTCGCCCAAGACTCAGTCAGCCCTCCTCGAGTGCATGGAGGAGCGCCAGGTGACCGTCGACGGCACGACGTACGAGCTCGCCGCGCCGTTCATGGTGATGGCGACCCAGAACCCGGTCGAGATGGAGGGCACCTACCCGCTGCCCGAGGCCCAGCGCGACCGGTTCATGGCGCGCGTCTCGATGGGCTACCCCGACACCAAGTCCGAGATGGACATGCTGGCCGAGCACGCGGCCACCAACCCGCTCGACGCCGTCGTCCACGTGGCTGACGCCGCTGAGGTCTCACGGCTCGTCGAGGTCGTGCGCAGCATCTACGTGGCGTCGTCGATCCGCCAGTACGCCGTCGACATCTCCAACGCGACACGCACGCACCCCGACGTCCGCCTCGGTGCCTCTCCTCGCGCCACCCTGCACCTGGTCCGTGCGGCCAAGGCGGCGGCAGCCCTCGACGCTCGCGACCACGTGCTTCCCGACGACCTGCAGACCCTCGCTGCTCCCGTGCTCGCCCACCGGCTCATCCTCACGGCCGACGCCCAGATCGCCGGACGCACCACCGAGTCGGTCGTCGCCGACGTCATCAAGCGCGTCGCGGTCCCCGCTGCGGCACGGGCCTAGCGAGGTCTGCCCGTGCGTGCGGCGCTGCGTCAGCTCACCGGTCGAGGGCGGTTCCTGCTCGCCCTCGGCTTCGCAGGGCTGATCGCCTCGCTCGCACTCGAGCAGCGTGACCTGCTGCGCTTCGGCGTCCTGCTCATCGCCCTGCCGCTGCTGTCGGCAGCACTCGTCTCGCGCACCCGCTACCGCCTCGCCTCGGCGCGCGGCCTGCGCCCCACGCGCGTCACGGTCGACACCCCGACCACCGCGGTGGTGCGGCTCGAGAACGTCTCGCGGCTGCCCAGCGGCCTCCTGCTCGTCGAGGACGCCGTGCCGTGGCAGCTCGGTCGCGCGCAGCGCTTCGTGATCGACCGCCTCGAGGCCGGGGGGCGGCGCGACGTGCGGTACGAGCTGCGCAGCCCGGTCCGCGGCCGTTACACGGTCGGCCCCGTCAGCGTGCAGCTCGTGGACCCGTTCGGCCTGTGCCGCACGACGCGGCAGTTCGCCACGACCGACACCCTCACGGTCGTGCCGGCGACCGTGCCGCTGCCCGGCATCCCGCTCGGGGGCGACTGGTCGGGCCTCGGTGAGGCACGCGCGCGCTCGGTCGCCGCGGCCGGCGAGGACGACATCATCCCGCGCGAGTACCGCGTCGGCGACGACCTGCGGCGCGTCCACTGGAAGTCCACCGCCAAGAGCGGCGAGCTCATGGTGCGGCGCGAGGAGCAGCCGTGGCGCACCCGGGCCACGGTGTTCCTGGACACGCGCGCGGTGGCCCACCGCGGCGACGGCCCGGCCGGGTCGTTCGAGTGGGCGGTGTCCGCCGCGGCGTCCGTCGCCGTGCACCTCGCGCGCCGCGGGTACGCCGTACGCATCCTCGACGCGGACGGCACCGTGCTCACGCCGGGCGCGATCAGCGAGGACGGCTTCTCCGGCGCCGAGGCTGAAGGCCCTCTCCTGGACACGCTCGCGCTCGTGACTCTCACCGAAGGTGCCGCGCCGGCGGTCGGCGACTCCCGCGGCCGCTCCCGGGTGCGCGACGGCCTCCTCATCGCGATCCTCGGCGACCTCGAGCAAAGGCACACGGAGTCCGTGGCGGCCCTGCGCAGCGGGCACTCCAGCGCCGCCGCCCTCGTGCTCGACACCTCCGGCTGGGCCTCACGGACCTCCATGCCCGAGGACGGCCGCGCGACCCGCACCGCCGCCCTGCTCGCCGCCGCCGGCTGGCGCGTGGCGCTGTGCGGACCGCAGACCGACCTCAGCGCGACCTGGTCCCACCTCGCCGGCAGCGGCTCGGTCGCCGGAGGTGCGCGATGAGCACCACCACGACCCGACCCGCCGAGCCCACGGCGTCGGGCCCCGTCGACACCAGCCGCCCCGGCGCGCCGGTCCCCCGGTCGCTCACCGTGCCAGGCGTCCTGGTGCCCTCGGCCGCCGTCTGGTTCGCAGTCCTCGCCTCCTCGCTCTGCCTCGGCACGGTCTTCCAGGACTCCGGCTGGTTCGGTGCCTCGCTGCTCACGGCCACCATCGTGGTCGGCGTCGGAGCCCTTGCCACGTGGCTGCGCGTGCCGATGGTGCTCGTGCCCGTGCTGTGCGCGTTCGGGATGTTCGCGGCGCTCACGCTGCGGTTCGTCGACGACGCGCCCTGGGGCTTCCTGCCGTCGCCGGACGCGCTCGCCCAGCTGCGCGACGTCCTGGCACGTGGCACCACCGACGTCGACCGCTTCGCCCCGCCCGTGCCCTTCTCCGAGGGACTCGCCGCCGTCACCGCCCTCGGAGTCGGCAGCGTCGCCCTCGTCGTGTTCGTGCTGCAGGTCGTCCTGCGCCTGCCGGCGATCGCCGGGCTGCCGCTCGTCGCGCTCTACATCGTGCCCGCCACGATCCTCACCGGCGGGGCACCCTGGTGGGCGTTCGTCGCGGTGGTGGCCGGCTGGCTCGTCCTTCTCGTGGCCGACGAACGGCTCACGCTCATCAGCTGGGGCCGCCTGCTCAAGCGCAACGACAAGGTGGGCGGGACGAGCGCGCTCTCGGGCCTGTCGTCGTCGGCCTTCCGGCTCGGTGCCCTGGCCGTGGTGCTCGCCCTCGTCCTGCCGATCGTGATCCCCGGGCTGGCCGACGCCGTCATCGGCCGCACGATCACCGGCGGTGGCGGTGGCGACGGCCAGGGCACGGGCGAGGAGCCGGCCTCGATCGGGCTCGACCCGATCGTGGGCCTGCAGCGCAACCTGCTCAACAACCCCGACGTCACGGTGGTCACCTACAGCTCGACCGACCCGACTCCTGGCTACCTGCGCGCTGTGGTGCTCGAGGAGTTCGACGGCGACTCCTGGAAGCCGCGGGGCTTCTCGCCGGACTCGGGATCGAGCCCTCTCGCGGACGGCGTCGGCTCCCTCGGCTCGCTGCCCGCCGCAGTCAAGCGGCAGCAGTACGCCTACCGCATCACGGCCGACAAGCTCGACAGCCGCTACCTGCCGTTGCCCGAGACCTCGCTGACGGTGGGCCTGGACGGTGAGTGGTTCGTCGACCAGGCGACCTCGACCGTGTTCGGCGCCGACAACGGCACCACCACCGCGGGCAAGACCTGGAACGTCGACTCCGTCGAGATCGACCCGTCGCCGGCGCAGCTGCGCGCTGCGCCGCCGCTCAGCGGCCTGGACCGATCCACCGTCGCGTCGTCGATCGCGATCCCGGCCTCGCTCGCCGAGACCGCCCGCGAGGTGACCAAGGACGCCACGACGGACTTCGACGCCGCGCGCGCTCTCGAGGAGTGGTTCCACGCCAACTTCACGTACAGCACCGACGTGCAGTCGGACTCGTCGGCGTCGTTCCTCGAGCAGTTCCTGGTCGACAGGACCGGCTACTGCGAGCAGTTCTCGGCCACCATGGCCCTGATGGCGACCTCGCTCGGCATCCGGTCGCGCGTCGCCGTCGGCTACACCAGCGGCAGCCCGCTGACCGGACAGGACGGCCAGTGGCGGGTCTCGGGCAAGAACGCCCACGCCTGGCCCGAGCTCTACTTCACCGGCATCGGCTGGGTCCGCTTCGAGCCGACACCGCCGACCGGCGGCGCGGCCATCGCACCGCCGCCGTGGACCGACCCCATCAACGACACCCCGACTCCCGTTCCGTCCTCCAGCGGGTCCGCACTGCCGGGCGGCAACCCGCGCGACCAGGATCTCAACAGCCGCCGAGCCGACAAGGGGTCCGTCGACCTGCCCGAGACCGCAGGCGGCCTCCTCCGCGCGGGCGACTGGTGGCGGGTCTGGGCCTTCGTCGGGGTGCTGGCGCTGCTGCTCGGTGCCGCGCTCGTCCCCGCAGCGCGCCGCCTCGCGCGCCGTCGCCGCCGGCTCGGGGCCGAGGGCGACGTCGAGGACGCCTGGGCCGAGCTGCGCGACAGCGCCCTCGATGTCGGTGCCCCCTGGTCGGACGCGCGCACCCCGCGCCAGGCCGTGGCGGGCCTCGTGGTCGACCAGCACCTCTCGGGTGCTGCCGCCGATGCAGCGATCCGGCTGGGTCGGGCCGTCGAGCGGTCGCGCTACGCCCCCACCCCTGCGGACACCACGCTGGTCACCGACGACGTCGCCACCGTGCGCACGGCGCTGCTGCGACGCCTGGACCGCAGGCGCCGGGCCCGCATCACCCTGGCGCCGGCCTCGCTGCGCGCGAACCGCGGGCCCGCGACCGCCTGAGCAGTGCGCCGTCCTCCCTGGTGCAGCCCGGCAACGACAGCGGCCGCGATCCCTCGCGACGCTTGCGGAAGCGCTCGTCCATCTTGTCCATGAAGTTGCTCTTGGGGGCCGCTGCCTTGGCCTTCTTGCCAGGCGCGCCTGCCGCAGGGGCGGCGGCTTCGGGCTCCGTCCGCAAGGTCCGGACGACGACGAACGTGCCGCCGAGCATCGCGAGGAACCCGACGACGCCGAGCGGGATGATCGCAGTGGCCGCACCAGCCACGAGCAGGGTCACGCCGCCGAGGGCGACGAGGACACCGATGGCAGCCTGGCGACGGCTGCCAGGCCGAGGTCCGGAAGAGCGCAGGCTGGAGGCGAACTTCGGGTCCTCAGCGTAGAGGGCCCGCTCCATCTGCTCGAGCAGTCGCTGCTCGTGCTCGGAGAGCGGCACGGCTCCTCCTCGGGTGGTCGGGCACTCGCGTGCACCCTGTTGTACAGGTCTGAGGATAAGCAGCACCAGCCGATGTGGAAACCCAGAGTGCCGAAGTGGTCCTCGGAGTGTCGATCGGGCGACGTGCCGGCGTCGTCCTCCTACGGTCCATCGGCACCAGCCGGGGTCCACCTGAGAGGAACCGGATCGGCCGAACGGATCCACTGAGAAGGACGACCCGGGGGCGTACGACGTTCCCCGACGGGCTGCCCGGGTGCCTCGGCGGCTCAACCGCGACCCGGGCGCGGGGCCACAGGCTGGAGCCCGCCGAAACCCTCGTGCCCGTCGGCGTCGGGCTCGGCCGGGCCGGGCACGAGCCGCGCGGGACGCACCGAGCCGCGACCGAACCGCGCGTCGGCCCGATCGACGGCCTGCTCGGCCTCACGCCAGCCGAGCTCGGGCTCGTCGAGCAGCATCTGGCGCGGAGCCTCGGCGGCATCCACGAGACCCTCGACCTTCACCCCCACGAGGCGCAGCCGGGCCCGCTGCAGGCCGAGCGCCTCGTAGAGGTCACGAGCGGTCTCGTAGACCTCGCGCCCGACGTCCGTGGAGGAGCGCAGCGTGCGCGACCGGGTGATGGTGGTGAAGTCGGCGAAGCGCACCTTGATCGAGACCGTGCGCCCGGCCACCCCTGCCCGACGCAGCCGTGAGGCGACCTTCTCCGACAGCCTCAGCAGCTCGCGGCGGATGACCTCGGGATCGTCGACGTCGCGCGGGAAGGTCTCCTCGTTGCTGATGCTCTTCTCACCCTCGGGCACCTCCACGCCGCGCGGGTCGCGCCCCCAGGCCAGAGCCGCGAGGTGCTGACCGGACGACGAGCCGAGGGCCCGGACGAGGGTGTCGACGGGGGTGTGGGCGATGTCGCCGACCGTGCGCAGCCCGAGCCGGACGAGATGCTCCTCGGTCTTGTCGCCCACCCCCCACAGCGCGCCGACGGGCAGCGGGTGCAGGAAGGCCACGACGCGCTCGGCCGGGACGACGAGCAGGCCGTCGGGCTTGGCCTGGGTGGAGGCGAGCTTGGCGACGAACTTGGTCGAGGCGACGCCGACCGTGCAGGTGATCCCCTGCTCGTCATGGACGCGGGCGCGGATCTGCTCCGCGATCACCGCGGGCGGCCCGAGCCGGCGCAGGCTCCCCGAGACATCGAGGAACGCCTCGTCGAGCGAGAGGGGCTCCACGAGCGGGGTGATGTCGCGGAACACGGCCATGACCCCTGCGGACACCGCTGTGTAGAGCTCGAAGTCCGGGGGCAGGACGATCACCTGCGGGCACAGCCGCTTGGCGCGTGACATCGGCATCGCCGAGTGGACGCCGTACTTCCTCGCCTCGTACGTGGCGGCGGTGACGACGCCGCGCGAGCCCTCCCCGCCGACGATGACCGGCTTGCCCACGAGGTCGGGACGGCTGCGCAGCTCGCAGGACGCGTAGAAGGCGTCCATGTCGACGTGCAGGATCGGGCAGCCGTCGTCCTCACGCCGGCCGTCGTGCGCGACCCGGGAGTCGCCGCTGGCCGAGACGTCGGCCTGGGTGATCCGCGCGCCCCGGGTGATCTGGCTGCGGCTCACCGCCCCGACCTCCCCGCTCGGCTGCCTGACTGCACGGGCCCATCATGCGCCCCGACACCCACGGCACCCTCGCTCCGCCACCTCACCATCCAGAGCTCCCGGGGCTCGAGTGCCAGAGCTTGCTCGGGGCTTCCTTGGCCCTGTCGGTCCTGTCTGTCTTGTCGGTCTTGTCCCGGGCTCGTTCCTGCTCCGAGCCCGCCTGGCCGCGGGTGTCGGCGGCGTCGACGCCCTGGGGCTTGATGTCGGCGTACGGCGACTGCCGGAACCCGCTCGCGTGCACGAGCACCCGGCGCACCCGCTCCTCCCCAGACAGCTCCGAGCCCCGCTGCCCCATCCCGCCCGCGGTCGGGGACGCCGGCACGGGACGGCTCGAGCGGCTGCCCGCCCGACCGGCGACCGCCGCCTCGTCGGAGTCGTCGAGGGTGCCGCCGTCGTCGAGCAGCGCCGCGACGGCGGGCAGCCCCCCGGCCCGCCAGGCGTCGTGCACGACGCCGAGCTCCCAGGCGCCGGTGGCGCGCAGCGAGATGCCGCGCGGCCCGGTGCGCCGGATCACGCCGCGCACGAGCAGCAGCCACGACCCGAACACCGTGGCGGCGTAGGGCCCCTGGGCATCCTCGAAGAACGTGGCATCGACCGGGCCGGTGGAGTCGTCGAGGGTGAGGAACACGACGCGTCGGCCCGAGCGCACCGGCGGGGTCTGGGTGGCGACCTTCACGCCCGCGACGAGCACCTCGGACTGGCTGCGCCGGCCGAGCAGGTCGCGCGAGCGTGCTACGCCGAGGGCGTCGAGCATCGGGGCGTAGAAGTCCACGAGGTGCCGGCTCGCGTCGAGGCCGAGCACCTCGAGCTCGGCGCGGACCCGCTCGGCGTCGGTCATCTCCGGCAGACCGCTGGCCGCCACCTCGCCCGGGGCGTCGCCGAGGTCGAGGGCGAGCTGGACGTCGAGGTCGGACGCCGTGGTCGCGGGCGCCGGGCCCTGCGCCTGGCGGCGGGCGGCGCCCACGGTGTCCATGCGCGCATCGACGGTGACCCCGAGCGGGATTCCCGTGGGCCCGAGCGGGAGGTCGCGCCGCTTGCCGGCGGAGCCCTGCGAGCGGGGTGCCGCGGCCTTGGCCGCGCGCGTGGTCGCCCGGGTGTGCCGGTCGAGGTCGGCCACCTGCAGCAGGAGGTCGCGCCGGGTCACCCGGCCCCGGCGGCGTACCGGGCTCGACAGGCCGATGCCGTAGAGGGAGTCGAACCCGCCCGCGACCACGAGCCGTTCCACGACCGGGCGCGAGACCCGGGCGCGGGTCCAGAAGTCCGAGAGCGAGCCGTAGGACCGACCCGCCACGATCCGCTCGACCTCGGCGGCGTTGATGCCCTTGACGTCGGCGAGCGAGAGCCGGATGCCGTACGCCGACCCGTCGGGCAGGCCCGGCACGCTGGGGCCGCGACGCGGGCGCTCGTCGAGGATCTCCGGCGGTGGCTCGTCGTACGGCGAGACCCTCTCGACGGTGTAGGTGCCCGCGGAGGCGTTGACGTCGAGGCCGAGCACCGCGATGCCGAGGTTGCGCGCGTCGTCGAGGATCAGCCGCTTGGGGTACATGCCCGGGTCGTGGGTGAGGACCCCGGCGAGGAAGGCCGCGGGGTGGTGCGCCTTGAGCCAGGCCGAGTGGTACGTCGGCAGCGCGAAGGCTGCGGCGTGCGCCTTGCAGAAGCCGAAGGAGGCGAACGCGCGCAGCACCTCCCACACCTTCTCGGTGGTGGGCAGGTCGTAGCCCTGCGCGCGGGCGGCCGGGTAGAACCACGCCCGGACCTCCTGCTGCCCCTCGGGCGAGCCCATGCTGCGGCGCACCTCGTCGGCCTCGGCGAGGGTGCAGCCGGTCATGACCGCGACGATGCGCAGCACCTGCTCGTGGAAGACCACGACGCCGTAGGTCTCCTCGAGCGCGGAGCGCAGGTCGTCGTGCAGGTAGGTGGGCTCGTTCCAGCCCTGCCGCGCGCGCAGGAACGGCGTGACCATGTCGGACTTCACCGGGCCCGGACGGAACAGCGAGATGTCGGTGATGAGGTCGCCGAAGGTCTCGGGCGCGAACTTGCCGACGAGCTCGCGCTGGCCCGGCGACTCGATCTGGAAGCAGCCGAGGGTATGGGCGGACTGGATGAGCGCGAAGGTCGCGGGGTCGTCGTGGGGCACGGCGTCGAGGTCGACCTGCTCGCCGTCGACCCGCTCGATCTCGGTGAGGGCGTACGCCATCGAGGACTGCATGCGGATGCCGAGGACGTCGAGCTTGAGCAGGCCGAGCTCCTCGACCTCGTCCTTGTCGAACTGGCTCATGGGAAACCCCATCCAGCTGGCCTCGACCGGGGTGCGGTCGAGCAGCGTGGCGTCGGAGAGCAGCACGCCGCACGGGTGCAGCGCGATGTGGCGCGGCAGGCCGTCGAGCGCCTCGACGAGGGTGAGGAAGCCGTCGAGCTCACCGCGCGCGGCGAGCCGGCCGAGGCCCGAGGAGCGCAGCTCGGGCAGCTCCTGCAGCGCGGCGCGGGCATCGCGCGCGCGGATGTGCGGGAAGGCCGTGGCGAACGCGTCGATCTCCCCGGGTGGCATGCCGAGCGCGGCGCCGACGTCGCGGACGGCGTGCCGCACGCGGTAGGTGTCGCGCATCGACACACAGGCGCAGCGCTCGCCGCCGAAGCGCTCGAGGATCCGCTCGTACACCTCGGTGCGTCGCGCGGACTCGACGTCGACGTCGATGTCGGGCAGCGCGCGGCGCAGCGGCGACAGGAACCGCTCCATGAGCAGGCCGTGCTCGAGCGGGTCGACACCGGAGATGCCGAGCAGGTGGTTGACGAGGCTGCCGGCGCCCGAGCCGCGTGCGGCCACCCGGACGTCCATGCCGCGGATGAGGTCGACGACCTCACCGACGGTGAGGAAGTAGCCCGCGAACCCGAGCACCGCGATGGTCTCGAGCTCGGCGTCGAGCCGCTCGCGTGCCGCGCGCGCACGGCCACCCCGGGTACGCCGCGTGCGCGGGAGGTAGTCGACGAGCGCGGTCTCGCAGCGGGCGCGCAGGTGCCGGTCGGCCTCGAGGGCCTCGGCCGCGAGGGCTGCCGGGCCGCGGTCGCGCACCGCGCTGCTGCGCTCGGCCGTGCGGGCAGGCAGGAGCAGGTCGAGCTCGGGCACGTGCACCTCGCCGATCCCGAGGTCGGCGACGGGGTCGAGCCGGCACGCCTCGGCGAGGGTGCGGGTGTCGGCGAGGAGGCGGTCGACCTCGCGCTGCTCGCTGCTGCCCGAGGCTGTGCCCGACATCCGCACCACCTCGCGGGCGACGTGCTCCATCCGGAGCCCGTCGGCGAGGTGCCCCTCGCCGTTGGCACGGTCGAGGTGGCGGGAGTCGAGCGGGACGAGCCGGCGGATCGCATCCAGGACGTCGACCACCGGGGCCTGGTCTCGCTCGGCGTGCCGCACCGCGTTGGTGAGCACGGCCGGCAGGTCGTGCTCGCGCGCGAAGGCGAGCATGCGCGCGGCGAAGGCCGAGGAGTAGGGCAGCCCCCGGGTGCGGGCGCCGGAGAGGTCGGCGGTGGCGGTGGCCGCGTCGCGCGCACGATGGCTCACCACCTCGATCGCGAGGCGCCGTCCGAACGCCGCGCGCCAGGGCGCGAGGGCGGTGAGGGCGAGGTCAGGACGGCGACGGGCGAGGGCGCGGCCGACCTCGGACTCGGGGCCGAGCAGCACGACGAGACCGTCGGAGTGCCGGGCGACGACCTCGACCGTGGTGACCGGCGCCCCGCGCACGGCCTGCTCCCCCGGCAGCGCCTCGGAGCCGAGGCCGAGGTGCGCGGCGGACACGAGCCGGCACAGCGACGCCCAGCCGGTGCGGCCGCGTGCGAGCAGCACGACCCGTGGGTGCCGCGGATCGACCTCGGCGCCCCCACGCGCCGGGGTGCGTCGCGCGGGCTGAGCCCCGGTGCGCTCGGCGAGCGTGGGCCCGGTGCCGAGGCGACCCGCGCCGGTGCGCTGCACCCGCGACCCGAGCGCTGCGCGGCCCTCGCCGAGCACGGGCACCTCGAGCCCGGGGCGCACCGCGAGGTCGAGGCCGAGGATCGGCGTGATCCCGGCGTCACGGCAGGCCAGCACGAACCGGACGGCGCCATAGAGGCCGTCGCGATCGGTGAGGGCGAGGGAGTCCTGCCCGAGGTCGGCCGCCCGCGCCACGAGCGCTGCCGGGCTGCTCGCGCCGTGACGCAGGGAGTAGCCCGAGGCGACGTGGAGGTGGACGAAGGGGTCTTCTGCCACGGCCTTACGACGCTGCTGCGGAGGGACCACCGAGCAGTGGCTGGTGCGGTACGCCGAGCAGCCGTGCGACCCGGGCGAGGAAGGCCTCGGCGTCGCGGACGAGGTCGTCGGCCTCGCGCTCGCTGACGACACCGCGCAGCCCGGCCTCGGCCGCGGCGCGCTTGCTCGCGCCGGCGGCGAAGAACTGCGCCCACTCGCCGAGCTCGGGGGCCACCTCGGCGAGCAGCACCCAGGCGCTGCGCAGCCGGGCCGAGCGCTTGCCCCGGGGACGTGCCCGGGCTGCGAGCACCGCGGCTGCGGCGCGCAGGGCCGCGAGGTGGGCCCGGGCATAGCGCAGGCCGGTGTCGTCGGTGGAGCCGGCGGCGAGCAGCTCGCGCGCGGCACCGGCGAGCAGGTCGCGGCTCGCGACCGGCACGAGCACCGGGGGCTGGGGCTGCGGCTGCACCGAGGGCCGGGACTGGGTGCGCGCCAGGGACTCGGTCTCGGTCTCGGCGAGTGCGGTCATGGCGACTCCTCCCTGAACGGGCAGTAGGACGGGTGGTATGGGCTCGGTGGGCAGATCGGGCTCGGGCTCGGTGAGCACGAGCTGCAGCGACCGCGTGGACGGGCGCGGCCGGACAGAGCGGGGCAGGGCCCGGCTGCGGGTGTGATAGCGGGTGCGGATGGCGCTCATGGGAACTCCGGCGGCGTCAGTCGAGGGTGCGGGCGAGGCGCCAGCGGGCGGGCAGGGGGAACCCGGGCTCACCGTCGAGGAGGACGGCGGCTCGGGCGGCAGGGACGTCGCGCACGAGGTCGTAGACCCCGACCGAGGACGAGCGCCCGGCCCGGGCCTCGACCCGCCAGACCTCGCGCTCGACGGCGCCGACGTCGAACGCGACCGAGCGGGGCTCGTGCTCGGCCTCCTCGGGCGCCGGACCCCGCGGGCCGGGACCGACCGCACCGCCGGCGGGCACGGGACGCCGACGACGGCTCCCGGACCCCGCCCACCAGGCGCCGAGCTCGATCCAGTGCGCGAGCACCGCACGGACGACGTAGAGCCGGCCACGCCACAGGAACTGGAGCGGTGCCGACTCCTTCGACGGGTCGAGCACCGTGCGGACCTCGATGGCCTCGCCGTAGGTGCGCATGAGAGCTCCTCCCCCGGCCTCGACCGGGCACTGATCCGGCGCGCACCCGGGCGGGCGGCGCTGCCGGTCGGGGGAGGCGACCGGGGGGCACCCGGCCCCGCCACGAGCCCGGCGCTTCCCCACGCCGAGGTCCGAGGCGGGACCGACAGTGGGTCCGTGGGGACCGCGAGCTCCCCACGGACCCACCGTGCCTGGGTGCGGCGGCCGCGAATCCGCCGCACCGTGGCTGGTGGTGCCCGTCGTCCGAACCGCTGACCCGACCCTCCCGCGAGAGAAGGTCGAACATCTGTTCGAACAGAACCCACCGTAGCCCCTGCCCCCGACAGCGCGTCAAGCCCCCGTCCGTCCGGCGCCAGGCAGCCCCGCACCCCTACGCTCTCGGCCATGGATCCCGAGGGAAGCGACAGCGACGCCGGCACAGCCCGCACGGGCTCCGAACCCCCGCACGCAGGCGTCCACGCCGACGGCACGCTCGCGGTCGCGGCGCCCGACCTCACGGGTCTGCACCCCAACGCCGTGACCGTCGCGCAGGCCCTCGTCGGGCTCGGTGTCGCCGGCACGGTCCGCGCGCTCCCCGAGCCCGCACCGACCGCCGCCACCGCGGCCGCCCAGCTCGGGGTCGAGGTCGGCGCGATCGCCAACTCGCTCGTGTTCGACGCCGACGGCGAGCCCTTGCTGGTGCTCACCTCGGGCGCGCACCGCGCCGACACCTTCGCGCTCGCCGGTCTCGTCGACGCGTCGCAGGTGAAGCGGGCGACCCCGGAGTTCGTCCGCCGGCACACCGGCCAGCCGATCGGCGGCGTCGCCCCCGTCGGGCACCCGCACCCGCTGCGCACCGTGGTCGACGTCGAGCTCTCGCGGCACGACGTCGTCTGGGCGGCCGGTGGCCACCCGCACTACGTCTTCCCGACGAGCTACGACGAGCTGCTGCGCATCACCGCAGGCGAGGCCGCCGAGGTCGGCGAGGGCAAGGCCTAGGGGACGTCACTCGCCCGCGTACGCCGCCTCGAGCGTCGCGACGTCGAGCCGCTGCATCGCCAGCATCGCGACCATCGCCCGCTGCGCGCCGTCCGGGTCCGAGCCGCCCAGCAGCTCGTAGAGGCGGGTGGGCATGACCTGCCAGCTGATCCCCCAGCGGTCCACCAGCCAGCCGCACTGGCCCTCGCGGCCGCCACCGTCGAGCAGGCCGTACCAGTAGTGGTCGACCTCCTCCTGCGAGCCGCACCCGATGAGCATCGAGAACGCCTCGCTGTGCGCGAACTGCGCCTGTCCGCCGTTGAGGCCCATGAGCTCACGGCCGTGCAGCGACACCGTCATCGTGAGGACGTCGCCGGCCTCCATCCGCGGCACGCCCTCGCCGGCGCGCGAGGCGTGCAGCACCGCGGCCTCGCCGTACGCCGAGAAGAGCTCGACGTAGCGGGTGAGCGCCTCCTCGGCGTCGCGGTTGAAGAACCACAGGCACGGCGTGAAGCCCGACATGAGAGATCCCTTCTTCGACCGGTCCTGGCCCCGTCGAGCCTAGGTGCGGGGCTCGGCCTCCGGGCCGCATCACGTGCACCGATCGCACAGGGGAGGATGGGCGCGATGACCACGCCCGATCCGGACCCTCGCACCGCCCACGGATACTCCGTGCGCGACGGCGCGGGTGCGCGCGAGCCGGTTCCGGCCGTCGTGAGCCTGCACGTGTACGGCGTGCACGGGCGCGCGATCGGCAGCGCCCTCGCACACATGGGCCGCGATCGCGGACGCGTCAGGCGCATGGACGGCGTCACCTTCGCCAAGCTGCTGGGCACCGGCGACGGCCGCACGTTCACGATGCGCGACGCCGACCTCGGCCACTGGGGCGTGCTGGCCTGCTGGTCCGACCTGGACGGCCCGGCGCGGTACGACGCTTCGACCGTGCACCGGTCGTGGACAGACGTCGCGCACGAACAGGCCCGGTTCCTGTTGCGCCCGTTGGCATCCCGGGGCACGTGGGTGGGTCGGCAACCGTTCGGTGACCCACTCCCCTCGCGCTGGGACGGCCCGGTGGCGGCGGTCACCCGTGCACGCATCAAACCCGCGCAGTGGCGCACGTTCTGGGCGGCGGTGCCCCCGGTGTCGCTCGATCTCAAGGCCGTCGACGGCCTCGACTTCGCGATCGGCATCGGTGAGGCGCCCGTCGGGCTGCAGGGCACGTTCAGCTGCTGGAGGTCGGGCTCGGCGCTCACCGAGTTCGCCCAGCGCCGGTCGCCGCACCAGGAGGTGATGCGCCGCACCCACGAGACCGGGTGGTACGCCGAGGAGCTGTTCGCGCGCTTCGCGCTGGTCGACGCCCGCGGCGACTACGCGGGGACGCCGGTCACGCCGACTCCGTAGCGCCGGGCTCCGGCGGCCGCACGTGCGGGTCGAACACCACCTCGGCCACCAACGGCGCGAACGGGTCGCGCGCCGCGGTGCGCGGCATCTCGGCCACCGTGGTCGGCTCCGGGGCCCGCTTGTCAGGAGCCCGGCGCCAGTTGTCCTTGAGCGCCCAGAGCGACATCGGGAGCGCGAGGATCACGAAGGGCGTGCTGTAGACGACCAGCCACGCGAGGAACGCCACGATCAGCAGCGTCACCACGATGCGTCCGAACGGCCCGAACGTCACCTGGCTCGCGCGCGCACGCTGCACCTTGGGCTGGTCCCACTGCAGGGGCCTGACGGGTGCGGGCGCGGTCGTGAATCCTGGCTGCTGCGACGGGAACCGGGTCGGCACGTAGGCCGCGGGGACGGCCTCGGCCGCGACGTCGTACTCCCCCGGCGTCACGATCGCCACCGCGACAGGCGTTGCCGCCGCCGTCGGGGACGGCGCGTCCACCCATCCGTGAGCGTGCGGCGTCCGCGGAGGCCCCGGCGGCTCGTGCGCTCCCATGCAGGAGGCATCGGCGCCGTCGTAGCCCACCCTCAACCACGGGGGCCCGGCACCACCCGGTCGGAGCAGCCGGCTCGGTCGCGTAGGGTCGCACCGCAATGAGCGTTCGCGTCTACTCGGGCCCCCACGCCGACCGCCGACGAGGCGGCGGCGGAGCCCTGCGCGCCCTGCCGTGGATCCTCGCGCTGCTCACCGTGCTCGCGCAGATCGCCTGGCCGCTCACCTCAGGGGACACCCGCGACCTGCTCACCGCCCTCACGGTCGTGCTGTTCTTCCTGGCGAGCGCCTCCCACGCCCTGCTCACCCGCGGCCTCCTGTGGTCGCTCGGGTGGTTCGTCATCAGCGCCGGGATCGGCCTCGCGGTCGAGGTGCTCGGCACCCGCACGGACCTCCCGTTCGGGTCGTACGACTACGCCGACCGCCTCGGGCCCATGGTCTTCGGCGTCCCCGCCGTCATCCCTCTGGCCTGGGCGATGATGAGCTACCCCGCGCTGCTGGCCGCCCGCCGCCTCACGACCGGCCCGCTGCTCACGCCCGTCGTCGGTGCCGTCGCGCTCGCGAGCTGGGACCTCTTCCTCGACCCGCAGATGGTCGGCGAGGGGCACTGGACGTGGAGCCAGCAGGGCCCGTACCTCCCGGGCATCGACGCCGTCCCGGCCCAGAACTTCGTGGCCTGGCTGCTCGTGTCCCTGGTCATGATGCTTCTGCTCGACCGGCTCCCCCGCCGTCGCACCGACGGTGCCGCGGGCGACGGTGTGCCTGCGCTGCTGTTCCTCTGGACCTACGTGTCGTCGGTGCTGCTCAACGCCGCCTTCGAGCAGCGCACCGGTGTCGCGATCTGGGGTGCAATCGCCATGGGCCTCGTCGCGATCCCCTACGCGTGGTCGCTGTGGACCGGTCGGGACTGACCCGCACGGTCGAGGCGGTCGTGGCGGCCGGAACCGTCGGAGCCGTCGTCGCGACGGCGCACACCGCGGTCAACCTGCGCCTGCTGCGCACGCCGTCCGCCGCACCTCCGGTCGTGGCCGAGCGCGTCAGCGTCCTGGTGCCTGCACGGAACGAGGCGGCGCGCATCGCGCCGTGCATCGCCGCGATCCTCGCCTCCGTCGGTGTGCGCGAGCTCTCGGTGATCGTCCTCGACGACGGATCCACCGACGGAACGGCCGACGTCGTGATCGCAACGGCCGCAGGCGATCCGCGACTGCGATTGATCGACGGCGGCGACGCTCCGCCACCCGACGGCTGGCTCGGCAAGACCTGGGCCTGCCACCGGCTCGCAGCCGCCGCATCGGGCACCGTGCTGGTGTTCCTCGACGCCGATGTCGTCGTGGCACCGCACGCCATCGCGGCGACGATCGCGTTGATGCGCGGCGGCGGCCTCGACCTCGTGTCGCCGTATCCGCGCCAGCTCGCCGACGGGGTACTGCCACGACTCGTGCAGCCCCTGCTGCAGTGGTCGTGGGCCACGCTGCTGCCACTGCGCCTGGCCGAGACGTCCCCGCGCGTCTCGCTCGCCGCCGCCAACGGCCAGCTCCTCGCGATCGACACCGGCGCCTACGCCCGCTCGGGCGGCCACGCGGCCGTCCGGGGCGATGTGCTCGACGACGTCGCCCTCCTGCGCGCGCTCAAGCGCGCGGGCGGTCGAGGCGTCGTCGTCGACGGCACCGACCTCGCGACCTGTCGCATGTACGACGACGCCGGCTCGCTGGTCGAGGGCTACACGAAGTCGCTGTGGTCCGCGTTCGGCTCCCCGGCCGGCTCGGCCGCCGTCGTGGCCCTGCTCACGCTGCTGTACGTCGTCCCACCCGTGGTGGGCGTCCTCGGCCCCACGTCGCGGGCGCGCGCCCTCGGTGCCGTGGGCTACGCCGCCGGTGTCGGCGGCCGGGTGCTGGTGGCCCGGCGCACAGGCGGGCGGACTGCGGACGCGGTGGCGCACCCCGTGTCGGTCACGGTGTTCGGTGCGCTGGTCGCCGAGTCGTGGCGGCGGCGCCGAGGCGGGTCGCTCACCTGGCGGGGCCGCACCCTCCCGTGATCGGCGGGCTCCCCCGTCTCGCCTAGGCTCGGTCCTCGTGGCGCGCGTCGTGGTCGTCGGAGCAGGCATGGGCGGCATGGCTGTCGCGGCCAGGCTCGCGGTCAAGCGCCACCAGGTCACGGTGGTCGAGCAGTCGGCGACGTACGGCGGCAAGGTCGGCCGGTTCGAGCGCGACGGCTTCGTCTTCGACACCGGCCCGTCGCTGCTCACGATCCCCGCGGTCTACCGCGAGCTGTTCAACAAGACGGGCGGAACTCTCGAGGCCTCGATCGAGCTCGTCGACCTCGACCCGGCGTTCGGCTACCGCTTCCCGGACGGCGTGACGGTCGACCTGCCCGGCGTCGATCCGGGGATGTGCGCGCACGTGCTGGGCAACGCCCTCGGCGGCACCGCCGAGGCCGACTGGCGCGCGTTCATGGCACGTGCCGCCGCCATCTGGCAGGTGACCCGCCGGCCCTTCCTCGAGGCGCCGCTCACCGGAGCGCGCGACCTCCTGCCGCTCGCCCGCAACGTCGGCGACGTGCGCACCGTCGCGCCGTTCACGTCGCTGCGCACCCTGTCGCGTCGCTACCTGAGCGACCCGCGTCTGCGCATGCTGGTCGACCGCTACGCGACGTACACCGGCTCGGACCCGCGCAAGGCACCGGCGGCGCTGGCCACCGTGCCCTACGTCGAGCAGACCTTCGGCGCCTACC
>JBBQAY010000015.1:0-49616 GCA_038316965.1 Candidatus Nanopelagicales bacterium
GGCGAGTCGACGTCGACTCGCCGCGCGTTGCGGATCCGAACGTCTGCGACGTTCGGGATCGCCGCAGCCATGCTGCGGTTGGACACAGCCACGCTAGCCACGCCGCAGGCAGCAGGACCATGCCTTGGCGGGACGAGGGGCTGCATCCAGCACGGCCTCGCGGGTCGGTGCTCTGGGAGCCTGACCTAGCAGGACAGATTCGCGGTCACACTCTGCCCCGCGCATCCTTAGCGCGGGACGCCCCACAGGCATACCGTCCGGCTACTTCACCACTGTGGTCTGTGAGTTCTCGTGCGTCGGTATCTGGCGCAAGGACCTTGTCGGGCCACTTTCCCGCCGCGCGACGTGGGTCGGTCCGGTCAGGACAGGCCGCGTCGCTGAGTCCGAGGAGATCTGTAGATGCGAGTCGGCGACAAGGACATTCTCATCCCGACCTCGATGGTCGGGAACTACCCGAACCCCCGGTGGTGGGACGCCGGCCCGATGCGCGACTGGACGGGTGACCAGGAGCCGCCGGACTCCTTCGTCCAGGAAGCATTCGAGGACGCCATGCGTGCCATGGTGAGCGACCAGGAGTCGGCGGGCCTCGACATCATCACCGACGGCCGTTTGCATGGCGACAACTACGCCGACCAGGCCGTCTACTACTACCACAAGCGTCTGGGCTACCAGATGGGCGGCGGCTACCTCGGATTCCCGATCTACAGCCGGCTGCACGCCAGCACGCTCAACCAGGCGGTCACGCCCGGCGGCGGCATCATGATCGAGCAGGCGCGCGCGCTGCGTAAGCTCACCAAGAAGCCGACCAAGGTGCAGTACACCGGCATCCAGGTGCTGGCGCAGACCACCAACGACAAGCACTACGACACCCCTCGCGACCGCGCCATGGCCATCGCAGCGGCATTCAACGAGGAGATCCTCGCCCTCGACGCCATGGGAATCGACTTCATCCAGCTCGATGAGTTCACCTGGCCCTACTTCTACGAGGACTACGCCATCGAGTCGTTCAACCGTGCTGTTCAGGGTGTCAAGAACGCGCAGATCATCGTGCACGTCTGCTGGGGCAACTGGGGCGGGACTCCGGCGTACATGCCGGATACGACTGCCAACGCAGGTGAGATCTTCGACCTCACCAAGCGTGAGGGTGAGGAGCCGTCAGCCACGGCCTCCATCATTCCCAAGGCATACGAGGCGAACATCAACGTCCTCAACCTGGAGAACTGCGGTCGCCGCGACGACGACCTCTCTGGCCTCGACGTCATCAAGAACAACCCGCTGCCGGACAATGTCATGTTCTGGGCTGGCGTCATCGACGTGAAGTCGACGATCACCGAGACCGCCGAGCAGGTCGCCGGGCGCGTGGAGAAGTTGCTGGAGTACATCCCGGAGGAGAAGCTCGGCATCACCACCGACTGCGGGTTGATCCTCCTTCAGCGCCACATTGCCGTGGACAAGCTGCACGCCATGGTTGTGGGCCGCGACCTGGCCCTCGGGCGGCGATGAGGCTGGGCTCGTGCCGGTCTTCGAGCTGGAGTGCCCTGACTGTGGCAACCGGTTCCTGTCGCTCGTGATGGCGGGGACCCGAGAGCCACCGGTGTGGGCGTGCTCCCGCTGCGGTTCTCGCGACGCCCAGCGACGGGCCGTCCGCGAGGACGATCCACTCAGCGGAGTGGGCGGAGGGGCCTGCGGTTGCGGCTGTGGCTGAGTTCAGCCACCGGTTCGTGGCAGAGCCGGAGGTGGCCGGGTGTTCATCGACACCCACCACCTCCGGCTCTTTCGTCTGCTAACCGCGCACCAGGCGCGCGTCGACAGCTACGACACCGCTCGGGCCGACCATGAGGGGGTTGAGATCGAGCTCGGCGATCTCGGGCCAGGTCGCCATGAGGTCGCCGACCGCGCGTATGACGGTCGCGACCGCGGCGCGGTCCACCGGCGCTGCGCCTCGAACACCATCGAGCAGAACCGCTCCGCGCGGGCGTTCCATGAGCGCCAGCGCTGCGGCGTCGTCGAGCGGAGCGGCTGCGAACGACACGTCATCCAGCACCTCGACGAGGATCCCGCCGAGGCCGAAACCCACGACCGGTCCGAAGGTTGGCTCGCGCAGGCCGCCGACGACGAGCTCAAGCCCAGCCACGAGGGGTTGGATGAGAACCCTTGCGCCCGGTGCCAGAGCGAGCAGCTCTGCCACGGCGGAGCGCACCTGCTCCTCGTCGGCCAGCCCGACTCGAACTCCGCCGACGTCGCTCTTGTGCTGCAACGACACGTGATCGACCTTGGCGACGACGGGGTATCCGACACCTGCCGCAGCCGTTGCAGCTTGGTCGGCGTCAGCGCAGACGATCGTCTCGACCACCGGGATTCCATGGCCCATGAGGAAGTCGTGAGTTGCCTGGGCGTCGGCACCGACGCCCGGCGGCAGGGCTCGCTGTGCCGGGCTGGCCGTAGATCCCCCGGTTGCCTGTCGTCGGAACGCGCCGTACCGCACCGCATGCCCGGCAGCGCGTGCCGTCCGTGCCGGCCACTCGAGGCAGGGGATCCCGGCGGCGTGGAGCACCGAGGTCACGGGCCATGCCGACCGCCGGGCCACCCAGCATGCGTAGACAGGTACGTAGATGTCGTCGTCGCGCAGGTCTTGCACCGCAGCGACGATCGCCGCGGCCACGTCCTCGTTCTCGGCCGACCGGTGCAGCAGCACCGGAATGACGAGATCGACCTCGCCCGACCTCGCCAGCTCGTCGATCACCGCGGGATACAGCTCGGCGAAGCGCGACCACACCGGGGTGATGTCCACGGGGTTGGCCGAGCTGGCATAGCTCGGAAGGAGGGCGTCCAGTCGCGCGCGAAGCTCGGCAGAGAGCTCGGGGACTGAGACCCCTTCGTCGGCGAGCAGGTCGGAGAGCTCGGTGCCCGTGCCTCCCGAGTTGGTGACGATGGCGGCGCGGGCACCCCGAGGAAGCGGTTGGCCGCGCAAGACCCTGGCAGCGTCGAGCATCTCCAGACCCGAGTGCGCGACGGTCACGCCCTCGGCCGACAGCACGTCGTCCCACGTCCGACGGTTGGACGCCAGCGTGGCTGTGTGCGAGGCAGCGGCGCGCGAACCTGCCTCCGAACGGCCCACGGTCGTCACGACGAGCGGCTTGACGCGTGTCGTGCGACGCGCCACCTCGAGGAACTGGCGACCGTTGCCGAGCGACTCCAGGAACGCGCAGACCACTTCGGTGTGGGAGTCCGTGCGGAGGTAGTCGATGACCTCTGCATCGTCGATGTCGCAGCGGTTTCCCGAGGAGTAGGCCACCGCGAACCCGACGCCTTCGTCAGCGGACAGGGCGTTCAGCGCCATCGCGTACGAACCCGACTGGGTGATCACGCTGATGCCGCCGCCGCCCTGGGCGGCGCCCGCTGACAGGGATGCGTTGAGCGGGAGGTCGCAGTTCTGCACTCCCAGGCAGTTCGGGCCTACGAGCAGCACGCCTCCCGCTCGCGCGACCCGCACCATCTCGTCCTGGATTGCTCGTCCCTCGTCACCAGTCTCAGCGAATCCTGCGCTCACGATCACGCACGCACCGACCCCGGCGGCTACCGCGTCGTGCACCACGGATAGTGCCGCCGCGGCAGGAACGGCCACCAGGGCCAGATCGATGTGGCCCGGTACGTCGCGCAAGCTCTTGTAGGCGATCGAACCGTCGACCGTGTCCGCGGTTCGGCTCACCGGCACCGTCGAACCCGGGAAGGTCGCGAGATTGCGCCAGAGCACGTTGCCCGCGCTTCCCTCCACGGCGGACGCGCCCACGACGGCGACCCGTCGAGGTTCCAGGATGGGAGCCAGCGAGCGCTGCACGCTCAGTGGCCAGGCTCGTCGGGGAGTTCGAACACCCGCTCGAGCTCACGCGCGTCGAACTCGCTCCTGCGCACTCCCAGGGGATCGATGCGTCGGACCTGCGCGAGCTCGTCAGCCGTCGGAGGCGTCACGGTGGTCAGTTCCGAGGCGATGGCTAGCTCGAACCCCGTGGCCTTCTGAACCATGTCGAGCGTGACGTCCGGCCATAGCTGGCGCAGCCGCATCCGGCCGTCGCCGTCGTAGTCGAAGACCCCGAGCTCGGACACAAGCCACTGCGGCCCGCCACTGGTGTAGCCCAGCGCGCTTCGATCCCCTGCGGGCGTGCGGTGTCCGATGTCGGTGATGAAGTCGCACGCTTCGACGATGGTGCGCCCGGAGCGGTGTCGGGTCGTCCACAGCGTGAGCCGGCCGATGGTGGCCGAGATGTTGCAGCCGCCTCCGCCTCCGCCCAGTTTGACCTTAGGTCGCTCGAGCGATCCGACAGCAGTCACATTCGTGTTGCCGTACTGATCGATCTGACCGCCCGACAAGAACATTCGGTCAACGTCGCCACGGATGGCGGCGTCGAAGAACTCTTCGAACCGCATGCTGTAGGCAGCGCCACGCTTGAGCACAGCGTCACTGCCGGTCGGAGGAATGAAGGGCGGATCTGGATTGACGGCGTACGTAGCTCCCTCGATCAGCATCATGTCGCGGGCGTGGGTGCGCTTGGCGACGTGCATGGCGACCTGCGCACACGGGCTTCCGAATCCGTGGAACACCACCTCACGGTCTCCGATGGTGCGGGCCAGGGCGACGACGAACCACTCGTCGAACGTGTAGCTCATGCGAAGAGGCCCTTCCAGGTGTCCAGCGATTCGGACCAGGCTGAGATGCCGGCGAGCGAGTCGGCGCCGACCTTCTTCCGGTACTCCTCCTCGCCGCCTGGGAGACGAACCCACTGGTCGAGATACTCCTCGGCGGTCTCGGGCGTCGACGCGGCCTTGACGTAGGCGCCGACGTGCCGGCGGTCGTAGGTGTAGTTCGGGTAGCTCGACGCGGGGTGCGCCCCGAAGGGAACCTCGGCTACGGCCTGAACGACGTGCGCAGGAATGGTCACCCCTTGCTTGACGATCTCCTCGGTCGAGACGATGCGGTCGACCGTGGCGATGACGGACTTCGATGCACCGGCGAACCGTTCGTCGAGCACGTAAGGCTGCTCGAAGTAGAGATTCCCGTGCATATCGCCGAGCGGCGCATGAACGAGTGCGACGGCGGGAATCAGTGGTGGTACGGCTACGAGCACCTCGCCGGTGAACGGGCACGTGGTCTCGCCGTACTCCGGATGCAACCGACGCATGTCGGTGCCCTTGATGCCGCGAACCGGCAGGAAGGGGAGGCCCATCTCGGCCGCTCGCAGCTGAGTCAGGATCGTGACGCAGCAGCTCTCCTTGAGCGTGATGGTGCCGCCCTCCGCCGCCCGTCGATAGGCCGGCGCGAGCCCGAAGTCCTGCTCGAAGCCGACATAGCTCTCTTCGCACACCGACACGGCGTTGGCCGCGATCAGGAGGTCGACATCCATGCTGTGCGCAGATCCCACCACGTGCAGATCGCGCCGCCCCTGCCGGATCAGTTCTCGCACCAGGGCCATGGGGAGACGCGTCGACAGCGCACCACCCAACGCGACCATGCTCCCGTCACGGACGTACGAAGCAGCGGTGGCCAGGTCAACGCGCTTGTCAGGATCCAGGTACATGAGACTCCTTGCCGGAAGAATCGGTCGGACTGTCACGCACCTACTGCGAGGTCATCCCGCCGTCAGCCGACAGCACCGACCCCGTGACGAACGCTGCCTCGTCACTCGCGAGGAACAGTGCCGCTGCCGCGATGTCGCTCGCATCGCCCAGACGCCCGATGGGGTACTTCGTGATGGTCATGTCGAGGCCCTTCTGCAGGTCTCCGCCTCCCCGCGCGGTGAGCATGGGCACCATGAGCGGCGTGTAGATCGTGCCGGGGGAGATGACGTTGACCCGGATTCCTCGTGGGGCAAGATCCACCGACATCGACCGGGTCAGAGACACGACGGCGCCCTTGGCAGCGCAGTACGCGGCGAAGTTGGCGACGCCTACGTGAGCCGCCACCGAGCCCTGGTTGATGATCGAGCCGCGACCAGCCTTGAGCATCGAGGGGACCACGGCACGTGAGTGGAGGAAGGTGCCCTTGACGTTGATGTCGAAGCAGCGGTCCCAATCGCCCTCCTCGGCGACGTCGACCGAACCCGTGCTTCCGATGCCGGCATTGTTGTACAGCACGGACACGTCACCGAACGCCTCGATGACCGCGTCGGTCGCTGCGCGCACCTGAGCATCGTCAGTGACATCCGACGCCAGCCCGAGCGCCCGACCACCCGCTGCGCTGATGGCCTCAGCCACCTCGGTCGCGGCTTCTCCGCGGATGTCGAGGACTCCCACCGCCGCACCCTCGCGGGCGAACAGCTCAGCCGTCGCGCGCCCAATCCCTGATCCAGCGCCCGTCACGATCGCGACCTTGCCGTCCAGCCTGCCTGTCATGCTCATGTTCCCTTCAGTTGCCCTGCGCCGACCGGTGAACCCAGCGGCGTCACCACGAGGTCCAGCCCCCGTCGATGATGAGTGGCGCCCCGTTGGCGTAAGCCAGCCGGCCGGAGGCGAGCACCGACACGGCGTCGGCGATCTCGTCGGCCGTCGCCACCCGTCCCATCGGAATCTGCGACTCGATGCGAGCGCGCAGCTCCGGCTGATCGAGGCGCCACTGAGTCATGGGCGTCTCCACCATGCCGGGGCAGATGGAGTTCGAACGGATGCCCAGGCCGCCGTAGTCGACGGCGATAGATCGCGCCAGCTGCAGTGCTGCGCCCTTCGACACCGTGTAGGCGAATCGCCCGGGGAACGCCACGATCCCGGCGGCTGAAGCGATCGTGATGATGTGGCCGCGGCCCGCCTCCATCATCGCGGGCAGCACCGCACGTGAGCACAGGTACGGCCCACGCACGTTGACGGCGATGACACGATCGAACTCGTCGACTGACGTGGCGTGGGCCGAGGTGGCGGCTGCGGATCCGGTGATGCCTGCGTTGTTCACGAGGACATCGACTACCCCGTGCTTGGCGAGCACGTCAGCCATCACGGTCTCGACCTGGTCGGCGTCGGACACGTCGAGGGTGTACCACTCGGGTGACAGTGCAGCCGCCGCGTCGCCGTCGAGATCGACGGCGACGACCGTCATGCCGTCGGCCTGCAGCGCGCGGACGGTGGCACTTCCGATACCGCCGGCGGCGCCGGTCACCACGGCAACGGGACTCATGGCGTCCCACCTCTCGTGCGAGCGAACTGCGCGGCCTGAGCCGCTTGGGTGAGCGGGTCGTAGACGGGCGAGAACGGAGGTGCGTAGGCGAGGTCCAGGTCGGCCAGGTCGTCGATGCTCATCCGCGCGTGTAGGGCAGCAGCGATCACATCGACGCGCTGGGCGACGCCGTCCCGTCCCGCCAGCTGGCCGCCGACCACTCGTCCGTCACGCGTGTGGATGAGGCGTACTCGCATCGGCTCGGCGCCGGGGTAGTACTTGGCTCGCGACTTCGCGGTGATCTCCGTGGCTACCGCATCGAGGCCGGCTGCTTCCGCGTCGAGGAAGGTGAGTCCGGAGTGCGCGATCGTGAGGTCGAAGATCTTGACGACCGCCGTGCCCACGACCCCGGCGAACGCCGACTGGCCGCCAGATGCCGAGATCCCTGCGACGCGTCCCGCCTTGTTGGCCGCCGGGCCGAGCGGGATGAATGCAGGAGCGTCCAGAACTCGGTGATGCACGGCCACGCAGTCACCTGCCGCCCAGACGGAGTCGTGCGAGGTGCGCATCCGGTCGTCCACGACGAGCGCACCGTTCGGCATGGAGGTCAGCCCTTGTGCCGTGAGCAGCGATGAGGCGGGTCTGACGCCGAGCGCGAGCACCACGAGATCGGTCTCGATGGAACCGTCGGAGAGGACGACCCGCACCGACGACGGCCCAGGCTCGATGGCCACGAGCTCAGCTCCGAGCCGGACTTCGCAGTGCCGTCGAACCTCCTCCTCGGCAAGGGCTGCAATCGTCGCGTCGACGGTGGACATGACACGCGAAAGTCGGTCGACCACCGTCACCGCGATGCCATGCCCGCACAAGGCCTCGGCCATCTCGAGGCCGACGTAGCCAGCCCCGACGACGACAGCGCGCCCGATCGAGGGCAGCAGATGACGTAGGGCCATCGCGTCGTCAAGGCGGCGTACGGTGACGACTCGGGGGTCTGCTACGCCGGGGACGTCGGGCACGATCGGAGCCGCTCCGGCAGCGAAGACCAAGGAGTCGAAGGGGAGCGGCTCGGCACCGGAGGTCGTCACGAGCTTGCGGTCAAGGTCGATCGCCTCGACGGCCACGTCGAGTCGAAGGTCGATGTCACGTTTGGTGCGGAAGTCCTCTGGGGGCATGGCGATGAGGTCTTCTCCACGGGGAACGACCCCGCCGAGGAAGTAGGGGATCCCGCACACGCCGTACGACGCATACGGCCCCTGCTCGAGCACGGTCACGGACGCCTTGCGGTCCGTGCGCCGGGCTGCTGACGCCGCGGACATCCCAGCGGCACCGCCGCCGACCACGACTACTCGCTGGGGCACCGACCCTCCTCCGTGTGTTCGTCACGGCGACCTTGTCAGCACCAGACCTTCGGCTACATGGCCCGCGAAGGCGAAGAACCCGGGCTTGTTGGGCCCCCTGGGATGGGTGCCGCACCTTCGCACTCTCATAAGGTCGCGGCATCGGGAGCACCTGGAGGAGAGCACGATGGCGCAGCCGCCGAATTTCCTGAGCCTGCCCACCCGGGAGAGCCGACCTCGAAGCCGGGGCCTGACGCACGTGCTCGACAAGGGGTTGAGCCCCGCAGCCGCGCAGGACCTGCTCGCGCAGTCTGGGCACCTCATCGACATCGTGAAGGTGGGCTGGGGGATCGGGTACATCGATCCGACGCTCGTGCAGCGCGTCGCCGCCTACCGGGCTGCCGGTGTCGAGGTGAGTCTCGGCGGAACCTTGCTTGAGGTGTGCGCCGCCCAAGGCAGGGTCAACGAGCTGCGCGACTGGGCCCTGCAAGCGGGCATCACCATTCTTGAGGTGTCGAACGGGCTAGGCCGGCTCGATCGCGCGACCAAGGCGTCGCTCGTGCGCGATCTGGGTCGCGATTTCGTGATCGCCGCCGAAGTCGGTTCGAAGGATGCGGCGGCCCGCGTCGACGCGGACGAGTGGATCGCCGAGATGGAGAGCGATCTCGAGGCCGGCGCGCGCTGGCTGGTCACGGAGGGCCGCGAGAGCGGCACTGTCGGCATCTACTCGGGCGAAGGAGCCGTCCGCGGCGACCTCATCGCCGCCATCACGTCTCGGCTGCCTGTGGAGCGAATCATCTTCGAGGCGCCGAACAAGGCACAGCAGGTGTGGTTCGTCGACGAACTGGGCCCGAACGTGAACCTCGGCAATGTTGCTACCGACGACGTGCTCCCGCTCGAGACCCTGCGATTGGGCCTGCGCGCCGACACCGCCCTGCACCCGTCGACCAGTGTCGTCGAGCAGTTCCGAGTGACAGGATCGCGCTCATGATCCCGCTTCCCGAGCCCAACGCGATGACGCGGCCCTATCGCGGGCTCTCCGCGCAGGAGGTCGACATCGACCTCACTAGCGAAGACGTCATCCTCGACTACCTCGTGGGTCGTGAGGTCTACCGGCGTACGCAGTGGCTGCTGTTGTCCCACGGTGCGGATCGAGCGTTGATCGAGGTGGCCAAGGAGTCGTCCGAACCCCTCTTCTCGCCGGTCGTGGAGGCGCGGGTTCTGGCGCTCCCTCATCGCGTCGTCTGGATCGAGGACGACGGCGTCGACGTCGGCAATCCCAGCCAGCTTGCCGCCGCCGCGCTCCGGCACGAGCGACGTGACGCAGATGCCTACGCAGTCAAGGGGAGGTTCGAGCACATCAATGTGATGTGGCAGCCACGCCCGGTGCGGGTCGTGGTTACGGAGGTGGTGCCGCCCGAGCCCGCCAAGCTTCTCGAGATGGCCAGGCTCGCCGTCGGCTTCGACGAGGACCTGCCCCCTCTCGACCTGGTGCTCGATGCCGTCGACATCCGCACGATGGCAGAGGAGAACCCCGCGTCTCACTACCTGCTCCCGTGTCGGGGTTCCGGCGTGGATCTGCCTGGAGACGTCACGTTTCTCGACACCCGACCGGCCGATCGGCTCGACTGGACCCTGATCGGATGCGAGCGATCGCTGCAGTTCCACCGCCACTTCTACGGCGACGAGCCATCCCAGGTGGACTTCTGTCCGAACCGTCGTTCCGAGGGACTCGAGGGCGACCCTCTCGTTCTCACCAAGTGCTGCCTGCTCGAGCGTGGTGTCGAGATCCGAGGCAACACGGCTATCGTGCCGTGGGGCTCGAATCTCGACGAGGTCCGACTTGCGCTACGCCTCGTCACCGGGGTCGGGCCCATCCCGCTCACCCAGCAGATCGGGTCTGCGCTCACGCGATGAGTTCCCACCTCACTGACTCAGCCATCTACGGGCACCTCTGGGGAACCGACGAGACCCGTGCCCTGTTCAGCGACGAGGGTCGGCTTCGCGCGTGGCTCGACCTCCTGGCCACGCTGGCCGAGGCTCAAGCTGAGGTCGGCGTCATTCCCGCCGAAGCCGGTTCGGCGATTCGCAGGGGTGTCACCGACTGGCTGCCCGACCCGGACGAGGTCGGTGAGCTGACCCGAGCCACGGGTCATTCAACCCTCGGGCTCATTCGCCTCCTCGAGCGGCGACTGCCCGAAGACGCGCGCGAGTGGGTGTACTACGGCGCCACGGTGCAGGACATCACCGACACCTGGTCGGTTCTGGTGATGCGGCAGATGGTCGACATCGTGGTGCGCGACCTGACAGAGGCGCGCTCGGCTGCCCTGGTCCTGGCTCGCACCCATCGCGCGACCTTGATGTCCGGCCGTACGCATGGCCAGCCGGGGCTTCCCATCACCTTCGGGTTCAAGGCCGCAGTCTGGGCCGACGAGATCGACCGGCACATCCGCGCCATCACGGCTGGAAGGGAAGAGCGGGAAGTTGTTCAGCTCGCCGGTGGACTGGGCTCGATGGAGTTCTGGGGCGACTCAGCATCAGCCATGATCGAAGCCTTCGCCCGCCGTCTCGACCTCGGTGTCGCGCCCATTCCGTGGCTCACTTCACGCGATCGGTTCGCGGAGTTCGTGACACGTATGGCCATGATCGCCGCCACCATCGCCAAGATCGGCGACGAGGTGTACGAGCTCCAGCGGTCCGAGATCGGCGAGCTGCGGGAGCCGCTTTCGCCCGGAACGGTCGGAAGCATCACCATGCCGCACAAGCGCAACCCCGAGTGGGCTGAGCACGTGAGCTCGCTCGCCCGCCTGGTGCGCGTCAACGCTGACCTGGCGATCGAGGGGATGATCCACGGTCATGAGCGTGACGGCCGCGCCTGGAAGACGGAGTGGGTGGTGCTCCCGGAGACCTGCCACTTCACCGCCGTCAGCACACAGGCGGCCGTGCGCATTCTGGGCGGCCTCGAGGTCGACATCGATCGCATGAGGGCGAACCTCGATGCACAGCAAGGCTACGTGCTCAGCGAACCCGTGATGCGCGCGCTCGCGGACCGGGTCGGCAAGCACACCGCTCATCGCGTCGTCTACCAGGCTGCGCTGACCGGGCGCGAGAGAGGCGTCGACCTGCGCACCGCGCTGCGCGATGACGAGCGGATGGCGCAGATCAGCGACGCCGAGCTTGACGCGCTGATGGAGCCTGAGCGCGCGCTCGGATCCATCCCACGTTTCATCGACAACGTCCTCGACCGTTTCGATGCCTGACCTCGACAGCATCGCGCGCGAGCCGCTGGCGATCCTTCCCACGCCGCTGCATGCGGCACCACGCCTGTCCGCCGCACTGGGGCTCGACGTGTGGTTCAAGCGCGACGACCTCACTGGTCTCGGCCTCGGCGGCAACAAGGTGCGCCCACTGGAATTCCTTCTCGGCGATGCGCTGGCGCGCGGCTGCGACGTACTGGTCACGGGGTCGGGCGCCCAGTCGAACTGGTCCATGCTCGCCGCACTCACGGCTCGACGCTGCGGTCTCGATGCCGTGGTGTGCTTCTACGGCGACCGTCCGGACGAGGCGCGTGGCAACCTGGCGCTCCAAGCCCTTTCCGGCGCGGATCTGCGCTGGACCGGCAGCCCGGAACGGGCGAGCGTCGACACGATGATCGACCTGGTGGCGGAGGAACTACGCGCGGAGGGCCGCCGGCCCTTCGTCGTACCCCGGGGCGGTGCCACCGCACGTGGGAGCCTGGGCTACCTGGTCGCTGCTCGGGAGATCCACCACCAGGCTCGTTCTGCGGGCATCACGGAGCCGACCCTCTGGCTCGCCACGGGGTCGTGCGGCACGCAGGGTGGGCTGGTCGCCGGAGTCGCCTCCGGCTGGTTGCCACGCGTCGTCGGGGTGAGTGTCAGCCGACCCGCCGACGAGTGTCGAGAACGGGTTCTGGAACTCGCTACCAGCGCCGCGGCCCTGGTGGACGCGACGGCGCCGCGACAGGACATGGTGGAGATCGTCGACGGCTTCATCGGTCCGGGCTATGGCTATGCCTCATCCGAGGGGCGAGCGGCCGCCGCATTCGTCGCCAGCACCGAAGCTGTCTTCCTCGATCCGCCGTTCTGTGCCAAGGCAATGGCAGCACTCATCGCCGCCTCGCGGGCCGGCAGCATAGAGGGCTCGGTCGTCTTCCTCGTGTCTGGCGGCGCACCGACTCTCTTCGTGCAGGATGGCCCACTGTGAGCACCCAACTCCCCGAGGGCTACCTCGGCTCCGACGGGCGCATCTCTTCGGGCCCCGCGCCAGAACTGGTTGCGGCGGGTTATGCCCTCGAGCTCGCTGACGCGCCGCTGCTGCACGACGGGTTGCTGGTGGCCGACCTCGCGCACGTCATCGCGCTCCACGAAGCAGGCATCGTCAGCGATGCCGTCTGTGCCCCGCTGCTCAGAGGACTGCTGGAGCTCGGACGGATTCCCATCGCCGAGTTCCCCTACGACGTCGTGCTCGGCGATGCCTACAACAGTCGCGAGCAGGAACTCGTGCGCCGCATCGGCGATACGGCGGGCTGGGTCCACCTCGGCCGCACCCGTCGCGAGGCAGGACGCATCGCCTTCAGGCTCGCCGTGCGCGACCGCCTCGTCGACCTCGCCGAGGCGACGGCCGATCTCGTCGAGACGCTGTGCGATCGGGCCGACGAGTTCGCCGACGCTGTCTGGGCCGACACGACCTACCTGCAGCTCGCTCAACCCTCGACCTTCGGTCACTACCTCGCGTCGTTCGCCGAGGAGGCCGCTCGGCACCTGCCTCGGCTCCGGGCGGCGCACGAGTGGATCGATGTCTCTCCTGCGGGCTCGGGCGGTGTCGCTGGCACGCGCATGTCACTCGATCGCGCCCGTCTTGCAGAGCTGCTGGGCTTCGCCCGTGTCGGGCGCAACACCCGCGACACCATGTGGACCATCGACGGGCTCATCGAGGTGACGGCCGCGGCAGCTCAGACCGCGATCACGGCCGACCGCATGGCCGAGGATCTCCAGATCTTCGCGAGCGCCGGCTTCGGGCTGGTCACCGTCGATGCCTCGCTGTGTCGGGCATCGGTGCTGATGCCGCAGAAGCGCAATCCCTACGCCCTCTCGGTCATCCGCGCCGGTGCGAGCACGATGATCGGCCGCCTCACCGGTACAGCGGCAACCGCGCGCACACCTTCAGCGTCGACGGACAACTGGCTCCATAGCTATGGCGAGGTCGCGTCATCTCTCGAGCTTGCAGCGCGACTCGTGCGTCTTGCTACTGCGGTGATACGCACTCTGCACGTCCACCGAGCCGCTCTTGCAGCCAGCGCCGCCGACCAGCAGACCGCATCCACTGACATCGCCGACGAGCTGGTCCTGCGAGCCGGGCTCGACTACCGCACGGCCTACCGCGTGGTGGGCCGCACGGTCGCGGCGGCGCTGGCCGCTGGAACGACCATCACGTTGTCGGCTCTCGAGACCGCCTCCCTCGCAGTCACGGGCGCTCCGCTGCCTTCAGGCGCGGCCGATATAGACCTGGACTCGGTACTGGACCCGGTTGCGCTCGTCGCTTCTCGCCGCGAGCCAGGTGGGTGTGCTCCGGACGCCGTTCGCGCTGAGACAGCCTCGCTTCGGCCCGATGTGGCGGCCCAGCGAGTGTGGTTCGACACGCGCAGGCGCGAAGGCGCCGAAGCGATCGAGTCGCTTCGGCGCCGTGCCGCAGAGCTTGCAGGCTGACTAGAGCGACTTGAGCTCCTTCGATCCCGCGCGCAGCCTCGAAAGCTGGATGAAGTGCGAAGGGTTGAGGAACAGCTCGTTCATCTCGGCGAGCTGATCGATGGTCAGCCCGTCACCCTTGTGGATCAGGTAGTCGAGGTACTGGAACCCGTCCTTGGCGCCGTACCCGACGTGGTGAGCTCCCACGAGCTTGCGCGTCTTGGCGTCGAAGACGGCCTTCTGGAATCCGGTCCGCTCCGGGTGGGTGAAGGCGAGCAGCATCGTGCCCTCGGCACAGGGGAGGGGGATGTCGCCGTACGGAACTCCAGGGGGCGGCATCTGGATCACGATGACATCGTCGTACTTCTCGCGTGCCTCACGCTCAGAGAGTCCGACCCACGTCACTTCGTAGGTCGAGTGCAGGAAGTCGGGGTACTCGCTGAAGTCGAAGGAGTAGTCCTCTCCCATGATGTTGCGCGCAGCGGTCATGCCGCACTTGCGTGCCTTGAACATCTCCATCGGCGGACCGACGAGGTCGCCGATCGCGTAGACGCCGGGGACCGACGTACGCATGTGACCATCCACGACCACGGCGCCGCGGTCGTCGATCTCGACCCCCAGGGCCTTGACGAAGGGGTCTGAATTGGGGCGCTCGCCGGTTCCGATGAACACCATGTCGCAGGGGATGTCGCGCACGGAGCCGTCCGAAAGCCTGACGCGTACGCCGGTCGCCCACTCGTCACCCAGGACCTCGAGCGACTGTGTCCCGTCGAGGATCGTGATCCCGCGCTTCTGCATTCCGTCGACGACGTAGTCCCTGAGGTCGTCGTCGACATGGTGGAGCCCCTTTCCCTTCATGAGCGGGCTTCGGGCGAGGATCGTGGTCGCGCACCCGGCGGCCTGGAAGAACGAGCCGTACTCGATCGCCACCTTGGAGCCGCCGATGATGACGCACGAGCGGGGGTTGTAGTCCATCTCCTCGATCAGGCTGGCGTAGTCGAATACGCCCTTCTTGTCCATGCCGGGGATGTCAGGGACCACGGTTGTCGATCCCGTCCCCAGGACCAGGTTCTTGGTGTGGAACACCTCGCCGGAGATCTCGACCGAGTGAGCGTCGAGCACAGTGGCCTCGGCATTCAGGATGTACTCCATCCCCAGCTGTTCCTTGCTCTGGTAGTTCATGAACGAGTGCGCTGAATTGCGCCCGCTCTTGAACAACTCGACCATGTCGAGCACCGACGCCTTCGACTCGTCGAACTCCGGGAACCAGAAGCGGCCCGAGAGGGTGCGTGCCAGGTCGAGCTCGCGGGCTGCCTCCGAGAAGAGGTGGTGGGGCACGCACGCCAGGTGCGGGCAGGATCCGCCGAGGAAGGGCCACCGGTCCACGGTGAGCTGTCGCCCGCCTTGCGCGCGCATGTAGGCAGAGCCGAACCGGCCGCCAGCACCGCCGCCCACGAAGATCGCATCGAACTCGCGGTGATCGTCGCGGTCGACGTTGTAGATCGGACCTTCGTGCACTCCCCCCTCAAAGTCGTCGATCAGGGCACGCCACTCCAGGTTCGAGATCGGGGTGCCGTGGACGTCCATCCCAGTGATGCTCATGACGCGTACTGTCTAACGCGGCCTTCCAGGCAACTATGTCCCGAAAGGGCAATGTTTGGTTCAACCTTGGGCCGTCGCGGTCGGTGCCACTCCGTGTCGTGCCGCGGGAACGTGTCTGCCATGACCACCCAGGACTCAACCAGCGCCCCCGACACCAGCGCCTCCGATGAGGTCGCAGCAGTGCTTGCCCGGTCCCGGGCCGCTCAGTCCGCGATCGCGGACTGGGACCAGGAACGGGTCGACGAGCTGGTGACCGCCATCGGCTGGGCCATCGTGCGCAAGGACCACGCAGAGGCCCTCGCGCAGCTAGCCGTCGACGAGGGCGGTTTCGGCACGTACGCCGACAAGCTCACCAAGATCCAGCGCCGGGTCAACGGCCTGCTGGCGGACATGCGTGGCATGCGCACCGTCGGGGTCGTCGAAGAGGATCCCGAGCGCGGACTCGTGAAGATCGCGAAGCCGGTGGGCGTCGTCGCGGCGCTCATCCCCACGACCGGTCCGGATGCGACTCCGCCCATGAAGGCGCTCATGGCGATCAAGGGGCGCAACGCCATCGTCATCGCGCCGCACCCGCGGACGAAGCAGACCAGTGAGCTGTCCGTCGACTTCATGCGGGAGGCGTGCGTTCAGGTCGGTGCTCCTGCCGATCTCATTCTCAGCCTGACATCGCCGTCCATCGAGAAGACTCGTGAACTGATGAAGCAGGCCGACGTCGTTGTCGCGACGGGCGGAGCAGCGATGGTGAAGGCCGCGTACAGCAGCGGCACTCCCGCGTACGGCGTGGGGGTCGGGAACTCGGTGCACGTGATCGACGAGACGGCCGATCTCGAGGACGCAGCGTCGATGATCGTCGCCGGCAAGACCTTCGACCTGGCGACGAGCTGCCTCGCCGACAACTCCCTCGTCATCGCCGCCGAGGTCTACGACGACCTGCTGAGTCGGCTGCAGGCATCGGGTGGCTACCTGTGCAGCCCCGCGGAGAAGGCACGCCTGCAGGCCGTGATGTGGCCGGACGGCGGCCACATTCCGAGCCTCGAGGTCATCGCGAAGCAGGCGTCGCACATCGCGGATCTGGCTGGCATCGAGGTGCCCCCGGGTACGTCCTTCCTCATGGTCGAGGAGGACGGCGCGGGTCCGGCCCACCCGTTCTCGGGGGAGAAGCTCTCGGTGGTGCTCGCTGTCTACCGCTATGGGTCCGACATCTCCGAGGCCGTGCAGACCGTCAACGACATCACGGCCTACCAAGGCCTGGGTCACACGTGCGGCATCCACACGAGCAACGACGCCCACGTCGACGCCCTCGCGTTCGGAACTCGCACAGCGCGGGTTCTCGTCAACCAGAATCTCAACGAAGGTGCCGGCAGCGCCCGCAACGGCCTGCCGTTCACGCTGAGCCTGTCGTGCGGCTCCTGGGGCGGCAACATCACGACCGAGAACGTCAATGCGCGGCACTTCCTGAACCTCACGTGGGTGTCGCGGACGATCGCGCCGAAGACCTTCACCGAGCAGGAGCTCTTCGGCAACCACTGGACGAAGTTCGGTGCGTAGAGCCCTCGGGCGCGATCCTCGCTGGCCCTGCCAAGGCTAGATCCTTCACATCCTCTGTCCCGCCAGGGCTACTCTCCGGCGCGAAAGGCACCTACTCTGTGCGCCGGGGGTACAGGACGGGAGCCGTTGTGTCCGACACCATTGCGCTAGGTCTTCCCGGGGTGACTCTGGAGCCCGGGGACCACATCTGCGCGTTCTATCGGGGTGCCGAGGGGCGGGACGAAGTCCTCCTGCCGTACCTCCGTGCAGGGCTCGAGGCCGGCGACAAGTGCATCGCCGTGCTCGACCAGGT
Source organism: Candidatus Nanopelagicales bacterium (assembly GCA_038316965.1). Taxonomy (GTDB): domain Bacteria; phylum Actinomycetota; class Actinomycetes; order S36-B12; family CAIYMF01; genus Longivirga. Next base: position 17,623 of record JBBQAY010000015.1, read on the forward strand.
TGAGCCGGACGACGTCCGCGAGAGCCTGGCCGGCGCCGACGGAGGGGCCGGCGGCGTCGATCTCTTGCGCTCGAGCGAGGTCTATCTGCGTGACGGCCACTTCTCCACCTCGGCCATGCTCCGATTCTGGGAGGAGTCGATCGGCGAGAACTTCTCCGCGGGTGAGTGCACGTTCGCCCGGAGTCTCGGTGAGATGACCTGGGCCCTGCGCCAGCTGCCCGGCGTCGAGGACCTCGTCGACTACGAGTCCGAGCTCAACCGGTTCCTGCCGCAGTACCCACAGGTGATCATGTGCCTCTACGACCTCGACCTCTTCGACGGTCGTGTCGTGGTCGACCTCCTCCGCACCCATCCCAAGCTGCTGCTGTTCGGGAGCCTGCTCGACAACCCTTACTACCTCGAGCCTGACGAGTTCCTTGCCGCCAGGGCAGGAGAGCGCTCATCGTGACTCTCGAGGCCTCGGTCGGCCTCTCCGAGCGGGACCATCTCTCGCGCATGAACGCTCTGCTCGTGCTCGCGATGCTCATGACGGACAGCGGCCACGAGGAGCAGATCCTGCGCATGGGCGCCAGCGCGGCGTCATCGTTCGCCGCATGCCGGCTCGTCGGCGTGCGCACGGTCGACGGTCAGCGTTACACCTGGACACCTGGCGACCGCGACGAACCCGAGCCCGCCGGCCTCCAGGACGTGCCGTCGGGCGGCGGCGAGATCAGCCTCCCCGACGCTGTGCAGGCATGGGCGTACGGCCTCGGCAGCGGTCCAGGAACTCCCGGAATGATGGTCGTCGCCTCTGGTCGCAGGATCACGAGCGATGAGCACTTCCTGCTCCGCGTGCTGGCGCAGCAGATCGGCTCCGCGGTGCGCAACAGCCGCTTGCACCAGCTTGAGCGCAGTGCGGCGGAGGAACTGGCTTTCGTCAACCACCAGCTCGAACAGACGGTCGAGGCGCTGGAGCAGCGCATCGAGATCCATCACCGACTCACTCGCGCCGCCGTGAGTGGCGAGGGCATGGATGGAATCGCTGGGGCTGTTCACGAGGTGACGGGCCTCTCGGTTGCCGTCGAGGACCGGTACGGCAACCTGCGCGCATGGGCCGGCCCGGGTCAGCCGACGAAGTACCCCAAGGACACTCCGGCCCGACGCGACGAGCTGATCAGGCGCCTGCTGCGCGACGGCCGTCCGTTGCGCGAGTCAAACCAGGTGATGATCGCAGCATCACCGCGACCGGACTCAGTCGCCGTGCTCACCCTTCTCGACCCTGACGATGCCGCCACGGTCGAGGACCTCGCTGCGCTCGAGTACGGCGCCACGATCCTGTCGATGGAGCTCGCCCGTCAGCGCACCGTGGCAGACACTGAGATCCGCATTCGCCGCGATCTGGTCGAGGACCTCCTGGCCGGCGCAAGTCCGGAAACGGCGCTCGCGCGAGGCGAGGCCTTCCAGCGCGACCTGAGCCAGCCCCACCGCGCGCTGGTGTTCGAGAGCCGCGGGACCCTGGGCGGTGACCAGCTCTTCACCTCGGTGCGACGTGCGGCGCGAGAACTCAACCTCGGTTCCCTGCTCGTCTCTCGTGGAGGCACGGTGGTGGTGCTGACCGACCGTGAGATCGACTGGCACGAGCTGCACTCCGTCGTGACGCGTGAGCTTGGCGGCGGCCACTGCCGTCTTGGCGTCGGGAGCCCAACGCAGGGTGTCGAGGACTTCCCCAACTCCCACCGCGAGGCAGTGCTGTCGCTCCAGCTCCAACGCGACGCCGCCGAGGCGCCGGACGTCACGATCTTCGACCAGCTCGGCGTGTACCGGCTCCTCGCGGCCACTGAGGACACCCGTGAGATCGAACGGTTCGTGCGCGACTGGCTTGGCTTGCTCGTCGACTACGACGAGGCCCGCCACGCCCAGCTGGTGCCGACTCTTCACCAGTACCTCGAGTGCGGCGGTGCCTATGACCAGACAGCCGCTGCCCTGTCCATCCATCGCAGCACCTTGAAGTACCGGCTTCAGCGCATCCGCGAGGTGTCCGGGCTGGCCCTCGGGACACCGGATGTCAACTTCAACCTGCAGCTCGCATGCAGGGCGTGGCGAACGCTCCAGTCACTGCGTTCCTGACCGACGACCTCGGGCTGGCATGACCCGGGCGGACATGGTCTCGCACGGACGTGAGCCCCCACGGACGGGTTCTTCTCGCTCGGCGCTGCCTAGCCTTGCAGGACACTGCGAGAGGGAGCCGCCCTGTGAGTCCCGCCGAGACGTTCGCGCCGCTGTCCCCGCTCGTTGACGACGAGGTGTCCGGACCACTGACGGTCGTTCCGTTCGAGGTTCCGGGGCTCGGCAACCGGACCTACATCGCGAGCGGCGGAGGCTACGCGGTTCTTGTAGACCCGCCCCGCGACGTCGACTCCCTGCTCGGCTTCGCGGCAGATCGCGGCTGGACCGTCAGCCATGTGGTGGAGACACACATTCACAACGACTACGTCAGCGGCGGGCTCGCCGTGGCACGGAGGACCGGCGCCGAGTACGTCGTCCCCGCGGACACCGATGTGGCGTTCCACTCTCGACAGATCACCGACGGAGAAGAATTCGTCGTGGGGCCAGGCACGATGCGTGCTGTCCACACCCCCGGGCACACGCCTACAAGCATGTCCTACCTGCTACGCACCGCAGCAGGTGACGTCGCCGTGTTCACAGGTGGTGGGCTGCTGTACGGCGGTGTCGGCCGCACCGACCTGTTCGGCCGTGACCTTGCCGAGGGGCTTGCACGTGATCAGTGGTCTTCGGCGCGCGCGCTCGAGTCCCTCTCCGAGCCCGGTGCCGTGGTCTTGCCGACGCATGGTTTCGGCTCGTTCTGCAGCGTGGGGGACTCCGATTTCGGGGATCGGACGATCGGGGGGCTGAAGCTCACGAACTCGGTCTTCCGCGAGGAGCAGGACCTGTTCGTCCGCAAGCTCCTAGCCCAGCAAGGGCCATTCCCCAGCTACTTCGATCAGATGGGATCGCTCAACAGGGAGGGAACCCCTCAGGCTGACCTCGCGCGGCCGGTGATCGAGACGCTCGCACAGATCGCAGCCCGGGCCGCGGCGGGGGAGTGGGTGCTCGACCTTCGCCACCGCCACGCGTTCGCCGATGCTCACCTTCCCCAAACGCTCTCCTTCGACGCTGCCAGCGCCTACGTCACCTACATCGGATGGCTGATCCCCTGGGGTGCTGACGTCCATGTGATCGTCCCCGACGAGTCGCTGCTGCGCACCGCTGTGATCGAGCTCGCTCGCGTCGGGATCGAAACGGTGCGCACCGCAGCGTTCTGGAAGGACGGCAGCCTCGGTACGACGGCGATGGATGACTTTCAGCACGCGGACGGACGTCGTCTGCGCTCGGCCCTCGCCGACGACCCCGAACTCCCCGTGCTTGATGTGCGGCTGCCGTCCGAGAGCAGTCGGGCACGGCTTGCCGGAGAGTTCGCAGTTCCGGTTCACGAACTTGCAGACCGGATGGAGGAAGTGCGCGCATGGGCCGCCGGCCGCACGGTGTGGGTGTACTGCGCCAGCGGCTTCCGTTCGGCTGTCGCCGCGTCGATGCTGGAGCGAGCCGGAATACCTGCCGTGCACGTCGACGGCACCGTCGTCGACTCCTAGGAGCTGCTCGCAGGAGCTCCATCGACGGGGGCTCCAAGCGCAGTCAGGCCAGCAGAAGCCGGGCCGCCCCCCTCTGTCGTGGTTGCAGCCAGATGATGCAGACGACCCCGGTGGCGTGGCGCAGATCCGAGCCGGGACCGCCTCGTCTGCTGCGCGCCACGAGTCACGCCCATCGCGTCGACAGACGACCTGATCGTCAGCGCGGTGGCCGACCCTCGGACGGCCGATCGTCCGTCAGGCTTCGTGACGCGGACACGGCGTACGTTGGAGCTGGCCACGTGCCAGGAGGCATGCCCATGAGCATCGCAGAATCACGCCCCCCGACCGTCCCGCCTTCGTGGTTCGTGCACACCGCCTGGCGGGCTCATCGGGCGCTCTACCGTCTGAGCGGAGGTCGCTTCCTCTGGACGCCGTCGAACAAGCGGGGCTGGGGCGCGATGCGACTCACCGTGATCGGACGGACGTCCGGGCGGGAGCGCAGCGTCATCCTCGGCTACGTCCAGGACGGTGCGAACCTGATCGCGATCGCCATGAACGGCTGGGACGAGGGCGATCCGTCGTGGTTCCTCAACCTCGAGGCGCACCCCGACGCTGTCGTCCGACTAGCCGGTCAGCCGCCCCGCACGGTTCAGGCGCGCCAGGCCGGGGGAGAAGAGCGTGACCGGCTCTGGAGGCTGTGGCTCGCCGTCGATCCGCAGCTCGACGGGTATGCCGGTCTGCGCTCGACCGTGACCCCGGTGGTCGTCCTCGAGCCGAAGGCTCTGCCCGCGTGACCTGACCCGCCCGAGCCACGCGGTGCGATCTCACCTCGTCTCGTCACCGTGTCGTCGGCGGCGGTCCAACGCGTCAGGGCGCGTGCCAGTCCTTGGGCGCCCAGGAGTGGATTCGTCGTATCAGCGTTCGGCTCTTCTGCTGGACCTCGCCCATGCGCACGAGGCTCCCGTCGAGAACCTCGATGGCAGACACGATGAAGGGCCCCTTGTCGAGCATGACGCAGTCGGCGCGCTGGCTGGCCGCCGCGTCGGTGATCTCCGCCCGCGACGGTGCGCCGGTCTTGGCCAGGCTCGCCAGGACCTGGGTGGCCCAGATGGACCGAACGTGCGCGGCCTCGCCCCCGGGATGATCCGGACGATCGTCTGCCACTCGCTCCTACGCCCACCAGGGCCTGAGCCGGCTACCGCTGCGGCCCTGGCACGGTCGCGTCGCTTGGCTGCGCGCCCGCTCCCTGCTGGGAGACTCACGCCATGACCCTGCTGCGAGGCCCGCTGGCACCCCCGCCGCGAACCCTCGTGGACGTGCTGCGGCGGACGGCGGCGGACCACCCGGACGAGCCTGCGCTCGACAACGGCGCGCAGGTGCTCACCTACGAGGAGTTCCTCGACGCGGCCGAGGAGGTCGCCGAGGGCCTGCATGCCGCAGGCGTCGGGCCGGGCGACAAGGTCGGAGTCCGGATCCGCTCGGGCACGACCGACCTCTACGTCGCGATCGCGGGCACGCTGCTGGCCGGGGCGGCGTACGTGCCGGTCGACGCCGACGACCCGGACGAGCGGGCGCGCACGGTGTTCGCCGAGGCGGGTGTCGCCGCCGTCCTGACCGACGACCTCGAGCTGACCGTCCGCCGTCCGAAGCCGCCCGTGGCCGAGGGCACCCTCCCGGCCGCGACCGACGACGCCTGGGTGATCTTCACGTCCGGCTCGACCGGGGCGCCCAAGGGCGTGGCTGTCTCGCACCGCAGCGCTGCTGCGTTCGTCGACGCCGAGGTGCGGCTGTTCCTGCAGGACGAGCCGCTTGGCCCGGGCGACCGCGTGATGGCGGGGCTGTCGGTCGCGTTCGACGCGTCGTGCGAGGAGATGTGGCTCGCGTGGGCGTACGGCGCGTGCCTCGTGCCCGCGCCGCGGTCGCTCGTGCGCAGCGGCATGGAGCTGGGGCCGTGGCTGGTCGCCAACGACGTCACCGTGGTGTCGACCGTGCCGACGCTCGTGGCGCTGTGGCCGCCCGAGGCGCTGGCCGCCGTACGCCTGCTCATCCTCGGCGGCGAAGCGTGCCCGCCCGAGCTGGCGGCCCGGCTGGTCGAGGACGACCGCGAGGTCTGGAACACCTACGGACCCACCGAGGCGACGGTCGTGGCCTGTGGCGCCCGCCTCACCGGCGAGCCGCCGGTGCGGATCGGGCTGCCGCTCGACGGCTGGGACCTCGCCGTGGTCGACGAGGCAGGCGTGCAGGTCGAGCCGGGTGGCACCGGCGAGCTGATCATCGGCGGCGTCGGGCTGGCCCGCTATCTGGACCCGGTGAAGGACGCGGAGAAGTACGCCCCGATGCCCACCCTCGGCTGGGAGCGGGCCTACCGCAGCGGTGACCTGGTGCGCTACGAGGAGGAGGGTCTGCTCTTCCTTGGTCGCGCCGACGACCAGGTGAAGGTCGGCGGCCGGCGCATCGAGCTCGGCGAGATCGACAGCGTGTTGCTGGCGCTGCCGGGCGTCACGGGTGCAGCGGCGGCGGTACGTCGCACCGGTTCGGGAAACGCGCTGCTCGTCGGGTACGTCGCCACCACCGACGACTTCGACGCGGTCGCGTCGCTCGCGACCCTGCGGGCCACGATGCCCGCGGCGCTCGTCCCGCGGCTCGCGCAGGTCGACACCCTCCCGACGCGCACCTCGGGGAAGATCGACCGCGACGCGTTGCCCTGGCCGCTCGCGACCGTCGACACGACCGAGTCGACGCGTCTCGAGGGCACCGCCGGGCACCTGCAGGACCTCTGGGCGGAGATCCTCGGTGCCACCGTCTCGAGCTCCGAGGACGACTTCTTCGACCTCGGTGGTGGCAGCCTGGCTGCGGCCCAGCTGGTGTCGAAGCTGCGCGCGACGTACCCCGAGGTCACGGTCGCCGAGGTATACGACCACCCCCGGATCGGCGACCTTGCGCTGGCTCTGGACGAGCTCGCGACCCCTGCCGCGTACGTCGACCGCACCGTTCGCCCTGTCTCCGGCGGATCGCAGGTCGCGCAGGTGCTGCTCACGGTGCCGCTGCGCACGATCACCGGGCTGAGGTGGCTCACCTGGGTCGCTCTCGGGTCGACGGCGGCTGCGCAGTGGTTCGGCGTCGCCTGGCTCCCGAGTGCACCGTGGGCCGTGGTCGTCGTCGCCTGGCTCCTCCTCGTATCCGCACCCGGCCGCATGCTGCTGACTGCTGCGGGCGCGCGCGCGATCCTCGCCGGCGTCGGCACGGGCACCTATCCGCGCGGCGGTTCCGTGCACCTCCGGGTGTGGCTGGCGGAGCGGCTGGCGGACGAGCTCGGCGCCGCCAACCTCGCAGGCGCATCGCTGATCCGGCTGTACGCACGACTGCTCGGCGCGAAGGTCGGACGCCATGTCGACCTGCACTCCGTACCGCCCGTCACAGGTCATCTCGTGCTCGGCGACGGCTGCTCGGTCGAGCCCGAGGTCGACCTCTCGGGGCACTGGCTCGACGGCGACCTGCTGCGCGTCGGCGCTGTCGAGATCGGTGCCGACGCGCGCATCGGCGCGCGCAGCACGCTCGCACCGGGAGCAGTGATCGGAGCCGGGGCTGAGATCGCTCCCGGCTCAGCGGTCTTCGGCGACGTTCCTGCCGGCGAGCTGTGGGCAGGCGCCCCGGCACGGCTGCGCAAGACCGCGCGAGGTCCGTGGGCCGAGCGGCCGATCAACCGTCCGGTATGGCTGCTGGGGTACACGGCGATCGCCGTCCTCATCGCAGCCCTGCCCGGCATCGCCGTCGTCGTCGCTCTCGCCGTGGTGGCGCAGCAGCTCAAGGACGCCGGCTCGGTGGCGGCTGCCGCCCTGCGCAGCCTGGCCTGGTTGCCGATCGCCACCGTCGTCGGCCTCCTCGTGCTCGCCCTGCTGATCTGGCTCACCGTGCGGCTGCTCGGGATCGGTCTGGTGCCCGGCGCCCACCCCGTGCACGGACGGCGCGCCTGGCAGGCGTGGGCGACGCTGCGTGTCCTCGACGAGGCCCGCACCTGGCTGTTCCCGCTCTACTCCAGCTCGCTCACGCCGTCCTGGCTGCGAGCCCTCGGCGCGAAGGTCGGGCCACGCGTCGAGGCCTCGACCGTGCTGCTGATCCCCAAGCTCACCACCGTGCGCGAAGGTGCCTTCCTCGCCGACGACACCCTGCTCGGCGGCTACGAGCTCGGCGGTGGCTGGCTGCGGGTGGAGCACGTGGAGATCGGGAAGCACGCGTTCGTGGGCAACTCGGGCATGGCCGCCCCCGGTCGCAAGGTGCCCAAGCGAGGGCTCGTCGCGGTGCTGTCTGCAGCGCCTCGCCGTACGAAGGCGAAGGCCGGCACCTCCTGGCTCGGCAGCCCCCCGACCAAGCTGCGCCGGGTGGAGCAGAAGGTCGACCGGAGCCGCACGTACGACCCGCCGACCCGCCTGGTCGTGGCGCGGGCCCTGGTCGAGCTGTGCCGGCTGGTCCCCGTCATGGTCGGGGTCGCGGTCGGGCTGGGCGTCGTCGTCGCACAGATCGCGCTCGCCTCGGCGTACGGCTGGTGGGCGGCGGTGCTGCTGAGCGGCCTCGTCGTCATCGCTGCCGCGACGGTGGCCGCAGTCGTGACGACTCTCGCCAAGTGGGCCCTGGTCGGGCGGCTCCGCGTCGGCGACCACCCGCTGTGGAGCTCGTTCGTGTGGCGCAACGAATTGGCCGACACCTTCGTCGAGGCAGTGGCCGCACCGTGGTTCGCGCGACCCGCGACGGGTACGCCGGTCCTCAACCTCTGGCTGCGCTCGCTGGGTGCGAAGATCGGCCGCGGGGTGTGGTGCGAGACGTACTGGCTCCCCGAGGCCGACCTCATCAACCTCCAGGCTGGAGCCACCGTCAACCAGGGCTGCGTGATCCAGACCCACCTGTTCCACGACCGGGTGCTCAGCATGGACACCGTCACGCTGCGGACCGGGTCGACGCTCGGCCCCAACAGCGTGATCCTCCCCGCAGCGACGCTCGGGCGGCACGCCACGGTCGGGCCCGTTTCGCTGGTGATGCGCGGGGAGTTCGTGCCTGACAAGACCCGGTGGATCGGCAACCCGATCGGTCCCTGGCAGGCCGTCGACGCCGAGGGTGACGCGTGAAGGCGCAGGAGTACTTCCCGCATCGGGGCGACCGTTCGTACGCCGTGTCGCACTACGAGCTCACCCTGTCGTACGACGTCGAGACCAACCAGCTGCGCGGGAAAGCCGCGCTGACCGCCGAGGCTGTTGTGGACCTGCGCGAGCTGCGGCTCGACCTCTCTGGGCTCCGGGTGGCCAAGGTCACGGTCGACGGCGCCGCTGCTCGGTACGTCGCCAAGCCCGACCACCTGGTCGTGGTGCCGAGGCGCCCGATCAAGGCGGCCGAGGGGTTCCGCGTCGTCGTGAGCTACAGCGGACGGCCGCGGCCCGTGCCCGACGGCGACGACGTGTGCGGCTGGGAGGAGCTCGACGACGGAGTCCTCGTCGCCGGCCAGACCAATGGCGCGCCCTCATGGTTCCCGTGCAACGACCGTCCCGACGACAAGGCGACGTACCGCATCGAGCTGACGGCCCCCAACCCGTATCACGTGGTCGCCAACGGCGTGTGCACCAGCCAGTGGCGCTCGGCCAGCACGACCAGGTGGGTCTACGAGCAGCACGAGCCGATGGCGACGTACCTCGCGACGGTGCAGATCGGTCGCTACGTGGTGCACCCGGTGGAGGGATCGTCGGTTCCGATGACCGCGGTGCTCCCGCAGAGGCTGTTGCGTCACTATGGTTCCGCCTTCGGCGACCAGCCCGCGATGCTCGACTTCTACGCCCGGATGTTCGGCCCGTACCCGTTCGCTGCGTACACCGTGGTGATCACCGACGACGAGCTCGAGATTCCCTTGGAAGCACAGGGGATGTCGACCTTCGGGTCCAACTTCCTGAGCGCCGACTGGGACAACGTGCGCCTCGTCGCGCACGAGCTGGCGCACCAGTGGTTCGGCAACGCCGTGACTGCGTCGTCCTGGCGCGACATCTGGCTGCACGAAGGATTCGCCTGCTACTGCGAGTGGCTCTGGTCGGAGGAGTCCGGAGGGCGCTCTGCGGACGCGCACGCGCGCGACCACTGGAAGAAGCTCGCGGCCAAGCCGCAGGACCTTCTGCTCGGCGACCCTGGCCCGGATCTGATGTTCGACGACCGCGTCTACAAGCGCGGCGCCCTGCTGCTGCACTCGCTGCGGCTCACGGTCGGCGACGACCGGTTCTTCTTCATGCTGCGGACGTGGACCGAGCGGAACCGGTACGGCTCGGTGACGAGCGCGATGTTCGAGGCGCTCGCCGCCGAGGTCACGGGGCACGCACTCGCCGACGTCTTCGACGCCTGGCTGCGCAAGCGGCCGCTCCCGACGTTGCCTGTCGCCCCTGCATGAGTCGCGCCTCCACATGGAGCGCACCGATCTCGGCGTGAGCGTCGCCGTCAGGCGCCCGACCTGCGAACAGTGACCGCCAGGCCCACGACGCCGCGACCGGCCTCCGGCAGGACGACGAGGCTGACGACGTGTCCGGGCACCTCGACGTCGCGCAGCAGGATGTCGCCCGGCGGTCGATGAGGGGAGTCCCAGGTCGCGGATCCGTCGGCGTCGATCCGGATGTCGCTGGGGTCGACGACGAGCCCGAGCCCGTAGGCCTTGAGCAGTGCCTCCTTGCGCACCCAGACGCGGGTCGGGTCGGTCGCGTTCACGACGCGCTCGCCTGGGTGCAGCGCGACGTCATCGAAGCCTCTGAAGTCGCCGGCACCTTCCGGCTCGACGTCGACCCCGACCGGACCGGCGTCGGTGAGCGCGACCACCGACAGGTCGCCCGCACGCGCGAGGCTGACGTACGCCGGCTGCCGGACCGTCGCCGTGGCCGGCAGGTGCGGGCGCCCGTGCTCGTCGCTGCCGCACCGCGGGCATTCGTGCCCCAGGACGATCCGATCGGGGGGCACTTGGTGGAAGAGCGCGGCCTCGGCGCGCAGCAGCGCGTGGGCTGGCTGCATTCCGTACGCGACGACGAGCCGGGGGGCGGGTCGAGGCACGCTGTCGGTCACCCGGCCAGTCTGGTGCGCACTCCTCGGGTTCGTTGCCGGGTTCACCGCGCGCGCCTACGCCGGGAGCTTCTGTGGCGCCGGCGACCTCGCCAATCGGATCCGCCTGCCGCGGTGGCTGATGCCCGCCATCGCCGGCGTCCTCGTCGGACTGCTCGGCCCGTTCGTCCCCGGGGTGCTGGGCATCGGCTCCGGCGGCATCCACGGGCCCGGCATGGTCATCGGCGCCACCCTCGTCGCCGGGACCTGGAGCGTCCTGCACGCACTCGCACCCCGCTTGGAGACGGCTCCGTCGGCCCAAAACCGGCCGCCTAGGTCATCGTCGGCATGGTCGCGGTCTTAGGCGATCGCGCACGCCCCGGTCGCGATGCTCCTCATGGTCGCCGAGATGACCCAGAACCTCGCCGTCGTCCCACCCGCGAGGCTCGCCCTGGCCATCTCCGCCGTCATCGTGGGAGAGGCCACCATCTACCGCAGCCAGCTCACAACGCACGGATCAAGCGGTGCTGACCTGATCCGAATGAGGAAGGCGTCCAAGGATGCGACGCCGATGACCTTGGCCGCGGCGGCATCGATATCCGGCTCGGGCGACGAACACGTCGAGTCTGGCGCCAGCCCAGGAGGAGGAACGTCGGACCTCGTTGTCCCCCTGGGCCGCGCGGCCGGCGACGTTGTGACGACGCAACCCGTGGCTACGTGGTGGCACCGCTCTCGACGAGGTCAGCATCGTGGGCCACGTTTCGGTGCCTCCGGTTGTGGCCGCGGAGCATCGCGATCACCTCGGTCGACGCTGCGAGCGCGCCACTGACCGCCTCTCGCGACCTCGACGACCTCGCGACGATGGATCGGAGTTCGGACAGCTCCTCGAGCAGAGCGATGTGCTCCGCCTCCAGCCGTGCCAGCTCCGGCGCCACGTGCTGGTCTGCGTGGAACGGCGGCTCCTCCAGTTCCTCCTCGCGTACGACCGGGGAGAGGTGGGGCAGGAAGGAGTTCGTGAGCTCGTGGGCCTGCTCCGCCAGGCAGTCCCACCAGTTGGTGTAGGCAGACCGGTTGACCAGCAGGGCCTCCAGCCTCGCGAGCTGGAGCTCCTCCTGCCGTGCCCCAGGCCAGTGAGGCAGGGCACTCGCCGCACGAGATTGGATCGGTACTTGCGTGCTGATCGACACGACAATCGCCCCTGTCTTCGTCGAGTTGTCTCTCTTGTCAACCTTGTGCGAGCCCGCCCCAGAATTCCATCGCGCCGCCGTCCGAATCGTGTCTCAAACCTGTCGCAGGCCAGGCTGCGGGTGTGTCGCAGTTGCGTCTCCCATCCGTACTCGGCTTCGCGCCGGGCGGCTCTGGTGGTGGAATGGGTGCATGTCGCGATCCGTGATGCTCGTGGAGGACGACGCAGCCATCCGTATGGTGTTGCGGGTCGCGCTCGAGGACGAGGGCTACGAGGTGCTCGAGGCGGAGACCGGCGAGGAAGCCCTGCTGCTCGCGATGGACGAGGCCGCCGACGTCATCCTTGTCGACCTGCGGCTGCCGGGTATCCACGGGCTCGACGTCGTACGCACGATCCGCGGGGCGAGCCGCGTGCCCATCATCATCGTCACGGCGCAGGTCGACAGCGACGACATCGTCGAGGGGCTCAGGGCGGGTGCGGACGACTACGTCACGAAGCCGTTCGTCACGAGCGAGCTGCTCGCCCGAGTGGGCGCGCAGATCCGTCGGTCCGAACCTGCGGACGACGCCGACGGTGCCCTGTCCTGTGGACCGCTCGTGCTCAGCGCCGACGTCGGTGCGCTGTACATCAACGGCTCAGCGGTGCCCCTGACTCGCACCGAGTTCAAGGTTCTCCACGAGCTCATGAGCGCACGCGAGCGTGTGCTCAGCCGCGACTACCTCCTCAAGCACGTGTGGGGATACCAGCACGCAGGGGACGGCAGGATCGTCGACAATCTCGTCTACCGGCTCCGCAGCAAGATCGAGGACGACCCCGCGTCACCCACGTACCTGGTGACCGTGCGCGGGTTCGGCTACCGGCTCAAGGCCTGACGACGTGCTGGGTCTTCGGTCTCGCGTTGCACTCGCCTTCGGACTCGTGTCGTTCACCGTCGCCATCATCGTCGCGCTCTCCGCCTACGTCGTTGCACGCAACTATCTGGTGACCCAGCGCGAGTCCGCTTCGCTCACCCGAGCCCTGCTCGATGCCCGCGCGGTGGGAGCGGACCTGGCCGCCGGCCTGGACCCGGGTCAGGCGTTGGCCGCCGTGCCGTCGATCGGTGAGTCGCAAGCCATGGCCCAAGTGGCCGGCGTCTGGTACGGCGGTGGGGTGACGGTGTCACCGGCGGACCTGCCGACCAGCCTCCTGTCCCAAGCGGCGGCGTCGGGAGCCGCGCAGCAGCGGTTCGCGGCTGCTGGAGCCCCCTACTTCGGCGTTGCCGTGAGCACCGCCGGAGCTTTGTACCTGGAGCTGTTCCCCCTCGACACACTCGATCGCTCGCTGCGCATCGGTGGGTGGTTCCTCGTCATGCTGTCCCTCGCCGCGCTCGCCGCCGGTGTCGTCGTGGGACGCTGGATGGCCGCTCGGCTGATGCGCCCGGTCGCCTCGCTCGGGCAGGGCGCGGCGGCCCTCGCGGCGGGCGACCTGACCGTCCGTCTCCCCCCGACGGGGGACCCTGACCTCGACCCGATCGGTATCGCGTTCAACGAGATGGCGGACGCAGTCGCCGCCCGTATCCACCGAGAGCGGCGCTTCGTCGCGAACGTCAGTCACGAACTCCGGTCCCCGGTCACCACAATCGTCGGCACAGCAGAACTGCTCGACAACCATCGGGCCGCCCTCGACTCGCGCGACGCCGCACTTGTCGACAGCCTGCTGTCCAAGGCGCGCACTCTTGCCAAGACGCTGCTCGATCTGCTCGAGCTCGGCGGCGGGTCGGCGGCGACCCCCGTGCAGCTCGATCTGGTCGACGTTGCGACGCTGACCGACCGGCTCCTGTCTGACCGGGACGCTGTCGGGGTGCTCCGCGGGGACCGTCCGGTGATCGCCATCGACGGCCGACGCCTCGAGCGCATCCTGGCCAACCTGATCGACAACGCGGAGCATCACGGAGAGGGCGTCGTGGGCGTCACGATCGTGCAACTCCCCGGGGAGGTGCTCCTCCATGTCGACGACTCCGGGCCGGGCGTGCCTCCCGAGGTGGCAAGCAGTCTGTTCGAACCGTTCGTGCGAGGTGTGTCGGGAAGTGCTGTCGAGCACGTCGGCGCGGGCTTGGGTCTGGCGATCGCCAGCGAATGCTCCAGCGCCTTGGGCGGTTCCCTCGGCACGACGACCTCGCCGACGGGCGGCGCGCGCTTCACTCTCCACCTACCGGTGGCCCCGTCATGAGTCGAGCGCGTCCCGCGTTGGGGTTCGCCGCGGCACTCGTCGCGGGCGTGTGCTCCTGCGGTGTGCCCCTGACGGATCAGGCCCAATCGGTGGACGGATACCAACCGCCGGCGTCCGCGACCTCGGCGCAGCCCTCCGACAGCATTGGCATCACGGAAGCCCTCTGGTTCGTGGAGGGTGACCGGCTCCGACGTCTTGAGTCCCCGGCCTCAGGGACGGCTTCTGCGGCCCGAGCCGTGGCGCTGCTGGCGTCGCCCCCGCAGCAACCGGAACTGCGAACCCTGGTCGGAGATCCTCAAGGCGGCACCCCGTTGGCGACAGTGGTCGACGATGCGTCGACCAGTTCTACCGGACCCACGACCGTGGTCATCCGGCTCTCCGGCACCTTCTCCAAGCTGGCGCCCAACGACCAGCTGCTGTTGATCGGCCAGGTCGTGCTCACCGTGACCGAGACCTCTCCGGCGTCCGTGGAATTCGTCGACGAGAACAACGCGCCTGTGACGGTGCCCCTCCCGGACGGTCGACTTCGGGACGCCCCTGTCGGGCGGGCTGACTACCTCGTGCTCGCACAACCGACACCGAGCCTCAGCGCGACTCAGTGAGTTCGGTTCGTGGGCGCGATCAAGTCCCTGCGTCCATGGGAGGGACACTCGGTGCGATGTCACAATGCTCTGTGGCCCAGCCGTCGTCGTCCACCCGTGCCCGAGCATTCGGCTGGCTGACCTCGGTGATCGCGGGGAGCATGGCCCTGTTCTCGCTTGTCTACTGGTTCACGGTGCACACGGTTGCCGGCCGTCAGCTCGCGGACGTGGCTATCCGTGGTGCGACGTCAGTGGGGTCGTCGGCGGCGGGACTGGTGAACCGGACATTGGATGTGGTGACTGGCAGCGCGCTGATCGCTGCTATCGCCGTGATCGCCGTGGTCGGCCTGATCCGGATGCGTAGAGCGCACGGTCTGGTCGCCATCGGGGTGCTCCTAGCGGCCAACGGTTCGGGTCGCCTGCTCAAAGCCTTCGCGTTGCCGCGCTCGGACCTGGGTCTGAACGAGTCTGCGCCTGCGACTCTGAACAGCCTCCCCAGCGGGCACACCACGGCAGCCTTCTCCATCGGCGTGGCGCTCCTCTTCGTCGTGCCCCCGGCACTTCGCTCGATCACGGCGAGTGCCGGCATCGTGTTCTCCTCCGCCGTCGCAGTGGCGACGCTGTCGGCCGGGTGGCACCGCGTCGGAGACTCCCTGGCGTCGTTCCTTCTCGTCACCGCCTGGGCCGGTCTGGCCGGAATCGTCGTGCTGCTTGCCGAGCACGACTTCAGCCCAGCGGACAGGAGCCACCGTGGGCGTCTCGGCACCGGTCGGTGGTGGAGCGCCACCGCGGTAGGCCTGGGATTGATCACGGCGACCCTGCTCGCCGTCCTCCTAGCCGACCCAGACGTGCGGACGTCCACCCTTGGCCCCCCACTCGCGTTCGTCACCGGGGGACTGCTCATCGTCGGGGTCGCCGCGGCCACGACCGTCGTCGTGCTCCGCGTCGTAGCCAGGGTGACCGACGACTCGGCGGATGCAGTCGCAGGCGGCAGCAGACTCAACCGGACGGCCGTGCCGCCACCTGCTGCAGCGGACTGACACCAGACTCACCCGGTGGGCCGTTCACGGTGCGGTACGGCCAGCAAGCACAACGGCAGGTCCCTTCCCATGCGTGTGGGCAGGATAGATTCGGCTCGTTCTAGCAGGAGGTGCGACGTGGACACAGACTCCGTCGATCCGGTGATCGCCAGCGCGGTGACTGAGATCGTCAACCGCTTCGGTGCGCCCGGCCTCGACCAGCTCGAGCGCGCAACCGAGCTCGCCCGCCCTGGCGCGCAGCGGGCCGGCAGCGCGCCTGTCGAGCAGTCGCACATCCCGCTGCCTCAGCCGTCGGGCACGACACCTCCTGCCGACGACGGTGAGGTGATCCACGACCAACTTGCGCGCGACAACGAGCGATCAACCGTCCGTCCCGAGACCACTGCTGAGATGACCCGACTGCTCACAGAGTGGCGGGCTGCCAGCGAGGCCGTTCGCACAGAGTGCGAGAACTACTGGATCGAGTGGACTGATCACGTGAACGCTCTTGATCGCCAAGCGCCCACCGAGGAGGACCGGCGACGCCTGTACGCCTTCTACTCCGTCGAGCAGGCGGCACGAGACCAGTTCTTCTTGCTGATCGACGCTGCTCCCTAGCTCACGCACGTCGAGCGTCGACACCCCGGCCGCTTGGCCCCGTCGGCTGGTCCGGCCCGGACGGCGGAAAGCACCGCGATGGGAGCTTCGCTCCGCTGCGGGGTGGGGAGGGTAATGAGGGGCCCAGCCTCGAGGAACGAGCCTCGGGGACCAGCGAGACCGAGCTGGTAGCCAGGTCAACGCGCCACGTACGCTCCTCGCCGCCGAGGACTCCCCCTGTCGGAGGACATGAACGGCAGCAGGACCCATCCCGCGCCTGCTGTTCGGTTCCCTGCAGTCGTCACGCAGGCCGTCGTATCCACGACCGTAGACACCCGCACGAGACAACGCGCATTCCACGCTGCGCAGGCCTTAACCACGTCACCAGCGACCGTCGCGTCCGAAGGTGTCAGGAGTCCCGCTGGAACCCCGAACACCATGAAGAACCGCTGTCATCACCACTGTCGGGAGTCACCACGAGTCCCATACGCCACGTGGAAGGCGAGTTCCGGTCGCGGGAGGCAGCGGCCCGAGGGGCACCTCCCGACTCGTCCACGACGAGACGCTCCACCTCCACTCGGGCCGGGCGAGGCGCCGCAGTGCGCGTCGCGCCGCGAGCCTGAGGGCACCGCATGGGGGACCCACCGCGGCGAACCCCGATACCCCCGCCCGATGCGGAGCTCGAGCCATCTGAGGGGGCGTAGCCCAACTCGCACACGCCATTGCCGAGATGCCGACCCCACGGGCCCGGAGTCAGCGTGGCCGGGCCCGGTCAGTCGCCCCCGCCGAGATCACGCTGGTAGGCCTCGTGTACCAAGGTGCTGGAACGACGTCCATGCCCTCGGATGCGGCCGACGACGTCTGCAGTCGCCGCCAGCACGATCGCAACTCCGCCCGCCCTGCCCATGCAGGCTGAGACGAGGAGGCGCAACTTTGCCAGTTCGTCGATGAGGCCGATGTGCTCGCGCTCGAGGCGTGTCGCCTGGAAGGCGAGGCGTGGTTGCTCGTCCACGATCTCCTGATGAAGCCCAGCAGCGCCGCCGGCAAGGGCTCGCTCTTCCCACATCGCGTCAGTCAGGTTGTTCACGCCGCGGGCCAACGTGGTCCACCATGCGCCGCTGTCGGCCGGGTGGACGAGGAGGTCGTCGACGCGCGTCAGAGCCTGCTCGGTCGAGAGCGTGCGTAGGCCAGGTGCCCACTGCGCATGCGATGGCAGGGTGTCAAGATCGTCTGCAGCACTCATGGCGAGGTCCTCTCACTCGGTCTGCTTCCGGGCAGTTCAACTCTGCGCCGATCACCGGTAGAACGCCATCGCCGGGCGATCCCAGCGTTGTCGCAGTCATGTCGCAAGAGCGGAGCGCGGATTGCCCCCCGGTTGCGCACAGACCAGTGGGGCCCCGGTGCACCGAGACCGCGCATTGCCGGTAGGTGAGGCGGAACATTCGCCGTCCTCGTAGGTCCATCGAACGTCCCCGCGGAGTCGGCTACGCCGCCTTGCTCAGCTTCCTGCGAGCCATGGATTCCGTGGCGTCGATAAGCCCGAGGCCGTGCACACCCGCAACGGCCAACTGCTGCCGGCTCCGGGCAACGGCAGCCATGACTCTCCCCGCAGGTGCGTACTCGTACTCAGCGATCAGGCGCTCAGTCAACGTGAACAAGGCGATCCGCAGGGTCTTGGCTTCCTCGATCGTCACGAGCGTGACCTCCTAACCCATCGGCGCCGTGTAGCCGACCTGCTTCTCGGCTACGGCGTCGACGTCTGCCGCGGTAAGGAGAACCGTCGTCCTGGTCGTCGCTCCGCCGCCGGTCGAGACCGCTAGCGCAACCGCAGCAGCGGCCACGTTGTCGGGAAAGTCCCCGATCACGTAGGCGTCCGTCTCGCCAAACGCGAAGACGAACACGTCGAGGCTGCCGCCGACGCTTTCAGCTGCCGCCTGCGCTGCCGCTCGGCGGGCGGTTCCGCCCTGTGCAAGGACTCCTCGCAAGCCGTCGAGTGTGTAGTTCACTTCGAGCAGGTACTTGGGCACGGTCGCCTCCGGAGCACGTTGGAGCGGTACACACCAGACAAGCAGCCCTCGATGTCCATATCCATCGCGCTCGAGTCCTAGTCGCGTCCCAAAACCATCGCAAGCCGGAACCGGAACCGGAACCGGAACCACTGTCACTGCAGCACGTCTACTGGCGAGCGATAGCCAGCCTGCGCCCTGCTCGGGCCCACCAGGGCCTGGTGCCGGCCGGGGCCACGAGCGACGACGAAGCAGACTGATGCCGCATCCAACCTGCAGACTGTCGTCATGCGTGCACGCCAGCTAGCTCAGATCGCACCCGTGCTGGGCCCGGATGACCCCGCGGTCGATGCCCTCCGGGTCTTGACCACGGCGGGTCTGCCCGGGCTGGTCGTCAACGACGGAGAGTCGTTCATCGTCGTGCCCGCCTCTCAGGTCCTGCGCGTGGCGCTGCCCCGGTACATCATCGAGAACCCGTCGTTGGGGCGGGTGTGGGACGAGGCGTCCGCGGATGAGATCGCGTCGCACCTGCAGGGGAAGCGGGTGGCGGATCTCGTGGAGGCTCTGGACCGGGACGAGGACCTGCCCGAACCTGCCGTCGACGGTGATGCGACGGTGGTGGAGATCGCCGCCGTGATGGTTGCCGCCCACGTGCCGCTGGTCGCGGTCGTCGAGGACGGTCGTTACGTCGGGGTCATCACGGTGAACCGCTTGGTCGGGTGCCTGATCGGATGACGGCGATCGCCTGGCTCGCCGTCGCCATCTTCGCCGGTGCCTATGTCCTCATCGCCACCGAGCGGGTGCACAGGGTCGCCGCTGCGCTTGGCGGAGCCGCCCTCATCATGGGACTCGGGATCGTCAAGTCGGAGGATGCGTTCTACTCCAACGAGACCGGGATCGACTGGAACGTCATCTTCCTGCTGCTGGGGATGATGCTCGTCGTTGGCGTGATCCGGCGCACCGGCATCTTCGAGTACCTCGCGATCCGCTCCGCGAAGCTCGCCCAAGGTCGACCCTTCGGGGTCCTGGTGCTGCTGATCCTCGTCACCGCCGGGGCGTCAGCGTTGCTCGACAACGTGACCACGGTGCTGCTGGTCGCTCCGGTCACGTTGCTGCTGTGTGACCGGTTGGGGCTGCAGCCGATCCCGTTCCTGATGGCCGAGGCGTTGGCGTCGAACATCGGTGGCGCGGCCACCCTGGTGGGTGACCCGCCGAACATCATCATCGCCAGCCGGGCCGACCTGTCCTTCGTCGACTTCCTCGTGCACATGCTGCCGATCGTTCTGGTCATCCTCGCGGTGTTCATCGTGATGGCCCGCTGGATGTTCCGTGACGCCCTGCACGGCGACCCGACCCGGGCGAAGTCGCTGATGGCGCTGGACGAGCGGGAGGCGATCACCGATCGCCCCCTGCTGCTGCGCAGCTCGATCGTGCTCGCCGGGATCCTCGTGGGGTTCCTGCTCCAACGCCAGACGGGCGTGGCGCCGTCCGTCGTCGCGCTGGTCGGCGCGGGCCTGCTGCTGCTGCTCTCCCCGCTGCACGCGTCGGACCTCGTCCAGGACATCGAGTGGGAGACGCTGCTGTTCTTCATGGGCTTGTTCATCCTGGTCGGGGCCCTGGTCCGCGTCGGCGCTCTGGACCGCCTCGCCGAAGGCCTGGCCGGAATCACCGGCGGCGCCGTCGTCCCCACGTTGCTGGTCATGCTGATCGGGTCGTCGGTGGTGTCCGCCGTCGTCGACAACATCCCCTATGTCACCGCCATGTCACCGGTGGTGGCATCGCTGATCGCCAGCAACCCGGAGCTCGGTCGCGACGGCGGCCTGTGGTGGGCGCTCGCCCTTGGTGCCGACCTCGGTGGCAACGCCACGCTGGTGGGGGCGTCGGCGAACGTCGTCATCGTGGGTGTCGCCGCTCGCAACGGGCTGCACATCTCGTTCCGGACGTGGCTGCGCTACGGCATCCTGACCGCCGTCATGTCGTTGGCGATCAGCGTCCCGTACGTCCTGTGGCGCTATGCGTGATGGCGTCGCGTCGCGGCTGTCGGCGACGGTCGACGTTCGCAGCCAGGGCACGCGCACAAACATCACGCATCGTGCCACAGGACATAGTGGGCACTGATCGCTCCATCGCTGGCGGTTGCCTGAGCAGCACCCGGTAGGCCCGTGACGTGCCTCCGACCCACGGTCGTGCAGCAGGCTGCTTCAGTTGTGGTGGATCGAGGAGGAGCCATGGCCACCCGTTCACCGACCCGGATCGATGAGGACCTGTTCGCTGCGGCGAAGTCGGCGGGTGAGATCCTCGGTCATAGCGCCGCGCAGCAGATCAGGCGTCGCGGCGCACGCTGACCGCCACTGCAGTGGCGTCCCCGGACCCTGTCCTCTGCCTGATCGCCGGTCCGAACGGCGCGGGCAAGGCCACGCTGGCCACGCCTGTGATCGCTCCGGTGACCCGCCTGCCGTTCATCAACGCCGACGTCATCGCGGCGCAGCGGTGGCCGAGCGCCCAGGCCGACCACGCCTGCGACGCTTCCCAGGTCGCGGCCGAGCAGCGCCGGGAGCTGATCGGCGCGCGGGCGTCGTTCATCACCGAGACGGTCTTCAGTCACCCCAGCAAGCTCGCCCTGATCCGCGACGCCCAGGAGGGGGTACCTCGTGACCCCCGTGCCAACGCCCCCCTCACCGCGACGGAGCATCCACGAGGCTTGGCGTGGTCGGTCGCCTCCGAGGGCACCTTCTCCGCGGCGGCTTTCAGCTCCAGATCCGCTGGGCCGGCATTGCAGGGTGAGCATCGAAACGGACTCAGCGGGCGCATCCAGGCATGGACGACTTCGACGCCCAGCCCGCTCGACTGCGCCGCATGCACCGCGAAGTCCAATGCAGCCCCGGCTCCGGGTGACGCGTCATGGCCGACCACGATCGGCATAGCGGACATGGCGAGTCCCGGGCTTGAGTGTCGTTGAGCCTGCTGCCATTCCAGCCCGAGGACGGCGGCGCGGGTCGCGTCGAGCCACGGGGTCGACGAGCTGACGCCCGCGCGACACCTGCGTCCGGGACGTAGAGACTGAACGTGGGCCGCCCTAGCGCGGTTCGCCGTCAAGGTCGAGGCACGCGGGTCGGAGAGTGGGATGACAAGTCCGTCGACTACTAGCGGCGCCGTCACCCATCACGGCTTGGCTGGGCATGAGGTGGTGCTCCTCCTCGAGACGGATCCGCATAGCGGCCTCAGCGGCGCTGAGGGATCGAGACGACTGCACCAGTTCGGGCCGAACGAGTTGCCGCGCACCCAGACGGCGGGTCCACTCCGGCGGTTCCTTCGCCAGTTCCGGCACCCGTTGATCTACGTTCTGATCGCCGCCGGTGCGATCACGTTGGCGTTGGGTGAGCTGGTGGACTCTGTCGTCATCTTCAGCGTGGTGCTGATCAACTCGGTGATCGGCTTCCTCCAGGAGTCCAAGGCCGAGGGCGCCCTCGAGGCGCTGCGTGCGACGGTGCGCACCGAGGCGCGGGTCGTGCGTGATGGACAGGCTCGGACTGTCACGTCTGACGAGTTGGTTCCCGGCGACCTCGTGATGGTGGAGGCGGGGGACAAGGTGCCTGCTGACCTTCGACTGTTGGAGCATGCCGAGCTCCAGGTCGACGAGTCAGCGTTGACCGGAGAGTCGGTCCCGGTGGTCAAGGACGAGGTGGTCCTTCCTGCCGCCACTGTCGTGGCGGACCGCCGGAACATGCTGTACTCCGGCACGCTGGTGACCCACGGCACCGGCTCGGCGATCGTGGTCGCGACGGGCGCGCAGACGGAGCTGGGCGAGATCCACCGCCTGGTCGGCGATGCCGATGTACTGGCGACCCCGCTGACCCGCAAGCTCGCGTGGTTCAGCAAGGTCCTCACTGTGGTCATCCTCGCGTTGGCCGTGGTCACCTTCGTGATCGGTGTATGGCGCGGGGAGAACGCCACGGAGATGTTCACCGCCGCCGTCGCGCTGGCGGTAGGCGCGATCCCCGAGGGCCTGCCCGCCGCTGTCACCATCACCTTGGCCATCGGGGTGAGCCGGATGGCCCGGCAGCGGGCTGTGATTCGGCGCCTTCCGGCGGTAGAAACCCTCGGCAGCACCACCGTCATCTGCACCGACAAGACCGGCACCCTGACCGAGAACCAGATGACCGTCCGTCAAGCGTGGACTCTCGGCGGCGTCGTTGTCCTGAGTGGTTCTGGCTACGCCCCGGACGGCCAGCTCGTCGACGACAGCGGGAGTCCGGTCGACGCCGCCAGCGATGAGGCCCTGCGGTGGAACCTGCTGGCGGGGGCGCTGTGCAACGACGCGCAACTGTCCGAGCGGGACGGACGGTGGCAGATCGTCGGTGATCCCACCGAGGGTGCGCTGGTGACTGCCGCGGCCAAGTCGGGCCTGAACCTGGATAGCGAGCGGCGCGACTTGCCGCGGATCGCAACCGTGCCGTTCAGCTCCGACCGGCAATACATGGCGAGTCTGCACCGGGCTGGGGACAGCGGCGCGTGCGTCGTCCTGGCCAAGGGCGCCACGGAACGCATCGTCGCCCTGTGCGGAGCCCAGATGGACGCGACGGGCGCAGATCGACCACTGGACTGCGACGCCGTTCTGGCGATGGCCGAGAGCATGGCCGCGAGTGGGCTCCGCGTCCTGGCCACCGCCCGAGGTCGGCTCGAGGACGCCCGGGAGTTCGACGAGGACACGTTGCTCGGGTGTCTCGTCCTGACCGGCCTCCAGGGCATGCTCGACCCGCCTCGAGCCGCGGCCACCGCGGCCGTGGCCGCGTGCCATGCGGCGGGCGTCGACGTGAAGATGATCACCGGGGACCATGGCGGGACCGCGAGCGC
This sequence comes from Candidatus Nanopelagicales bacterium, assembly GCA_038316965.1. Taxonomy (GTDB): domain Bacteria; phylum Actinomycetota; class Actinomycetes; order S36-B12; family CAIYMF01; genus Longivirga. The sequence continues at coordinate 40,735 of JBBQAY010000015.1, forward strand.
GATCGCTGAGCAGGTCGGCGTGATCGACGCTGACCAGGAGGGCGCCGTCCTGCTGGGGACCGACCTCAGCGCGCTCGACGACGCCGCCTATGTTGCCGCCGTCGAGCGTGCGAGGGTCTTCGCCCGGGTCACTCCGGAGCAGAAGCTGCGCCTGGTGGAGGCGCTCCAGGGGCGCGGCCACGTTGTCGCGATGACCGGCGACGGGGTCAATGACGCCCCGGCGCTGCGCCAGGCCGACATCGGGATCGCCATGGGTCATGCCGGCACCGAAGTCGCAAAGGAAGCCGCCGACATGGTGCTCACCGATGACGACTTCGCCACCATCGAGGGCGCCATCGAGGAGGGCCGCGGGGTCTTCGACAACCTCACGAAGTTCATCGTCTGGACGCTGCCGACGAACATGGGTGAGGGACTGGTCATCCTGGTCGCGATCCTGCTCGGGACCTCGCTGCCGATCTCACCCGTGCAGATCCTGTGGATCAACATGACCACGGCCGTGGCGCTCGGCCTGATGCTCGCGTTCGAGCCCAAGGAACCGGGCATCATGACCCGAGCGCCGCGCGACCCGCGACGTCCGCTGCTCACCGGTGCCCTCGTCGCTCGCATCCTGCTGGTCTCCGCGCTGCTGGTCGGCGGCTCATGGTGGCTGTTCGAATGGGAGATCGCCAACGGCGCCTCGCTGGCCGAGGCGCGGACGGTGGCGGTCAACCTGTTCGTCGTCGTCGAGGCGTTCTACCTGTTCAGTTGCCGATCCCTCACGCGCGCCGTCTGGCGCATCGGCCTGTTCAGCAACCGCTTGCTGCTCGTCGGCGTCGCGCTCCAAGCGGTCGGACAGCTGGCCATCACGTATCTGCCCGCGATGAACACTCTCTTCGGTACGGCGCCGATCTCACCGGAGGCATGGCTGCGGATCCTGGCGGTGGCCCTCGTGGCGTCGTTGGTCGTCGGCCTCGACAAGCGACTCCGCCGAACGGTGCTGTGACTGCAAGCTGAGCGGTGCTGCCGCGATCCAGGATCCCGTCGCGCGCCGAGCCGAGCCACGGGCGCTGTGTGCGCCACGATGGCGCTCGCGTCGATTGGCCTTCTCCCTGCAGCGGCCAGGGGCAGACTGGGCTCGTGGACGTGACCGAGATCCTGTTGCCCGGCGTCGGCGTGCGCTACGAGTTCGACACAGCCGTAGGGGGGCGTATCGGCGTCCTCTCCTACCGGGATGGTCGCTTCGAACTCGTCCGTTACGGCCCCGACGATCTCGACTCCAGCTCTTCGCTGATCGTGCTCACCCCCGGGGAAGCCGACACGATCGCCGAGATCCTCGGCGCCCCTCGGCTCACCGAACGGTTCGCCGACCTGACCCGCGAGATCCCCGGGCTGACCTCAGCCACGATCGACGTCGCTCCCGGGTCCCGGTTCGCCGATGCCCCGCTGGCAGACACGCGGGCACGCACCCTGACCGGTGCCTCCATCGTCGCCATCGTCCGTGGCCCCGAGGTGATCGCCTCGCCGGTCCCGCAGGAGGTCTTGCGCGCTGGCGACTCCTTGGTCGTCGTCGGCACGGATGCCGGCATCGAGGGCGTCCGGAACATCGTCGGCCGCTGACGTCGTGGACGACGTCGGCCGCTTCCTCGTCGAGTTCGGGCTCCTGCTCGTCCTGCTCGGAGTCCTCGGGACCCTGGCTCGAAGAATCGGGCTTTCCCCCGTTCCGCTCTTCCTGCTCGGCGGCCTGGTCCTGGGCAAGGGCGGGCTCGCCGACGTCGAGGCAAGCGCACCGTTCGTGAATGCCGGCGCCGAGATCGGGGTGCTTCTCCTGCTCCTGCTCCTGGGACTGGAGTTCTCGGCTGCGGAGTTCACCGCGTCGTTGACCCGGCATGCCCCCAGCGGCCTGGTCGATCTCGCGCTCAACGCCGTCCCGGGCTACCTCGCCGGAATCGTGCTCGGACTCCCGTGGCCGGCGTGCCTGGCACTTGCGGGCATCACGTGGATCTCGTCGTCGGGCATCGTCGCGCGGCTGCTCGAAGACCTCGGGCGTCTCGGCAACCGCGAGACGCCAGCAGTGCTGTCCGTCCTGGTGCTCGAGGACCTGGCGATGGCCGTCTACCTTCCTGTGCTCGTGGTGCTGCTCGCCGGAGGGACGGCCATCCAGGCGACGATCGGCGCGCTCGTTGCCGTGGGAGTGGTGGTGGGAGTGCTCTTCGCGGCGCACCGCTTCGGCGACCAGCTCAGTCGCGCACTGCGCCACGACGACGACGAGCAAGTGCTGCTGCGCATCCTGGGCCTCACGCTGCTCGTCTCCGGCCTCACCCACTGGGTCGGCGCATCTGCTGCCGTCGGCGCGTTTCTCGTCGGTCTGGCGATCCCCGGGGCCACCGCGCGCCGCGCCCGCCGTGTGCTGTCTCCACTGCGGGACCTGTTCGCTGCCCTGTTCTTCCTGTCCTTCGGGCTCAAGGTGGCTCCCGCGGACCTGGTGCCGACGTTCCCGGCCGCCGTCGCCTTGGCCGCCGTCACCGCCGGGACCAAGGTGGCCACCGGGTGGTACGCCGCGCGACGCGACGAAGTCGGCACCAGGGGTCGGCTGCGCGCCGGGTCGGCGCTGATTGCCCGCGGTGAGTTCTCGATCGTGATCGCCGGGCTGGCGGTCCTCGCCGGCTTCGAGCAGATCGGCCCACTCGCCAGCACCTACGTGTTGGTCCTCGCCGTTGCCGGCCCCGTCATGGCTCGCTTCTCCGACGACCTCACCGTCTCAGGCCGATGGCGACGGGGAACCCGGCACGAACTAGCCGACGGAGCCTCACCCTGACCGGGGCGAGCGACGATGCGCGTCAGGGCCTTCGAGACCGGCGCGCACGGCTGCACCGTCCGAGGTCGTCACGGTCACCAGGTCACCCCACACGTGGCGGAGATACACTCGACGAGCCTGGAGGTGACGATCTATGCCGATGCACCTCGTGTTCGGCGATGACGGTTCCCCATCGGCGGACGTCGCATGGTTGTGGCTGAACAGCCATGAGTGGCCCGACTGGGAGATCGAGATTCTCACGGCCGTTCCCGATCGAGTGGGCTCCGTGTTCCCGACCTCGGGAGACCCGTCGCCTCCGCGACTCTGGATCGCCAGTTCTGCGCCAGTTCCGTTGAATCACGTACGTGTTCCCGGGGATCCACGCCTGGCTCTAGCCAGTCGTCGCGAGAGTGATCTCATCGTCGTCGGACCCCGCGGTCGCGGCCTGCTCAAGAGCCTGCACCTGGGCAGTACCGCCGAGTGGCTCATGCACGATCCGCCGGCCCCGCTGCTTATCGCACGCCACGGCCGGCCGACGAGGCGTGTCGTCGTCTGCGCCGACGGGTCGCACGACTCGAACGCCGCTATCAGCGCTCTGCTCAGCCTGCCATGGCTGCCCACCGCAGAGGTCACGGTCGTCTCCGTGCCTGAGGTCGACGTCGACGCAGACACCGTCGCCACGACTGCTGCCGCAAGGATCGGCGAGCGAGCGCAATCGGTCCGGCGACACGTGGTCACCATCGACGACCTCACTGTCTTCTACAATCCGCGCGACGAGATCCTGCGCGTCGTCGAGACGTGGCCGGCAGACATGGTCGTGCTCGGCACCCGGGGCATCTCGGGATGGGCCGAGGCGATCAGGGCTGGGTCCATCGCCACTTCACTAGCGGCCCACGCACCCTGCTCGGTCCTCATGGCCCATCAAGGCCAGCACGCATCATCCGCGTGACGGCAAGATTGTTAGGCGGCTCGGTTGAGCGGAGTGGCCAAGGTTGGTGACCCTTGCGCTCACCGCTGCTCGTCAGGGCGCGCAACCGACGTCACGTGCGCTTGTCTGGTCGTTTCGGCAGCTCGGCTTGTCGGCCCCCTGACCGCAGCCGGCACTCGACCCCATGTCGCGCAAGGCCACAAGACGTTCTGGACCGTGATCGCGGCATCTCGTTCGTGCCGAGCAACATTCGGGTTTCCGGTGCGCAGAGAGTTGCGCACGTCACGACTGCCGAACCTGACGGCGCTCCCACGCTGACGCAACGGCGAGGTCGTGGCGGCGCCGATGGCCGTCCCGATCGCCACGGGACGTGCGCCTCCGTACGCCGCGCCGGAAGTGCACCCGACGCCCACATCCTGCCCGCCGACGACAAGCACGACGCCCGACTGATCGTCTCCCAGATCGTCGTAGACACCCTGGCCAACCTCGACATGGCCTACCCCAGGACAACCGCCCGACGTCACCGGGAGCTGGAGTCCTTCCGCAGCCAACTCTGACTGCGGGGCACGCAGATGGGAGTTGACGCGCGCCCCACCGGCTCAGCCCTGCGGCACTCCCCGACGGCGGAAGCCGACGGCCGCGCCCATCCAGAGGACGGCGACGATGGCACCGAGGACGCCGAGCGGCAGCGCCTCGACGGTACCCAGCGGAGGGTTGCCGACATGGGTCGTCGGCGACAGGTCGAGCACCCACCCGGCGAGCTTGAGGCCCGGGCCGAGGAAGGCGATGAAGGCGACGAGGGCGAAGGCCGCCCAGCCCGCCGGGAACGCCCTGGGCTTCAGCCCGAAGAGCGCGAGCGCCAGACCGCCGACGAGGAGCTCGGCCGGCAGGTAGGCAGCTCCGGCCCCGACGACGCGACCCAGGTTCACCGTGGTGCCCGTCGACCACGCCGTTGCCAGGGCCAGGACGACCGAGGAGACGACGACCATGATGACGAGGCCGCCGACGATGACGAGCCCGTGGGCTGCGAGCCAGCGCATGCGGGACAGGGTGCCGGACAGTCGGGGCTCGAGTCGTCCGTCGGTCTCCTCGCCGCGCAGGCTGCCGACGGCCTGGACGGCGTATCCCATGGCGATGATGGCGATATAGAGCTGGGTGACGGCGACGAACCCGTCCTCGGGCCGCGAACCCGACATGCCGATGGCCTGGCCCATGGCCGGGTTGCCGGCGACGGCGTCGACGAACTGCTGCGACAGCGCGCCCAACATGCCCGCGATGACCAGTGCACCGGCGAGCCACCCGAAGAACGCCGGACGATGGATGGCGGTCGCGAGTCCTAGCGGGCTGCGCAGCCATGTCGTCGCCCGCGGCGATCCGGCGCCACCGCGCACGAGCGCGCTGCCGAGGTCGCGGCGTCCGGCGAGCAGAATGGCGGCGGTGGCGAAGAGCCCGCCGACGGCGAGGGGGATCAGCAGGGTCCACCAGCGCATCGACGCGAACGGCGCGGCCTTCTCGGCCCAGCCGAGCGGGGATAGCCAGGTGACCCACGTCTTCCCTACGTCCCCGACGCCGCGCAGCAGGTAGGCCGCGGCGAGGACGAGCAGGCTCCACACGTAGACGCCCCGGGAGTGCAGGGCGACCTGGGCGAGCAACGCCGCGAGCCCGGCGAAGACGAACGCGAGGGCGCCGAGGGATGCGCTGTAGAGGACCGATCCGGTGGCGGGAACGCCGAGGGCGACGAGCCCGAGGGCGAAGGCGATGGACGTGACGACGATGGCGGCGGAGGCGAGGACGAGCGCGGCCAGCACCGGGACGTGGCGCGCGACCCGGCCCCCGAGGACCGCTTCAAGTCGCCCCGCCTCCTCCTCGCGCCGGGTGACCCGTGCGACGAGGCTGATGCCGAGCAGGGGGAGGAGGAAGGCGGCGAGGAAGCCGAACTCGTCCTGGATGATCCCGCCCAGGCTGTCGATGCCCTCGACCCGGCCGTTGATCGCGACCAGCGCGTCACCGGCGGTGACGGCCTCGGCGTAGGTGTGGATCTTCTCGGCTGTGGGGTAGAGCCCGGCGACCGCCCACGCGGTGCCGACCATGCTGGCGATGAGCGCGAACATCCAGACGAGGATGCCTCGGCGGTGCGTCCGCGATTGGACGCGGAGCATCGGCCTCAGGCCGGTCGCCCTCATCGCTGCATCTCCTCCGTCTCGCCGGGCTCGGAAGCCTCGAGCGGCACGGCCTCTCCGTCGTAGGTGCGCAGGAAGAGCGCGTCCAGGCTCGGTGGGGTGACGGTGAGGGTGTGGATCCGTGCGGCGTGCAGCCGGCCGACGACGGAGTCGAGGTGATCGGCGTCGACGGTGAACCGGCTGTCGGTGTGGCCGTCGAGCCGCTCGCAGGTGTAGTCCGCGACGCCGCGGGCTTCGGCGAGGCCGGTGGGTTCGTCGACGGTGACGGCGTGGACGTGAGTGCGGGTGTGCCGGCGCAGGTCGGCGAGGGTGCCGGTCGTCACGGTCCGGCCCCGGCGGATGATGCTCACCCGGTCGGCGAGGGCCTCGACCTCGCCCAGGATGTGGCTCGACAGCAGCACCGTGCACCCTTGCTCGCGCCGCTCGCGAACCACCTCTTGGAAGGCCTGTTCCATCAGCGGGTCCAGCCCGGAGGTTGGCTCGTCGAGCACGAGCAGGTCTGCGTCCGCCGCGAGGGCCGCGATGAGGGCGACCTTCTGCCGGTTGCCCTTGGAGTAGTCGCGGACCCGCTTGGTCGGGTCGAGGTCGAAGCACTCGATGAGGGCTTCCCGGCGGGCTTCGTCGAGCCCGCCCTGGGTCGCGCCGAGAACGTCGAGGCACTGGCCGCCGGTGAGCCCTGGCCACAGCGCGACGTCACCGGCGACATAGGCGAGGCGTCCGTGCAACGTCGCGGCCTCGCGCCACGGGTCACCGCCGAAGAGCTCGACGTGGCCACCGCTGGCGCGGACGAGGCCGAGGACGACCCGGATCGTCGTCGACTTGCCAGATCCGTTGGGGCCGAGGAACCCGTGGACCTCTCCGGGGGCCACCTCGAGGTCGAGCCCGTCGAGGGCCCGGACCGCTCCGAAGGTCTTGGTCAAGCCCACGGCGCGGATGACCGGCTGGGTCGTGCCCATGCGCGTCACTCCTCCCGCGTGGCGCTGAAAGCACCCTGGGCGTAGACGATGGTCGCCTCCCGGGCCCACCGCTCCATCCCGGCGGGGGACAGTGGGTCGGCACCGATCGCCGTCGCGATCTGGTTTCTCAGGAGGATGAGTGCGAGGTCGTTGACCAGAAAGAACGCCGCCCGGACGTCGGGGTCGTCGCTGCGCCGGGCGACGCCCATCTCGACCATCGCGTCGAGCAGGCCACGAGTCGCGGCAAACCAACGTCCGAAGAGCGCGGCTCCCGCCGGGTCGTTCGTGAGGAGCAGCCGTCGCAGGTAGGCCGGCAGCGGCGAGCCAGGCGGGAAGCCGCGCGCGAATGCCTCGGCAAGCGATCCCGTCGCCGCCCCTCCGGCGAGCAGCTCGGCGAGGTCCTCGGTCGGAAGGGCCTCGAAGATCGCGTCGAACGCTCGCGCAGCGAACGCGTCGACCTCGGCGCGCAAGCCGTCCTTGCTCCCGAAGTGGTGGACGACGAGGGCGGGCGAGACGCCGGCCTGGGTGGCGATCTCGCGAACGGTCACCGCGTCCGGGCCACGGTCGGCGAAGAGCCGCAACGCGGCGTTCCGGATGCTCGCCCGGGCGGTCAGATCCTCATCGTCACTCATTGAACCCACGTTCAGCAGACTAAACACCTGTTCAATGTGCGTCAAGGGAGCCACTCCGGGCGACGTCGGAGCGTCACGCCTCTCCCCGGAGGAAGGCGGTCCGGACACGCCGGCCGCGGTTGCCCCGGAATCAGCTGGCCGGACGGTCCTGGTCCGCGGACTCGGGTGCGAGCGGCTCGGATCGAGCGGCTCGTGGGCTCGGGGGTCGGAAATCCACACCCCCGGAGCGGGTGGCGACAAGGGAACTGACGGAGGCGAGCGGTCGCTGTGAATCGTCGGCAACGGAACGGGTGACCGGGTCCGTCGTCGCTTCGCTCCTCCTCCCGATCCCGGGCGTGTTTCCCATTCGGACATGAGGAAGGGCCCCCGATAGAGCTGGGGACCCTTCCTCATGTCCGAGCGGGTGACCGGGTCCGTCTCGGCCGGGCACAGGGGACGACCAAGGGGCGCCTTCGGCGCGGTGGGTCGTGGGTGGTGCGTCGGGTTCCTCCCGATCCCGCTCACCCGCGGAGCGACGATGGCCCTGTCCTGGCCGGCTTCGCCGGCGGGGACAGGGCCATCGAGCGGAGCGGGTGACCGGGATCGAACCGGCATGGCCAGCTTTGAAGGCCTGACGACGGGCTATCCGCGAGTGCCCGATAGCGCCTCTGACCTGCGGTTATGCAATGTGATCTTGACCGTGACAGCTCGCCGGTGTCCCTGGGTTTCCGTGGCTACGGACACGATAGGGACACGAGAGACACGTTTCGGTGGGGCTGCCCTGGGTCATGCAGGCCGAGCCAGCCGGGCCGGATCTGCGGCACGGGGATGTCCCCGTTGACGCGGATGGCATGCTCTTTCGCTTCCTTCTCGTCTCTGCCGGCGGAGCCCTCTGATGCGCCTCGTGATGTGACGGTGTGGCTCACGGGCGATGGGACTCAGCGGTCGTACACATCGCGGCGATGCGCGACCCGCGGAACGAGGACCAGGAGCCGGTCGTCCCCGATCGCGTAGCCAATGCGGTAGTCGCCACCCAGGCGGGACGGGGACTCCGTCGTAGGGGCCAGAACTCGATGGGTCGACCCGCATAGGCGATTCCCGGGCCTGCCGCAGCTTCCGGGTTCGCCGCATCTCCCCGCTCCGGCAAGCGCGGGTGTGCGCCATGCGCAGCGCAAGGACGTACTTGCCGGGAGCGCGTAGTGTCCGGCTGTGCTGGATGGCGTGATGCTCTTGTGGTGGATCCTCACCGTTCCGTCGTTCCTCTTCGTGACGGTCGACATCTGGCGAACGACTCCGGAGGCGACCGTCCTCAAGTGGTCCTTCGTGATCCTGACCGCGTTCACCGGCCCGATCGGCGCCTTCTTCTATGTGCTGGGCTGCCGTGAGCCCTTGCAGGGAACCCATGAGGAATACGTCTCGGTACGGTGGCGGCAG
>JBBQAY010000016.1:0-48505 GCA_038316965.1 Candidatus Nanopelagicales bacterium
CGCCGAGCTCGACCCCGACGCCCTCGCCCGCCACCGCACGGCCCGCGAGAGCCGTTCGGTCTACGTCCGGAGAGGCCGCGACGGCATGTCGTTCCTGGGCCTGACCCACCAGACCCCCGTCGTCGACGCGATCATGGCCACGATCACCGAGGACGCCCGCGCCATCTCCGACCAGCGCCGACGCGACAACGACATCGCCAGCTCCGACGCAAGCTCCGACGCCACCGCCGGTGATTCCCAGCCGGTCTGGTCCGACGGCGACCTGCGCCCGGACGCCTGCCGAGCCGACGCGCTCATGGCCCGCGTCCTGGGCACCCTCACCGAGGACGGGTCCCTGTCGTTCGACCGGGCCGCCGCCACCGTGATCACCACCGAGGTCGTGATCGGCCTCGACACCCTCCACGGCCTGCAGGACCACGTCGCGCTCGTCAACGGCCAGCCCTTCCCCGCCCAGATCGCCCGCGACCACGCCGCCTGGACCACGTCCCTGCGCCGCATCGTCACCGACCCCGTCCAGGGCCACCTCCTCGACTACGGCGACACCGTCTACCTCCCACCCGCACTGCGCCGGCACTGCTTCGCCCGCGACCACGGATGCCGATCACCTGGCTGCACCCGACAAGCCACCCGCCACCTCCAGCTCGACCACGCCGAAGAAGCACCCCACGGACCCTCCTCCGCCGCCAACTGCGGCGCGCTCTGCACCGAATGCCACCAACGCAAGACCGCAGGGCTCCTCGACATCACCGACTCCGCAGCCGACGGATCCGCCACCTTCCACACCGCCTTCGGCCAGACGGTGCACATCCCCGCACGCCCCTACCTCCCCCGCACCCCCGAACTACCCAGCACCCCGATCGAGCAGCCCCCCTTCTGACCGCGGGGCGCCTCGGCGCACTACCGTGTCGATCTCGCGCCTCGCCCTTCGTACAGGGGGGCGCGGGCATCCGACCCCGCCGCAGGACGAGGAGCCGCCATGAACACCTATGTCATCTTCTTCAACCAGCAGTGGGTCGGCGACCACCCGGCCGAGTGGTACGGCACGCGTGGCCCGCTCGCGCGCGCCGTCGTCGAGGAGATTCGCCAGGCGGGGGCGCTCGTCCACGCCGGCGGACTCGACGAGGATCTGGGCAAGGCGTTCAGCGCCGATGCCACCAGCGGAGAGATCGTCTTCACCGACGGCCCGTACGTCAGGACCGAGCAGTACCTCGGCGGTCTCACCATCGTGCGCGTGGCCGACGAGGCGGAAGCCCGGATGTGGGCCGGCAAGATCGCAGTGGCCTGCGGCTGGCCCCAAGAGGTCCGCCCCATCACGTGACAGCAGGAGCGAGCCGGTGAAACCACTGGCCGCACAGGCCCGACCTACCTAGGGTCGGGGCATGGAACGCGTCTCAGGCATCGGGGGCTTCTTCTTCCGCGCACGTGACCCGGAGGCCCTGGCAGCGTGGTACGCCGCCAACCTCGGCATCGCGAGCGTCACCGACGGTGCCCCGTGGGAGCAGGAGGCCGGCATGACGGTCTTCGCGCCGTTCCCCGCGGACACCGACTACTTCGGCAGCCGTGAGCAGCCGTTCATGCTCAACTTCCGCGTCACCGACCTCGACGCGATGCTCGCCCAGCTGCGCGAGGCGGGCGGCACCGTCGAGGACGACGTCGTCGAGGAGAGCTACGGCCGCTTCGGCTACGCGCGGGACCCCGAGGGCAACCGCTTCGAGCTCTGGCAGCCGCTCGACGGCTGACCTGCCGATGTGGTCCGGCCAAGGCGTCACCCGTGACTCGAGAGCACCACCCCGTCGGGCTAGGGCAGCGACAGGCCCGCGGCGGTCACGGCTCGCGCGACCCCGCCGTCCTTGACGAACGTCTCTGCGGCCTCGAGCTCGGGTGCGAGGTGCCGGTCGGTGCCGGGGCCCTCGACCGTCACGCGCAGCGCCGTCACTACGGCGCCCGTGATGGGCGACGGCACGAGTGGCGCGCGCAGGTCGAGGCCGCGAGCGGACGCGACGAGCTCCACCGCCAGGATCCGGCGGAGGTTGTCGACCGAGTGACGCAGCTTGCGCGCGGCCGACCACCCCATCGAGACGTGGTCCTCCTGCATGGCCGAGCTCGGGATCGAGTCGACCGACGCCGGGTTGGCGAGCCTCTTGTTCTCCGACACCAGGGCGGCCTGGGTGTACTGCGCGATCATCAGGCCGGAGTCGACTCCGGGGTCGTCGGCGAGGAATGGCGGCAGCCCGTGCGAGCGCGCCTTGTCGAGCAGGCGATCGGTACGCCGCTCAGCGATCGAGCCGAGGTCGGCAGAGACGATGGCGAGGAAGTCGAGCACGTACGCGACCGGGGCGCCGTGGAAGTTGCCGTTCGACTCCACGCGGCCGTCCGGCAGCACGACCGGGTTGTCGACCGACGACGCGAGCTCGCGCTCGGCGACGACGCGCGCATACGCCACCGTGTCGCGCACGGCTCCCGCGACCTGCGGCGCACAGCGGAGCGAGTAGGCGTCCTGCACCCGCGTGTCGTCGACCTTGTGCGACTCCACGACGCCTGAGCCCGCGAGCGCCGCGAGCATGCGGGCCGCCGAACGAGTCTGGCCCGGGTGCGGGCGCAGCGGCCCGTGCAGCTCGGGCCTGAACACCGCATCGGTACCCAGAAGTGCCTCGACCGACATCGCCGCCGTCACGTCGGCGACGTCGCACAGCTCTTCGAGGTCGACGATCGCCATGCACAGCATCCCGAGCATGCCGTCGGTGCCGTTGATGAGGGCGAGTCCCTCCTTGGCCTCGAGCACCACGGGCTCGATCCCAGCAGCAGCAAGGAGATCCGCGGACGGCGCCTCGACGCCGTCCGGGCCGAACGCCGTCCCCTCACCCATGAGCACGAGTGCGCAGTGCGAGAGCGGGGCGAGGTCGCCGCTGCACCCGAGCGAGCCGAACTCGAGCACCTTCGGCGTGATGCCGGCGTTGAGCAGTGCGGCCATCGTGGTGACGACCACCGGTCGCACTCCAGTACGCCCGGACGCGAGGGTCTTGAGCCGCAGGAACATCAGCGCGCGCACGACCTCGCGCTCGACTGGCGCACCCATCCCCGCAGCGTGCGATCGGATGAGCGAGCGCTGCAGCTGGGTGCGCAGCTCGGGCGAGATGTGCCGGGTGGCGAGTGCGCCGAACCCGGTGGAGATGCCGTACTTCGGCTCTGCCGACGCCGCCAGCTCGTCGATCCGCGCGCGCGTCACGGCCACGCCGTCGAGCGCCCGGGCCGTGATCTCGATGCGCGCATTGCCACGGGCCACCGCGATGACGTCGTCGACGTGCACGCCACGATCGTCGAGGTGGACGACGAGCTCGCTCATGGTGTTCTCCCGGTTCGGTGGTGCCTGGTGTCGAGCTGAGGGTCAGATGACGACGCCGCGCCGCACGACGGTGCGGACGAGCTGCACGCCGGGTCGGTAGGCGAGATGCAGGTGCGACGGCGCGTCGAGCACGACGAGGTCGCCGCGAGCCCCGACGCCGAGGTGGCCGACGTCGCTCCGGCGCAACGCGCGAGCGCCGCCGGCGGTCGCGGACCACACAGCCTCGGACGGCGTCATCCTCATGTCGCGCACGGCAACGGCGATGCAGAACGGGATCGACGTCGTGTACGACGACCCCGGGTTGCAGTCGGCGGCCAGCGCCACCGTCACGCCGGCGTCGAGGAGGCGGCGGGCGTCGGGGTACGGCGACCGCGTGGAGAACTCCGCACCCGGCAGCAGCGTGGCCACCGTCGAGGAGTCGCGCAGCGCCGAGACGTCGGCGTCCGACAGGTGCGTGCAGTGGTCGGCCGATGCCGCGCCAAGCTCGACCGCGAGCTGCACTCCCCCGCCGGCCTCGAGCTGGTTGGCGTGGACGCGCGGCAGGAGACCGCGCGCCATCCCGGCGGTGAGGATCTCGCGCGCCTCGTCCACGTCGAACGCGCCGCGGTCGCAGAACACGTCGATCCAGCGCGCGTGCGGCGCGCAGGCCTCGAGCATCTTGCCGGTGACGAGGGCGACGTACGCCGCACGGTCGTCGGCGTACTCGGCCGGGACGACGTGAGCGCCGAGGTAGGTCACCTCGTCGACGTGGTGCGCCGCGATCTCCAGCGACCGCGCCTCGTCGTCTACCGACAGGCCGTAGCCGCTCTTGCACTCGATGGTGGTGGTGCCGCTGCGGACGGACTCGGCCACGAGCCGCGCGACGTTCGCCGACAGCTCGTCGTCGGACGCCGCCCGCGTGGCCCGCACCGTCGAGGCGATCCCGCCGGCGGTGTAGGGAAGGCCCGACATCCGGGCGGAGAACTCCTCGGCCCGATCCCCCGCGAACACCAGGTGAGCGTGCGAGTCCACGAACCCGGGGATCACCGCGCCGGCACGCGCATCGACCACGGTCGACACGTCCGCATGCGGGTCGCGGCCGGACATTCCGACCCAGGCGACGACACCGTCGACCACGAGCACGGCGGCGTCGCGCACGATCCCGAGCGGACCCTCACCGAGGGAGGGGTCGTTGGTGACGAGCTCGCCGACGTTGTCGACGAGCACGGAACCCTGCGACGGCGCGCTCACGTCACCCATGCTCGCGCATCGGCACGCGCACGCCTCGCTCATCGGCGACCTCGACAGCGCGGTCGTAGCCGGCGTCGACGTGCCGGATGACGCCCATGCCCGGGTCGTTGGTGAGCACGCGTGCGAGCTTCTGCGCTGCGAGATCCGTGCCGTCGGCGACGGCGACCTGACCGGCGTGGATCGAGCGACCGATGCCGACGCCGCCGCCGTGGTGGATCGACACCCACGACGCCCCCGACGCGACGTTGACCATGGCGTTGAGCAGCGGCCAGTCGGCGATCGCGTCCGAGCCGTCCGCCATCGCTTCCGTCTCGCGGTACGGCGAGGCCACCGAGCCGCAGTCGAGGTGGTCGCGACCGATCACGATGGGGGCCTTGAGCTCGCCGCTCGCGACCATCTCGTTGAACTTCAGGCCCGCGAGGTGCCTCTCGCCGTACCCGAGCCAGCAGATGCGCGCAGGCAGGCCCTGGTAGTGCACGCGCTCCTGTGCCATCGGGATCCAGCGCTGCAGGTTCTGGTTGTCGGGGAACATCTCGAGGATCGCGCGGTCGGTCGCAGCGATGTCGGCCGGGTCGCCCGAGAGCGCCGCCCAGCGGAACGGGCCCTTGCCCTCGCAGAACAGCGGCCGGATGTACGCCGGGACGAAGCCGGGGAAGTCGAACGCACGGGTGTAGCCCGCGAGCATCGCCTCGCCGCGGATCGAGTTGCCGTAGTCGAAGACCTGCGCGCCCTTGTCCATGAAGCCGACCATCGCCTCGACGTGCGCGGCCATGGCGTCGCGTGCCCGAAGGGTGAACTCGGCCGGCTCCTTCTCGGCGTACGCGGCCATGTCGTCGAACGCGACGCCGACAGGCAGGTACGACAGCGGGTCGTGCGCGGATGTCTGGTCGGTGACGATGTCGATGGGTGCGTCCATCGCCAGCATCGCCGGCACGATCTCGGCCGCGTTGCCGAGCAGACCGATCGACAGGCCCCTGCGGGCGTCCCGTGCCTGCACCGCGAGCTGCAGCGCGTGCTCGATCGAGGTCGCCTCGACGTCGAGATAGCGGTGCTCGATCCGACGCGCGATGCGCGAGGCGTCGCAGTCGATGCAGATCGCGACACCGTCGTTCATCGTCACGGCGAGCGGCTGGGCGCCACCCATGCCACCGAGTCCGGCAGTCAGGGTGATGGTTCCTGCCAGGGTGCCGCCGAAGTGGCGTTCGCCGACTGCTGCGAAGGTCTCGTACGTTCCCTGAAGGATGCCCTGCGTGCCGATGTAGATCCACGAGCCCGCCGTCATCTGGCCGTACATCGTGAGGCCGAGGTGCTCGAGGCGTCGGAACTCCTCCCAGTTGGCCCAGTCGCCGACCAGGTTGGAGTTGGCGATGAGCACCCGCGGTGCCCACTCGTGCGTCTGGAACACACCGACCGGACGGCCGCTCTGCACGAGCATCGTCTAGTCGCCGCGCAGCGTGCGCAGCGTGCGCTGCAGCGCGTCGAACGACGCCCAGTCGCGCGCGGCCTTGCCCGTGCCGCCGTAGACGACGAGCTTGTCGGGGTGCTCGGCCACCTCGGGGTCGAGGTTGTTCTGGAGCATCCGAAGCGCGGCCTCCTGTGCCCAGCCCTGGGTGGAGAGCTCGGTGCCGCGGGCGGCGCGGACGGGACGCGGGCCGGAGATCGGCGTAGCAGTCATCGACTTCTCCTTGCTGGGAGCACAGCGGGACCCGAGCAGTGTGGGGCCGCACGCGCCCCCGCCGCAGCGACCTGCCGACAGGTAGTGTCTGGTATCCCAGACAGAGAGCCTGAGCAGGAGGTACGCCGATGGCAGGGGTGCCCGCCGCACGCCAGACGCTCGCGATCCTCACGCACCTCGCCTCGCGCCCCGGCCCGGTCGGCGCGTCCGCGATCGCGCGCGAGCTCGGGCTGCCGCGCTCGACGACGTACCACCTGCTCGCCGAGCTCGCAGCCGCCGACTTCGTCGTCCACCTGCCCGAGGACCGCGCCTACGGCCTCGGGGTCGCAGCGTTCGAGGTGGGGTCGGCGTACCTGCGCCACGACCCGCTCGAGCGCCTCGCGCGTCCGCTGCTCGCACGGCTCGTCGCGCAGACCGGCCTCACTGCGCAGCTCGGCATCCTGCAGGGTGCGGAGACCGTGTACCTGCTCAAGGAGCAGCCGCCGAACGCCGTCACGCTCGTCACCGACGTCGGCGTGCGCCTGCCTGCGCACCTCACCGCTAGCGGTCGAGCCATGCTCGCCCACCTGCCGGCCGCGCACGTGCGAGCGCAGCTGCCGTCGGCCACGGCCTTCACGACCCGCACCGGCCGCGGCCCCGCCAGCCTGCGGGCGCTCCGCGAGGTGCTCGGCGCCGAGCGGCGCCGAGGTTGGGCGTCGGAGGACGGCGAGGTGACCGAGGGCCTCGCCTCGGTCGCGGCCGCGGTGTTCGACCACGGCGGCCGTCCCGTCGCGGCGGTCGCCCTGACGTTCCCCGCCGGCACCGACGAGCGCACCCGCGGACGTCTCGGCCCTGCGGCGGTCGCGGCGGCCGACGCCGTGGCCACCCGCATCAGCGGCCGACGCCCGGCGGGATGACGGGCGACCAGGTACAGAGCGGAGGGGAAAGGACACGGAGAGTCGCGCATTCACCCGATCGGGGGACTGGCGGGCCTCCGTATCATCCGAAGAGACGACCCCGACAGCCGTAACACCGACGCCACCGTCGCCTGGTGTAGCGGGACACTGGAGGGAACCCTGCGGAGGACCCGATGCCCACGACCCGACGACGCACACTGCTCGGACGCGGCCGTCACGACGGCGGTGCCTCAGCGGTCGAGTACGCCCTGATCCTGGCCGGCGTCGCGATTCTGAGCATCGGCGCGATCTTCGCCCTCGGCCGCACGGCCAAGGTGGCGTTCACCAACGCGACCACGGTGGTCTCCACCCAGCCGGCCGGCGTCCTGCCCGTCGTGCCCGAGACCACCACCGCCGCTCCGGGCCCGACCACGACCAGCGCGGCCCCGACCACCACGACCCCCGCGCCCACCACGACGAGTCCTGCTCCGACCACCACGAGCGCGACGCCGTCGGCATCGCCGACCACGACCCAGTCACCCAGGAGCGACACCGCGCGACGCGGCGACACGACCCGCATCCTCGACCTCTCGGGCACCGTGACGCGGACGTCGGTGTCGATGACCCCCGACGTCGGGAGCATCGCCTGGAACGGCAACAACATCGAAATCGACGTCGGCAACAGCCGCAACCTGGTCGGAACCGTCGTGACGGTCACCTACTCGTACACGCAGAACGGCGTGAACTACACCGGGACGATCACCGTCACGATCACGAACTGATCCCGCGGATCGTCACACTGCGGCTGGCGCTTCGGCCTTCATCGGCCGCAGGCCGCTCGCGATCGGGTCGACGTACCGCCGGATCGCCAACGCTGCCGCGGCACCTTCACCGGCTGCACTCGCAGCCTGCTTGGTCGATCCGCTGCGCACGTCGCCGGCCACGAAGATCCCCGGCTGGCTCGTCGCCATGCCGACGTCGGACACCACGAAACCGATCTCGTCGACCGTCACGAGGTCGCGTACGAGCTCGCTGTTGGGCGACAGGCCGATGAACACGAAGGCTCCGTCGGCCACGAGCACCTCTCGGGCGCCCTCGCGCTCGACGACGAGGCCGGTGAACCGGCCGTCCGCCTGCTCGAAGCCGACCGGTGTCGCGCCCGTGACGACGTCGATGTCGTCGTGCTCGAGCACCTTCTGCACGACCACGGCGCTCGCCGACAGGGCCGAGTCGCGCGTCACGATCGTCACGTGGTCGGCGAACTTGGTGAGGAAGATGCTTTCCTCGCCGGCGCTGTTCCCGCCACCGATCACCACGACGTTCTTGCCCCGGTAGAAGGCGCCGTCGCACGTCGCGCAGAAGTGCACGCCGGCGCCGATGAGGTCGTCCTCACCGTCGATACCGAGCCGCCGGTACGTCGAGCCCATCGCCAGCAGCACGGCGTACGCCGAGTAGGTCGCTCCGTCGGCGGTCGAGACGGTGCGGTACGGGCCGTCGACGCCGACAGCCGACACCTCCTGTGCCGAGAGGATCTCGACGCCGAACTTCTCGGCCTGCGCACGGAGCCGGTTGGCGAAGTCGGCGCCCGTGACGCCCTCGGGGAATCCGGGGAAGTTGTCGAGCCGCTCGGTGATGCCCGCCTGGCCGCCGACACCGCCGCGCTCGACGACCAGCACGTCCATGCCCTCGCGCGCGCCGTAGAGCGCCGCCGTGAGCCCCGAGGGCCCGGAGCCGACGACGATCAGGTCGTAGAAGCTGCGCTCGGCGCGCGTCTGCAGACCGAGCGTCGCGGCCAGCTCGGCGTTGCTCGGCTCCACCAGCACGGTGCCGTCGTCGAACAGGATCGTGGGGATGATGTCCTTGCCGCCGTTGTGCTGCTGCACGATGGCCCGGCCCTCGGCGTCGGAGTCGACGTCGATGAACTCGTAGGCCACCCGCTGCTCGGCGAAGAACTGCTTGGCGCGCTTGCAGTCCGAGCACCAGGCCGTGCCGTACATGAGGATCGTCATCACTTCTCCTGAATCGTGGTGGTGTGAGGAGTCTGGGGGATGCGCACCGGTGATCGACCCGGATCGGGCGATCCGTCAGCCGTCCGTAAGAACGTCGCCCTGCTCCCCGGCGTCGCGCCACGAGTGCTCCGGCTCGTAGCCGAGCACGCGGCGAGCCTTGTCGATCGAGAGCAAGGTGCCGGTGCCGGGGACGGGAGTCCGGAGCGGCACGCCGGGGAAGAACTCGGCGGCAAGCTCGGCACTCGGGCGGTTCATGACCGTGTCGGCGTTGGCGATGACGAACACGTCGTATCCCGTTGCGCCGAGGCGCAATGAACGGCGGACGGCCTGGGCGCCGTCGCGTGCGTCGATGTAGCCCCAGGCGTTCCAGGCGCGCAGGGACGGGTCGTCCTGCCACGACCCGAAGGTCGCGTACTCGGCCGGCTCCATCACGTTCGAGAAGCGCAGGCAGATCACCTTGGCCTCGGGGCTCCATCGGCAGAAGTGGTGCGCCATCTCCTCGTCGACCGCCTTGCCGAGCGAGTAGCTCGACGCCGGCAGCACGCGGTAGTCCTCGTCGACCGGGAGGTACGGGAGACCGGCCTCAGGGAACGGGATCCCCAGGACCGTCTCGCTCGAGGCAAGCACGACGTTACGGATCCGTGCGACGCGCGCGGCCTCGAGCACGTGGTACGTCGCCAGCACGTTGTTGGCGAACGTCGTGGCGTTGGGCGCCAGACCCGGCGCGGGTATGGCAGCGAGGTGAACGACGGCGTCGATCGCGTCGTGACGGTCGTCGAGACTGGTGAGCGCGCCGAGCACCTGGCCGTAGTCCGTGAGGTCCACGGCCGTCACGGTGAACC
The DNA here is from genome assembly GCA_038316965.1 of Candidatus Nanopelagicales bacterium. Taxonomy (GTDB): domain Bacteria; phylum Actinomycetota; class Actinomycetes; order S36-B12; family CAIYMF01; genus Longivirga. The sequence goes on from JBBQAY010000016.1 coordinate 9,975, forward strand.
CCTCGGGTGCGAGGGCGTACGGCGCGGTCGCGCGGTCGAGCACGGTGACGCGCCAGCCGTCGGCCACGAGGTCGCGGACCACGGCCCGCCCGAGCTTGCCGTTGCCGCCGGTGACCACCACGTGCGCCATGACAGGACCTTCCCTCGACCCTCGCCGTCGGAGTCCCCACGGTGCTCCTCACCATGCCATGCTCGGCGCCGGAGGTGGGACCGTGCCCGCAGTGGCCACAGCGCTGTTCGCCGTCGTCGTGATCGCGTTCGTCGCAGTGTCGCGCGGCGTCGGCCGCATGCACCTCACCGCGCCCATCGTCTTCACCGCCGTCGGCTACCTGGCGAGCAAGGTCCTCGGCGGCGAGGTCGACGCCGCGCTCGTGCGCTCGATCGCCGAGGCGACGCTGGCGATCGTCCTGTTCCACGACGCCGCCCAGGTGCGGCCCGCACAGCTGCGCGGCGACGTCGGCCTGTGCCTGCGCCTGCTGCTGGTCGGCCTGCCGCTGACGATCCTGCTCGGCCTCGGCGTCGGCCACCTGCTCATGCCGACGCTCGGCATCGCGTTCGTCCTCCTGCTCGCCTCCGCGCTCGCGCCGACCGACGCCGGGCTGGGCGCGGCCACCGTCCTCAATCCCGTCGTCCCCGTCCGGGTACGACGCCTTCTCAACGTCGAGAGCGGCCTGAACGACGGCCTCTCCACCCCGGTCGTGCTGTTCGCCATCGCCCTCGCCGGCGTACCGGCGAGCGAGGACGGCCGCGTCGTCGCCGAGGCGTTGCGTGAGCTGGCGATCGGCACGGCCGCCGGCGTCGGGCTCGGTGTGCTCGCCGGTGCCGCGATCGCACTCGCAGTCGCGCGCGGATGGGCCGAGCGCGGACTCGTGCCGGTCGCCACCCTCGCGGTCCCGATGGTCACCTACTACGGCTCGGTCGCCGTGAACGGCAACGGCTTCGTCGCGGCGTTCGTCTCCGGCACCGCGTTCGCCTGGGCGCTGGAGCGTCGCCGCCCGGCCGCCGCCGCGGAGGAGGCGCCCGAGGTCGAGGAGTCGCTGCTGCTGGCCGAGTGGGTCTCGGTCGCTATGGGCTACCTCGTGTGGACGCTCTTCGGCTACGTCGCCCTCGGCGGCCTCACGGCAGTGCTCACCTGGCAGGCCGTGCTGTTCGCCGTCCTGTCGATGACGGTGCTGCGCATGCTCCCGGTGGCCCTGGCGCTCCTCGGCACGGGCATGCGCCGCGAGTCGGCGCTGTTCATCGGGTGGTTCGGCCCGCGCGGGCTCGCGTCCGTGGTGTTCTCGGTGATCGCCGTCGAGACGCTGCCGATGACCGACGAGCTGCAGATGGTCCTCGCGACTGTCGTCCTGACTGTGCTGATGAGCGTGGTCCTGCACGGGATTACGGCCGACCCGTGGGCCTCGCGGTACGGCGCCTGGGCGGAACGCACCCGACCTCCGGCCGAGTCCGAGGGATCGGTCGAGCCGACCGCAGGACGGTCCGGCGTCACCCGCGCGACCTGAGCCCGGCGACGTCGCCGACGAACCCGCGGGTCCTCCCGACATGCAGCCTTCCGGCGTGGCACCGTTGCCCCCGATGAACAGCCCAGCAGCCACTCCCGCACCCGGTGCCGCGGCTCCCCCCGCCATCGAGGGCCGCGAGTACCTCCGCCTGGTCGGTCTCGGGGCCGCCATCGGCATCCCCGCGGCATTCGTCGCCCTCGCCTTCCTCGGGCTGGTCCACACGGTCGAGCACTGGCTGTGGCACTCGGTCCCCGAGTCGATGGGCCTGGACTCGCCGCCTTGGTGGATGGTGCTGTTCTTCCCCGTCCTCGGCGCTCTGCTCGTGTGGCTCGCCCGCGTCGCGCTCCCCGGCGACGGCGGCCACGAGCCGGTGTACGGCCTCAACCCTGCACCCACGCCGATCGCCTACGCGCCCGGCGTCGCGCTGGCGGCGTTCGCCTCGCTCGCCTTCGGCGCGGTCGTCGGCCCCGAGGCACCGCTCATCGCGCTCGGCTCGGCCATCGGCATGGTCGCCGTCCGCTGGTGGAAGGTGAAGGACCCGGGCGACCGCGTGCTCTCGACGGCGGGCAGCTTCTCCGCGGTGTCCGCGCTGTTCGGCGGCCCGGTCGTCGCGGGGGCGCTGCTGCTCGAGGCGGGCGTCGGCGCGGGCGCAGCGATCCTCCCTGTGCTCATCCCGGGCGCGGTCGCGTCCGCGATCGGCTACCTGCTCGTGACCGGCGTGGGCGGCTGGGCCGGCATCCCCACCGGTGCGCTCACGGTCCCCGACCTTCCGGCGTACGACTCGCCCCGGATCACCGACCTCCTGGTCGCCGTGGTCGTCGGTCTGATCGTGGCGATCCTCGTGCGGCTCGTGCACGGCACGGCCCTCGCGATCATCGGGCGGCGCGCACGGTTCGGCATCGGGCCCATGCTCATCGCCGGCGGCCTCGTCACCGGTGCGCTCGGCCTGCTCATCGTGGCCCTCGGGGGCACCTCGAACGACGTCCTGTTCAGCGGGCAGAGCGACCTTCCGGCGCTGCTCGCCGAGGACTCCGAGTGGCTGATCCTCGCGATCATCGCGGCGAAGGCGATCGCGTACGCCGTCTGTCTCGGCGTCGGCTTCCGCGGCGGCCCGATCTTCCCGGCGATCTTCCTCGGCGTCGGCGTCGCGATGCTCGTGGGCGAGCTGTTCGGCATGTCGCCGACCGTGGCGCTGGCGATCGGCACCGCGTGCGGCATGGCGGCGTTCAGCCGGCTCATCTTCTCGTCGCTGGTGTTCGTACTGCTGCTCGTCGGTCCGCAGAACGCTGACGTCATCCCCGCCGCGGTGCTCGCAGCGTGCACCGCCTGGGTGGCGGCGCACGCCCTCGACAAGCGAGCGACGGAGGCCGCAGCGGCCGCGCAAGCAGGCGCAGGAGTCACGCCGTAGGTCCGGGGGGATCCGGCTGCGCAGCTCCACCACCACGGCACAGCGTCAGCGGTAGAGGTCGGGCCTTCGCCGCGGCAGGTAGTCGACGTCAGGATCGATGGTCGCGATGTGCGCGAGCGACACCGTGGCCGTCACGTGGCCCGGCAGGAGCCCGGCGTCCGCGAGCACCGCGCCCTGCGACGAGACCACCGTGCTGGCACCGAGGAAGTCGAACCGCGGCCCCTGCCCCACCCAGTTCGACAGCACGAGCGGCACGCCGTTCTCCATCGCCCGCGCCCGCGCGAAGACCTCCTGGTACGCCGTGTAGGGATGCATGTTCGCCGAGCTCACGACGAGCATCTCCGCACCCCCGACGGTCAGCGACCGTGCCACCTCGGGAAGCTCCAGGTCGAAGCAGATGAGGACGCCGAGCACTCCCACGCTGGTGCGGATGGGCTCGATCGCCGTTCCCGGCTCGAAGACCTTCCGCTCACCGGCGAAGAGGTGCGTCTTGCGTGCCACCCCGGCGAGCGTGCCGTCCGAGTCGATCACCGCTGCGCTGTTGAACGTCAGGCCGCCGACCCGCTCGGCGAACCCGACCACGGCGACCACTCCGGCCCCGCGCACAGCCAGGGAGATGCGGTCGAACACGGCATCGCCCGGCTGCGGCGCGACGTCGTGCAGGTGGCGACGGATGTCGTAGCGGGTAGTCGCCAGCTCGGGCAGCACCACCAGGTCGGCCTCTCCTCGCGAGGCCTCGATCGCGGCCACGACGTCGGAGACCGCCGCATCGACGTCGAGCGCGGCCGCCTGCAGCTGGACCGCACGGACGCGGACGAGGCGGGCCGGCTCATGCTCGACGTCGGTCATGACGCGATCATGCCGCGCCCGGCCCTGCTACCGGCAGAGGCCCCGCAGCAGCGGCTCGGGGTCGACGGCGTCGCCCTCTCCGCCGGAGCGCCAGTACTCGAAGTGCAGGTGGACCGCACCGGGGCTGCCCGTGTCGCCCATGAGCCCGATGGTCTGGCCTCGCACCACGCGATCGCCGTCGGCGACGAGGTCCTTGTCCATGTGGCCGTAGAAGAACTTCGCGCCGCTCACGCCCTGCAGCACGATGCGCAGCGCGCCGTTCGGCTGCCGTCCCTCGCGCACGACGTATCCGGACTCGATCGCGCGGATCCTCGTGCCACGACTGTCGAACAGGTCGAGGCCCTGGTGCAGGTGCCCCGGGCGGGGTGCGCCGAAGCCCTGGCCGAAGGCCGCGCCGGGTGCCGGGCAGGTGCGCCCCGACGCGGACGCGGGGCGGGTCGTCGAGCGCGCCGCCTTCACGGTGCGCGTCTTCTTCTTCTGGCCCGGCGGGTTGGTAAAGAGCTCGTGCCACGTGAGGGCGCCGACGTAGCCGGCAGCGCGCAGGTGGCGGAACTTCTGGAACCTCTTGACCAGCTTCAGCGTGACCGGCCCGTAGCGCCCGGTCTGCTTCACCCCGATGCGGTCCTGCAGCATCTTCACCGCACCGCCACGCGCCCCGGGCTCGAGGACGGGCATCTGCCACCACTGCATCGAGGTCGCCGCGGGCACCACGACGGCTGCGGGCGCCGCCGGGGCGGCCGCGGCTGCTGGCGCCGAAGCGAGCGCACCCGCGAGCAGCGCGGCACTGATGACGGACGAGGCGAGGAACGGTCGACGGGTGACGAGCACGGGCAAGACCTCCGGGGCACGAGCGCGACGTTGCCAGGACACGGCAGTGACAGGACGGTGAGGCTGCCACCCCACGGTGTCGCTGCCCACCCGCACCGCGGGTAGCGGACACCGTGTCCGTTACCCGCGACTGCGTTGCTCCCAGCCCGGCGTGCGCGGGACGGGCGGCGTCCGGAAACGGCAGGCATGATGTCGGTGTGACGCCCGACGCCCCGGACCTCGAGCGCCTCGTCTCGCTCGTGGGAGCTGGCGGCGTCGTCGCCCTGACGGGCGCGGGCATCTCGACCGAGTCGGGCATCCCCGACTACCGAGGCCCGTCCGGTGCCTCACTGCGGCGGCATGCACCGATGACCTACCAGGCGTTCACCGGTGACCCTGTCGCCCGACGCCGCTACTGGGCGCGCAGCCACGTCGGCTGGCGCATCATGCGCGAGGCGCGGCCGAACGACGGTCACCGGGCCGTCGCCGATCTCGAGCGGCTCGGGCTCCTGGTCGGGACGATCACGCAGAACGTCGACGGGCTGCACGAGGTCGCCGGTGCGCAGCGGGTGGTCGACCTGCACGGCCGCCTCGACCGGGTGCTGTGCCTCGACTGCGGTACGGCGATCACGCGTGCCGACCTCGACGCACGCCTGTCGTCGGTCAACGCCGACTGGCGCGCGACGGTCACGGCCGTGAACCCTGACGGCGACGTCGACCTCCCCGACGACCAGCTCGACGCGTTCACCGTCGTCGACTGCGCGGTCTGCGGTGGTGTGCTCAAGCCCGACGTCGTCTACTTCGGCGAGAACGTGCCCGCCGCCCGCCTTGCCGACGCCTTCGAGCTCGCCGACAACGCCCGCAGCCTGCTCGTGCTCGGGTCGTCCCTGACCGTCTACTCAGGCCGACGCTTCGTGCTGCGTGCTGAGAGGGCGGGCGTGCCCGTCGCGATCATCAACGACGGCCCGACCCGAGGCGACGACGTCGCGGTCGTCCGGCTCGGCACTCCGCTCGGCGCGACCCTGCGCGCGCTCGTGGACTCCCTGCGCAGTTCGCCGGTCTGACCGTCGAGGGCCGGCCCTCGCGTGGCACACTCGCGCACGGCGACGAGCGAGGAGGTGAGACGTGCGGCTCTCTCAGCCCAGGCTGACCCAGGCGCGGCGGGCCGGCCTCCTCGCGTCCGTCGCCGTCTACCCGCTCTCGCGGCTCGCCGGCACGCTCCCGCGCCCCGCTCTCGACCGTGCCGTCGTGTCAGGCGTGACGATGGCCGTCGCCTACCAGACTGCCGCGGCGTCCACCGCGGCGATCCGCGGAGCGGCCGGCCTCGGCATCGCCAACCCTCGAGCGCGTGCCGCCAGCACCGCCGGTGCCGCGTTCACCCTCATGACGTTCGCGGCACTCATCGCGCAGCGCGGCCGCAGCGAATCGCAGCGGCTCGCTCGTGAGGGCCGGCGGCTCAGCGTGCCGGCCGCCGCGCTCGGCTCGGGGGCCGAGCTGGCGATGGTCGGTGCCGGGGCGGGCGCGCTCGTGGCCCTCGCTGACACCGTCGGCATGACGCTGCCCGAGCCTCTGCGTCCCACCCATCCGGCCGTGGTCACGACGGGACTCGTCGCGGTAGGCGGTGCGCTCGGTGCCGCCGCCCGCCATCCGAGGCTGCTCTCGCACCTGCAGGTGGAGGCGTCCGACGGCGGACCCGCGGAGGTGCCGGTCTTCCAGGAGGGCGCGACGCTCCCCATGGCTGTCGCCCGCTCCGCCGGTGTCGCCGGCGTCACCGTCCTGGTGCTGGCGCTGGAGGACAAGGCAGCGGAACGCATAGCCCACCTGCTCGGCGGCGCGCACCCCGGCCTCGTGGCACGGGCTGTGGGCCACGGAGTTCTGGGGCTCGGCGTCGTCGCAGCGGGTCTGGCCGGCTTCACGTTCTACTCCTCCCGCGTGGTCGTGGAGGAGAAGCTGCTCGAGGCGGCCTTCGCCGCGGTCCCCGCGCGGCACGGCGTGAGCGGTGGGCCCGACTCCGAGTTCGAGTTCGAGGACCTCGGGCGTGAAGGCCGACGGTTCGTGTCGCAGGCGCACTCGGCGGAGGAGCTCATCGCCGTCCTCGCGCAGGCTGCGACGGATCCGGTGCGCGCGTTCGTCCCCCTCTCGGCCCTGAGCAACGACGCCGAGACCGACGCTTCGGTCGTGGTCGCAGAGCTCGAGCGCCTCGGCGGGTTCGCCAAGGGCCACATCGTGCTGTCGGCGCCGACGGGCGACGGCTACGTGTCGTACGTGCACACCGAGACCGTCGAGATGCTCACGTGCGGTGACTGCGCCACCGTCGCGGTCGCCTACGCCAACGTGCCGTCGGCCATCGCCTTCCCGCGGCGTCACAGCGCTGCCGCGGCGTACGCCGCCTACGCCAGGGCCATCGCGGATCGCGCACGTGAGCTCAACCCGGATGCGCGCCTGTTCACCTTCGGTGAGTCGCTCGGCTCGATCGTGGCCCTCGATGCGTTCGGGCCGGACATCGTCATGGAGCTCGAGGAGACCGGCTTCGACGGTGGCCTGTACGTCGGCGTACCGATCTTCAGCCGTACGGACAAGGCCCTGCGCCCCAACCATCCGCGCAAGCGGCAGCAGGCCGGGCTGCAGTACGCCAACACGCGCGAGCAGGCGCTGAGCGCCCACCCGGGCTACGTCAACCTGTCGCACCCGACCGACCCGGTGGCGGTGGCGGACCCGAGCGTGATCGTGCGCCACCACGTCGACTACTGGGGCCGACCGTTCGGCGTGCACGTCCCGCTCGTGTCGTTCCTCGTGCACCTCGCCGACGTCAAGAACGCGATGAACCTGCGACCGGGCGAGTTCACGCCGTCGCCCGGGCACGACTACCGCTACGAGACCGCGGCCGGCGTCGCCCGCGCCTACGACCTCCCGTTCGACCTGGAGGCGGTGGTCGAGGCTGCCCTGCGCGAGCGGGAGCTCGCCTGGTCGGTGCGTCGCCTGCTGTCCAAGCAGATCGCCGCCGCCCGCGACACCGCGGTCTCCAAGCTCCGCAGCTGGGGCGTGGACCCCGCCGACCTGTCGAGCAGGTTCAACATCCCGGAGTCGTCCCTGCCCGACTGGCTGGTCAGCGACCCCCACGCCATGACCGACGACGACCTCCCCCAGATCTAGGCTGTCGCGCCCCACGCCGGGCTCGGGCGGTCGGGCTGCCGAGTCGGCCATCTCGTCGGATACTCATGAGATGGGTCTGGGGAAGCGGTCGTCCGCCGTCGCCGCATCGGGCATCGCGACGGCGCTGCTGCTCGCAGGCTGCTCGACATCCTCGAGCGACGAGGTGACCACGACACCGTCGCCGTCGTCGAGCGCGTCCTCCACCGCCCCGGCGCCGTCGCCGAGCCCCCCGACCTCGCAGAGCGCGGCGCCGTCGCCCTCGGCCACGACCGACGACCTGCCGCCGGTGACCGGCCCGGTGTCGCTTCCGGCGCTCATGCGCGAGGACGTGCAGGGCACCGATCTCACCCTCGGCGCGGTGCTCGGCAGGTTCGGCGCCTACACCAGGTACGCCGTCACGTACCGCGCCGACGACCTCACCATCAGCGGGATCATGAACGTGCCGAGCGGCGACGGGCCGTTCCCCGTGGTCGTGCTGCTGCACGGCTACATCGATCCGGCCGTCTACGTGACGGGCCAGGGCTACCGACGCGAGCAGGATTCCCTCGCCCGCAACGGCTATGTCGCCTTCCACGTCGACTACCGCAACCACGCCGGCTCGGACGACGACCCGGGCAACGACGTCGACCTTCGCCTCGGCTACGTCCGCGACACCATTGCGGCGGTCGAGGCCGTGAAGGCGTCGAAGCTGCCGTTCCTGGACGGCGAGCGCATCGGCCTCATCGGCCGCTCGATGGGCGGACAGGTCGCCTTCAACGCGCTCGTGGCCAAGCCCGGGCTGGTCGACGCCGCCGTCACGTACGCCTCGGTGAGCACCGACGCCGTCGACAACTACGACCGCTGGATCCGCTTCGCCGACGGCCGCGGGCAGCTCGCGGCCGCGATCGAGCGCGACCACGGGTCGCCCGAGGACAACCCCGAGTTCTGGCGCGGGGTCTCGGCCCGGTCGTACTTCAACCGCATCACGACGCCGGTGATGGTCCACCACGGTGTGGCCGACGACACCTGCCCGATCGCCTGGTCCCGGGCCACGGTGCGGGCGCTGCGGGCGGCCGACGTCGACGTGACCTACCACGAGTACCCGGGCGAGAACCACTACATGTACGCGGCCTGGGCACCGTCCTTCCAGCGGACGCTGGCGTTCCTCGCCGAGCACCTCCAGGTCTGATACCCGGTCGAGGTAGGCGACAGGCCCCCCGGCGTGGGACGATTCGGACATGACGACCCCCTCGGAGCGCAATGGCATCCGGAACGGGGTACGCCGGCCGGCGATCCCGGTCCCCGTCCCCCACGACTGGTCAGACGGCGAGCGCTGCACGCACGACTCGCACGGCCTGGGCAAAGTGGTGCGCGTCGAGACCTACACCGTCCTCGTCGACTTCGGCGAGGGTGACAACGCCGTACGCCGCGTGAAGCGCAGCGACGACCGGCTCAAGCCGCTGTAGCTCGCGGGTTCGCCACCAGGTCGACCCTGCAGGCCGCGGCGTACGCCGCGAGTCGAGCGACCACGGTGGTGCACAGTGTGGGTGTGAGCCGTCGAGCAGTTCCCCTGCGCACCACGGTGCTGCGCTCGCTCCTCACCGTCACCGCGATCGCCGTGATCACGCTCGCCGTTCCTCTCGCCTGGTACATGTGGACCTCGAACGAGACCGCGGTCGTCGCCGAGCTCGAGCAGGAGGCCACGCGAGTCGTGGCGCTCACCCCGGAGGGCGCCTCCGAGCTGCCGGCCCCCCTCAATCCGGACGTCGTCCTCGGCCTCTACGACAGCAGTGGTCTCAAGATCGCCGGCAGCGGACCCCGTCGCGACAACGACGCGGCAGGCGCGCTGGAGGCCGGCAGCACACGCGTGAAGCACGAGGACGGCTACCTCGCGGTCTACGTCCCGTTCGCGCCCGAGGGCAAGTCCCAGGTCACGGTGCGCGCCGCCCTGCCCGAGAGCATCCCTCAGTCGCGCACCTACCGCGCCTGGAGCCTGCTCCTGCTCGCCGTGCTCGTCGCCTTCGCGGTCAGCGCCCTCGTGGCTCTGCGGCGAAGCCGGCAGCTGGCACTTCCCTTCGAGCGCATCGCAGCTGCCGCGCGTGAGCTGCGCGACGGCTCCCTGGCCGTACGCGTCGGCCCGACCGGCATCGCCGAGGGCGACGAGGTCGGGCACGTGCTCGAGGACGCCGCAGTCGCCGCAGCCGAGCGGATCCATCAGGAGCGCGAGCTCTCCCAGGAGGCCAACCACCAGGTCCGCACCCCCGTGGCCGCGGCCCGCCTCACGCTCGAGGCCGCACTGTCGATGCCGGGCAGCGACCTCGAGCTCGCGGCGAACGAAGCGGTGATCCAGCTCGACCGCGCGGCCACCGCCATCGACGAGGTGCTGGCGCTGCGCAGGGACGACGCCGTCGTCCGCGCCGAGCCGGCGGCCGACGCGCTCGAGGACGCCATCTCGCGCTGGACGCCGGTCGCACGGCGTCAGGGGCGTGAGCTCGTCACCCACATCGACGCGGCAGCCGAGGTGCTGCCGGTGGCCGGCGCCGTGCTGCGTCAGGTGCTCGACGTCCTGGTCGACAACGCCCTCAAGCACGGCCGCGGCGTAGTAACGCTCGCCGTCCGTGAGGCGGCCGACTCGATCGTCGTCGACGTCTCGGACGAGGGTTCGCTGCCCGACTCCGTGCTCGGCTCTGATCCCTTCGCGCGCGGCACCACCACGCGCGAGCCCGGTGACCCCGGCGGCTTCGGCCTGCCGCTGGCCCGGTCCCTCGCCGAGCGGGTCGGCGGTCGGCTCGTGCTGGCGACGTCGAGCCCCACGCGTTTCACCCTGCTGCTGAATGCGGAGATTCCCCATGAGTGAACGGATCTGGCTGGTCGAGGACGACGACGCGCTCGCACTGCCGCTGGTGGCCGCGCTGCGCTCGGCGGGCCTGGACGTGCTGCGCACGGCCAACGTGACCGAGACGCTCACGCTCGCCGGCAACAGCCAGTCGCCCGACCTCGTCCTGCTCGATCTCGGGCTCCCGGACGGCGACGGCATCGACCTCGCACGCCGGCTGCGTCTGCTCGCGCCGAACACGGTCATCGTGGTGCTCACCGCCCGCACCGACGAGTCCGACGTCATCGTCGCACTCGATGCGGGCGCCGACGACTACCTCACCAAGCCCTACCGCCTGGCCGAGATCCAGGCGCGCATCCGCGCGCACCTGCGCCGCCAGGGCGACCTGCGCGACGGCTCCGCCGTCGTCGAGGCCTCGGGCGTCAAGGTAGATCTGGCCGCTCGGATGGCTGACGTGAATGGCACGCCGTTGACGTTGCGCGCCAAGGAGTTCGAGCTCCTGGCCGACCTCGTGGGGCACGCCGGCGAGGCCGTACGACGCGAAGACCTGATGAGCCGGGTCTGGGACCAGCACTGGGACGGACCGACCAAGACGCTCGACATGCATGTGTCGTGGTTGCGCCGCAAGCTCGCCGATGCCGGTTGTGTCGACGTCCTCACCACGGTGCGCGGGGTCGGCTACCGCTTCGAGCGTCGCTGACCCCGCTCGTGCACCAGCGGCGGTCTCAGCGGGCGGCGACCTTGATGAGCGAGAGCGCAAGTCGTGGGCACGCGGCGACCGCGCGCTTGGCGTGCTTGCCCTCGTCGCCGTGCATGACCGTGGGGTCGATGATCGGGTAGCCCCATTCGTCGAGGTGGACTCGCTCGGGCAGCAGCTGCGCGCAGGTGCCGAAGCCGTCGCACTTGATGCGATCGACCGTGATGACCTTGCCGCTCATCGCCACTCCTCCCCCGGCCGCGAGACCGGGATCGCCGTGACACCGCTGGGGATCGGCAGTAGCGCCGTACGACGGGTGCCGGTGCACCGGCCCGACAGGTGTGCCACGACCTCGCTCTCGTGCACGGTCAGGGCAGTTGCGGCGAAGCGCACGACGCCGTCGGGGTGCCGGCAGGCGCCGCGCCCAGGGATGATCCCGAGGCGCTGCTCGAGCAGACGAACCTCGGCCGACGACGTTCGACGCGTGGCGAGATGCTCGAGCCCTTCGGCGACCGACGCCAGACCGAACCGGCACGGGCCGCACTGTCCGGCGCTCTCCCCCGCCATCCAGCGTGCGACACGGGCGGTCTCGACGAGGGCACACGTATCGGTGGGGACGGCGACGAGCACACCGGCGCCCGGTACGCCGCCCGCAGGACGCAGCCCCTCGACGGTCCAGGGCAGGTCGATCGCCTCGCTCGCCGCAACCCACGATCCGCCGTAGCCGCCCGTGACGAACGAGTGCACCGAGCCGGTGGTGCCGCCGGCCAGGCCGAGGATCGTGCGGATGGTGGTGCCGGTCGGCACCTCGATCACGCCGGGGCTGCCGACGGCGCCGGACACGCTGACGAGCAGGGTGCCGGGTGCGGACGGATCGCCGACGCCGCGGAACCACTGCGACCCGTGCCGTGCGATGAGGGCGATGTGGGCGAAGGTCTCGGCGTTGGACAACAACGTGGGCCGACGGCGTACGCCGGACTCGAACACCCGCGGAGGCACGGTGACCGGCAGGGCGATGCCGTCTCCGACGAAGTGCGCGAGGGCGCTCTCCTCGCTAGCGACGTAACGACCGGGTGCATCGAGCACGGAGATGTCGATGCCGTCGATGCCCGCCGAGGCGCGCTGAGCGGCAGCGCGGGCGAGTGCCGTGTGCGTGCGGCCGCCGCGGTGAGCCACGACAGTGATCGACTTCGCGCCGATGGCCTCGGCGGCCAGGACGGCGCCGTCGAGCACCAGGTGCGGGTTGTACTGCACCAACGTCGCGTCCTTCGACGCTGCCGGCTCACCCTCCATCGCGTTGACCACGACGAAGGGGTCCTTGCGGTTGTGCTTGACGGCTCCGACGACCGCACGCATCTTGCGGCCGGTCGGGAACCAGCCGCCGCCACGACCGGTGAGACCGGCGTCCTCGATCTCGGTGACGAGGTCGCTGGCGTGGCCACGGCGGCTGCGGCCGCGCGTCGGGTTCGTCTCGTGCACGGCGACGTGGCGGGTCAGGTCGACTCCGACCTTCTCGCCGAGAAGCCGGAGCTCGCCGAGCGCCGGGCTCGGTGCGGCCTCGCGGAGGGCGCTCATCGACGTGCCTGCGTCTGCACGAGCGTGACTCCCGGGTCGTCGGAGCGGTCAGGGGTGAAGAAGCGCGCGACGAACGCGAGGGCGACGGTGGTGACCATCGTGATCGCGACGAGGCGCGTGAGCGTCTTGTCGGTGCCGACGCCGAGCGAGTGCACGATCGCCGAGGCCCAGAGCGCGTACGCCGTCCAGTGGATGAGCTTCCACGCCCGCTGCGGCATGCGGTGCCTCAGCAGGCTCGTGATGATGACGGCGATGAGCAGGTCGAGGGCGACGGTGCCGAGCCCGACCCACAACGTCTGGTACGACGTCTGGCCGGGGATGAACACATCGACCCAGCTGATCGGCACGTAGCCGTCGATGACGGTCGTCGCGATGTGCACGACGAGGAAGACCACCGACAGCAGCGAGACGTTGCGGTGCACGAGGGTGACGACCGACTCTGGCCAGCGCTCGTGCGCCCACCCCTTCGTCGTCGCGATTCCGAGCACCGTGACGATCGTCAGCAGGACCAGTGCGATCTCGCCGGTGGCACGGGTCGCGAGCCAGAACACGCTCATCGGGCATCCGCCTCTCGGGCAGAGGTGCCGTCGTCGGCCGGCCAGCCTCCGATGCGGACGAGGCGGCCGTCGACCGACACGAGGAGGCACGGAAGCCCAGTCTCCTCCAACCACTGGACGGCATGCTCGCCGAGCACGATGGCCGCGGTGGTGGCGGTGTTCGCCGTGAGGCAGTCGCCTGCCGCGACGCTCACCGTGCGCCAGACCGGAGTGACCGGGCGCCAGGTCGAGGGGTCGACGAGGTGCGCGACGGACGAGCCGTCACGACCGGTGCGCGCGCGCACCGTGGTGCTCGAGGTCGCGAGTCCGCCGCCGGAGACGCTGATGGCCTGCGCGATCGGGTTCAGCGTGTCGATGCCCTCGCGGTGGTCGTCGGTGACGACGACCAGCCAGCCGCCGTGCGGGGCGGGGCCCGCGGTGGCGATGTCGCCACCGAGGGAGACGAGGGCGCCGCCCTCGACGATGCCTGCGGCCATGGCGACCGCACGGTCTGCCGCCCACGCCTTCGCGGTGGCGCCGAGGTCGAGGCGAAGCCCGGCCGGCAGCCACACGGTGTGGACGCCGTCCTCCTCGACCACGATGACGTCGCGAAAGCTGCCGGTGCGGGTGATGGTCGTCGAGAACGACGGGACGCTGATGGTGACGCCGCCCACGGTCGGGTCGACGGCGCCGTCGGTGCGTTCGGCGGCGGCGAGGGCGACCGTCAGCATCTCCGCGAGGAGCGCGCCGATGACGACGGGCGCGCCCTCAGCCGCGTTGACGGCGCTGATCTCGCTGTCGTCGCGCCACGTGCTCGCGGCAAGGTCGACCGTGGCGAGCCACTGGACGACCTCGCTCACCGCGAGGTCATGGCTGCCGTGGCCCTGCGTCGTCACCGTCGCGCGTCCGCCCCAGAGGTCGAACGTGGTGGTGCGCGTGTCGAGCTCGGCCATCAGCGTCATGTCACGATCCGCCGGAGGTGGCAGCGGCCTTCGGCGCGGCCGGGGCCGGAGCCGGGGCGGCCGGCGGCGGGTTGAACGCCTTGGTCGCCGCTGGCGCGAGCTTCGAGCTGGTGACGGTCGACGCTGTCTTCTTGGCGGCAGCGGCCTTCTTGGCTGCCGCTGTGGCCTTGGCGGTCGGCGTCGCCTTCGTGGTGGCAGCGGCGGCGACCGTGGTCGTACCGGCGGCCGGGGCCTGCTTGTCGACGGCCTGGGCGGCGCTGACCATCCCGAAGCCGAGGCCGAACGCACCGGCTGCGCCGATGACCGCGGTGCCGACCGTGACAGCCGTCACGCGACGCAGGACTGCGTCGCGGTGGTCAGGGGTCCAAGGGCGGTTCTGCATGGTGTCCTCCGTTGTCGGCCCCCGGTGGAGGGGGTACGACAAGGACACAGCAGAGCGGGTAGCGGGTTGGTCAGCCCGAGGTCAACGCGTTGCCAACACCGGCTGAGTGTTCGTACAGGTGCGCCGACCGTGCGGGCGTCCTGAGGTTGCGGACACCTCGGACGGCCGACTCAGGTGCGGACAGCGAGGGCGCGACTACGCGCAGTCGAGGCAGACGTCGACGCCAGGCTTGGCGCGACGCGTGCGGTGCTGCACGAGGAAGCACTTGTCGCAGCGGAACTCGTCTGCGAGCTGCGGCACGACGGCCACGGCGAGGACCTCGCCGGAGAGGTCTGCGCCCGGAAGCTCCAGGTCTTCGAGCAGATTGGCCTCGTCGTCGACCAAGGTCTCGGTCGTCGGGGCCTGAGCGCGCAGAGCGTCCAGGCTCGCGGTCTGCTCGGCCGCCGTCGCCTCCGCGTCACGCGGTGCGTCGTAGTCGGTAGCCACCGTTCCTCCTGCTCCCCCACACGTGCACTGTCTCCGGGTCGACCGGAGGCCCTGAGGGTACGCCAGAAGTGGCCGGTGCACGCACCCGGGTCGTTACCTGGACATGAACGCTGGGCGAAGCCGCCGTGCCCGGCGCTGCGCCCCTAAGGTCGGGGCATGGCATCGTCGCCGGATCAGCCCCTGCGCTCCTCCGAGTGGTACGGCGGCGACGACCGCAATGCCTACATCCACCGCGCGTGGATGCGGCGCGGCCTGCCGTCGGATGCGTTCTCCGGTCGCCCCCACATCGCGATCGCGAACACGGCGTCCGACCTCACACCGTGCAACGCGCACCTGGCCGAGGTCGCGCGGTCGGTGCGCGACGGCGTTCACGAGGCCGGCGGCATCCCGCTCGAGCTGCCGGTGGTGTCGTTGGGCGAGACGCAGGTGCGGCCGACGGCGATGCTCTGGCGCAACATGGCCGCGATGGCGATCGAGGAGATGCTGCGCGCCAACCCGATCGACGGCGTCGTGCTGCTCGGCGGATGCGACAAGACGATCCCCTCGCTGCTCATGGCCGCGGCGTCGGTCGACCTCCCCGCGGTGGTCGTGCCCGGTGGGCCGATGATCACCGGCACGTTCCGCGGCACGCCGCTCGGCTGCGGCACCGATGTCTGGAAGCTGTCCGAGGAGGTCCGCGCCGGGGGCATGTCGGCCGAGGACTTCGCGCGTTCCGAGTCGTCGATGATCCGCTCGCGCGGGCACTGCAACACGATGGGTACGGCGTCCACGATGGGGCTGCTGGCCGAAGCGCTCGGCACGGTCGTCCCCGGCGTCGCCGGCACGCCCGCACCCGACTCGCGGCTGCTGGAGGCCGCGCACGCCACGGGGAAGCTCGCGGTCTCGCTGGTGCACGAGCAGCGCACGCCGTCGACCTTCCTCACCAAGGCCTCGTTCCACAACGCGATCGTCGCGCTCGCCGCGATCGGCGGATCGTCCAACGCCGTCGTGCACCTGCTCGCGATCGCCGGGCGTCTCGGCGTCGACCTCACCCTCGACGACGTCGACCGCATCGGGTCGGGTGTGCCGTGCGTGGTCGACCTGCAGCCCGCCGGACGCTTCCTCATGGACGACCTGCACCGGGCCGGCGGCCTGCTCGCGGTGCTGGCCGAGGTGCGCGACCTCCTCGACCCGTCGGCGCTCACCGTCACCGGGCGGCCGCTCGTGTCGTACCTCGACGACGCCCAGGTGTGGGACGCCGAGGTGATCCGGCCGCGGTCGGCGCCGCTCGTGGCCGACGCGGGCATGGCCGTGCTGCGCGGCAACCTCGCGCCCGACGGCGCCATCGTGAAGCCGGCGGCGGCGTCGCCTCACCTGCTGCAGCACCGCGGCCGCGCCCTGGTGTTCGACTCGATCGAGGACTTCCACGCGCGCATCGACGATCCGGATCTCGACGTCGACGCCGACACCGTGCTCGTGCTGCGCGGCTGCGGCCCGCGCGGCTACCCCGGCATGCCCGAGGTGGCCAACATGCCGCTGCCGACCAAGCTGCTCGAGCAGGGCGTGCGCGACATGGTGCGCGTGTGCGACGGCCGCATGAGCGGGACGGCGTACGGCACGGTCGTGCTGCACGTGGCACCCGAGGCTGCGGCGGGTGGGCCGCTCGCGCGGATCCGCACGGGCGACGTGATCGTGCTCGACGTCGGCGGCCGACGCCTCGACGTCGAGCTCACCGACGACGAGCTGGCCGCGCGCGAGCCTTCGGCCGCTGCGGCCGCGGCGTACGCGAACCCGGCCCGCGGCTGGGAGCGCCTCTACGTCGACCACGTGCTCCAGGCCGACACCGGCGCCGACCTCGACTTCCTGCGCGGCTCCAGCGGCTCGAAGGTCAGCCGCGAGTCGCACTGACCGGACGACGAACGGCGGCCCCGCGGATCGCTCCGCGGGGCCGCCGTCGTCACTGCTGCATCAGCGGCGGACCTTCAGCACCGCCCACTCGTAGCGCGTCGCCAGCTCGTCACCGACGAAGAGGTCGGTGCGATAGAGCGGGCCGACGAGCATCGGCGTGCCGGTGCCGGTGGTGCTGCGCAGGTTGTACTGCCAGTAGCCACCCCCACGGACGTACCAGGCGCGGTTCCAGACCATCTGGGTAGCGCCGGCCGACGTCGCCGGGCCCGAGGAGTCGAGGCCGACGACGATCGAGACGTCGGCGGCCGGGTCGTTGACGTACGACCGGGTGCAGACGTCGTAGATCGTCGCCTTCACCGGCACGGTGCGACGGGCCCTGATCGTGTTGACGTCGATGTCGCCCGCCTCGGAGTCGTGCAGATCTCCGCGGAAGTCGATCGAGTAGGTCTGCCGAACCGACGCCGCATTGCTCGACGCCTTCGACACCGCGGTGCCGTCGGCCGCCGTGACCGTGACGACCGGCGTGTAGACGCCGGGCGCCGCGTAGCGGTGGGTGAGGTTGGGCTGAGCGCCCTCGGTCGACGTGGAGTACGCCGTCGAGGTGTCGTCGCCCCAGCCGACGTTGACCGACCACGAGCCACCGGTCTGGCCGAGGTCGTCGAACGAGATGCCCGACAGGGTCACCCGCGCCCGGCAGTCGACCGCGCCGTTGGCGAACGACGGCGCCGCGACGACCGGCAGGACGACGTCGCTGCGGCTCGCGAGGATCTCGATCCGCAGGTCCTGCGCCGCCGGGGTGTCGGCCACGGCGTAGGCCGTTGCCGGCGTCGGGTGCTCGGCGAGCAGGTAGTCCTGGAACGCCTTCTGCTCACCGAGGATGTCGGCGAGCGTGATGCCGACCGAGGTCGCTGCCGCAGCCGACGTGAAGTCGAGCGACTCGTCCACAGCCGTCGACAGGGTGCCGTCGGACTTCAGGTAGCGGAAGTTCTCCGCGTTGACCTTGATCGGGTAGCCGTCGCCGCCGTTGGCGGTGAAGCTGAGCGAGACCATGCGGATCACGGCCGGAGCGGCGGGGTTGACCATGCCGTCCTGCACGATCGTCGCGATGCGCTGGCCGTCCTCGTCGTACAGCGCGGCGCTGCGCAGCTTCTGCCCGGCCGCCTTGGTCGAGTCGTACGAGAAGCGGAGGCCGCCGATCTGCGGGTAGCCGCCGTTCTGCTGGCTCGGACCGCTCGAGAGGCCCGACGCGTAGTTGAGGATGTTCGCGAGGCCCTGCGGGGTCGTCTCGAACGCCATCAGCTTGTTGTCGAAGCGCAGCGCGTTCTCGACGTCGAGCTTGGAGATCGCGCCGGCCGGCTTGCTGGCGAGCGGGTTGGCGATGTTGGGGATCTTGCCGCCGTCCTCGTCGATCGAGCCGATCGAGGCGCGGATGCCGCCGCCGTTCTTGATCGAGGCGACGGGCAGGCCACCGTACGCCGCCTCGGCCACGCGGGCGTTGGCGTCGGCGCTCAGCGAGCCCAGGTTGATCTCCTGGGTGCGACCGAAGACGCGGTCACCCTCGAGGTACACGTTGCTGTAGCCGTAGAGCGTGCCGTCCTTGGACGCGACGACGGCGCTGATGGCGTTGGTGATCGCCAGGATCTTCGAGCCGGTGACGCTGTTCGAGATGATCGTCGCGGCCGAGTCAGTGGTGCTGTAGGCGGCCTGCAGGGTTGCCTCAACGGCCGCGTAGGCGCCGTTGACCGCCGGGTCGAGCTCGGCGGTGTTGATGACGCCCGCGGCGTCGAACGGCACGACGAGACGGCCGAGGTAGGTGAACTCGGTGTCGGTCGTGACGATGAGTGTGGGGGCGCCGTCGGTGCCGGCGCTGAGCACGGGGTAGTCGTCGGAGAAGACGGCGTCGTGGCCGTTGAAGGCGACGGCGGTGTCGGTCGAGTCACCCAGCCGCTCGTGGCCGCCCCCGGCCACCATCACGTCGACGCCGGTGAGCAGCGGCGCGAGGAGGACGTTGCGGGCGATCGTGTCGAGCTGGTCGACCATGACGATCTTGTTGACGCCTGCGGCGGTGAGCGCGTCGACGGTCGTCTGGATGATGCCGGCGAGCTCGGGGATCTTCACCGCGTCGCTGGTCGAGGCGGCACCGGTCACCGTGGTGCCGTTGGGCGAGGTCTTGCTGAGCAGCTCGTACGTCGTGGCTCCGACGATGCCGATCTTCTCGCCGTTGACGGTCTTCACGGCATAGGGCGCGAACTTGCCCTTGATGTCGGTGACCTCCTTGCCGGCGAACGCGTTCGTGCCGGTCCCGCCGACCGTCGCGTCGGCGAGACCACGGATCGAGGAGTCACCGGCGAAGCTCAGGTTGGAGGTGATGAACGGGAACTGCGCGCCGACCCAGGCGCCGGACGCTGCGACTGCACCGGACACGACCGGCGAGCCGAGGTCGTACTCGTGGTTGCCGAGGGCCGAGGCATCGACACCGAGCGCGTTCATGATCGCGACGTCCGGACGACCCAGAGCGGTCGAGAGGACTCCCGGGACCGCGTTCAGCGACGGGTCGGCGCCCGCGACGAGCCACGGGCCGGGGATCCAGGTGTCGCCCTCGGCCAGCGTGATGGTGTTGGGGTACTCGCTGCGGAACTGGTCGACCAGCGCACCGAGCGCCGGGCCGGTCTCGATCCCGAGCAGGCCCGACTCGCCGTAGAAGTGCAGGATCTGCAGCTCGTACGTGGTCGGTGCGGCCGCGGCCGGCGACAGGGGTGCGACTGCAGCAGCGGCGAGCATCGCAGCGGCAGCTCCCAGGGCACTTGCGACGACAGTGCGCTTCCTCATGCGTGGTTCTCCCCACTCGTGCTCGCGCCACGCCGCACGGGTGCGGCGGTGCACGAGGCCTCTGGCGTGCCGCGACCGATCGCACGGCGTCCGCCCTCCCACCGTCGTTCCTAGGGGCGGACGTCGGCCACGTCAAGGGGATCCCTCGATGTTCACGGGTGGGTCACCCTCCGTCCCGCCTGCCGGACCGACAGGTCCGGCATACCGGACGCGTCAGGGCTCGAGGGCGGCGGCCAGCCGCTCGATCGTCTGGTCGAGGTCGTCGGGGGTCGTGCGCGGGTTGATCGTGCAGAGGCGGAACACCGTGCGGCCGCGCAGCACGGTGGGACTGACAGCGGCAAAGCCGTCCTGGGTCACCGCGGCGGCCGCGCGCACGTGGTCGGCATCGGTGTGGGACGGCGACGCGAACGTGACGATGCCGACCTGCGCGGGCGTGACGACCTCGAGCCGCGGATCGGCCTCGACGACCGCCTGGGCGTGCTCGGCCAGGGCGACGCCGCGGTCGATCGCATCGACGATCGTGCGGAGGCCGTACGTGCGGAAGGTGAGCCACAGCTTCGCCGCACGCGTACGCCGGGTGAGCTCGAGGCCGCGGTTGTGGAAGTTGACCGCGCCGTCCTGCGAGTCGCGCAGGTACTCGGGGTGCATCGCGAACGTGCGCTCGAGCGCTCCCGGCTCGCGGACGAGCAGGCACGCGACGTCGTAGGGCTGGAACAGCCACTTGTGCGGGTCGAGCACGAGCGAGTCGGCGAGGTCGAGGCCCGAGATGCCATGGCGCCCATCGGAGAACGCGGCCGGGCCGCCGTAGGCGCCGTCGACGTGCAGCCACATCCCGTGCTCGCGCGCGATGGCGGCGATGGCGGTGAGGTCGTCGATCGCTCCGGTGTTGGTCGTGCCCGCGGTGGCGACGACGACCGTGGGCGTGAGCCCTGCGGCGACGTCCGCCTCGACGGCTGAGCGGAGCACCTCGGCGTCGAGACGGAACCCGTCGTCGGTGGGAAGGACGCGGATCTGGTCGGCGGGGCAGCCGATCGCGAGGGCGCCGCGCTTGATCGACGAGTGAGTCTGGTCGGACAGGTAGAGCACGCCGTCGCCGCGCTCGGCGCGCGCCGTGATGAGGGCGGTGGTGCTCGCCATCGAACCGCCCGAGAGCAGGACGCCGGCCGTGCCCTCGGGCAGGCCGAGGGCCTCGCGGATCCAGTCGAGCACGACGAGCTCGAGCGTGGCGGTGCCCGAGCCGCCGCCCCACGAGGACGCGATCGCCTGCATGCCGGTGGCGAGCCAGTCGCCGAGCACCGCGGCGTACGACGACGGGCCCGGCACGCGGGCGAAGTAGCGCGGATGATCGCCGTGCTGCTGGTGCTCCAGCGCGACGTCGGCGAGCAGGGCGAGGTCGGCCTCGAGGTCGCCGGGCGCCGTCGGCAGCGGACCACCGAGCGCCGCGCGCAGCGTGTCGTGGTCGGCCACCGTGAGCGCCGGCCGGTCGCGCATCGTCGTGAGGTGCTCGATCGTGCGGTCGACCACCCAGTGCCCGAGGGCGCGGAGCCGCTCGGGGTCGACGTCGAGCACGTCGGGCGGCACATCCAGTCCGGGCCGCGGCGGGGTCTCGGCCATCAGACGATGTTGTGCTCGAGGACGCGCGCCCCTGCGGCGAAGCGCTCGGCCGACAGGGAGGTCACGTCGACGACCGTCTCATGCCCCAGCCACAGGTCGCGCACCACCTCACCGACCGCCGGCCCCTGCAGGAAGCCGTGGCCCGAGAATCCGGCGGCGTACACGAACCGGGAGACGTCGGCCGCCTCACCGATCACGGCGTTGTGGTCGGGCGTCGTCTCGTAGAGGCCGGCCCACCTGTGCGCCATGCCGACCTCGAGCAGCGCG
This sequence comes from Candidatus Nanopelagicales bacterium, assembly GCA_038316965.1. Taxonomy (GTDB): domain Bacteria; phylum Actinomycetota; class Actinomycetes; order S36-B12; family CAIYMF01; genus Longivirga. The sequence goes on from JBBQAY010000016.1 coordinate 31,744, forward strand.
GGCGCGCGCCGCTCCATCACCTCGGCGAGATCGGCGAGCCACTCCTCGCTGTAGCTCTCGTCGAAGCCCGGCGTTTCCCCCTGGTACGACATGCCGATGAGCACACCGGGCCCCTCGCGGTGGAGGTAGAAGGTGGACGCCGCGTCGATCGTCATGGGCATGTCGTCGTGGAAGATCCGCAGCAGGTCGTCCGGCAGCGGCTCGGTCACGAGGATCTGGCGGCGCAGCGGCACGATCGGCAGGTCGACGTCGACCCACTCCCCCACGGCCTGCGACCACGCCCCGGCCGCGCACACGACGCCGCCCGTGCGGATGGTGCCGGCGCTCGTGGTGACGGCTGTGATCTCGTTGCCGCTCGTCTCGATGCCCGTCACCGCGATGCCGGTGCGGATCGTGGCCCCGAGGCCGCGTGCGGCCTTGGCGTAGCCCTGCACGACCGACTCGGGGCTGCAGTAGCCGTCACGGGCGTGGAAAGTGGCGCCGATGACGTCGTCGGTGACGACGCCGGGGCTGAGGCGCGCGGCCTCGCCGGCGGTGAGGAGCCGCGTGGGCACGCCCATGGAGTTCTGCAGCGCGACCGCCTGCTCTGCGGCCGCGAGGCCGGCGGCCTCGGTGTGCAGGAAGAGATATCCGACCTGGCGGAGGTCGATCTCGGCCCCGGGGCGAGAGCCGAACTGCTCGAAGGCCGGAAGGCTGCGCGCACCGAGGGCGATGTTGACGGCGTCGGAGAACTGCGCGCGCACTCCGCCCGCGGAGCGCGACGTCGAACCGCCCGCGAGGTCGCCCTTCTCGAGCAGCACGACGTCGGTAACTCCGGCCTCGGCCAGGTGGAACGCAGCGCTGACGCCCATCACGCCACCGCCGACGATCACCACCGCTGCGCTGTCGGGAAGCTCGCGGCTCATCCGAAGTTCACACCTTGGGCGAGCGGGAGCGACGTCGAGTAGTTGATGGTGTTGGTCGCGCGACGCATGTAGCCGCGCCACGAGTCCGAGCCGCTCTCACGGCCGCCGCCCGTGGTCTTCTCGCCGCCGAAGGCCCCGCCGATCTCGGCGCCCGAGGTGCCGATGTTGACGTTGACGATGCCGCAGTCCGAGCCTGCGGCCGACATGAAGATCTCGGCCTCGCGCTGGTTCAGCGTGAAGATGCTCGAGCTGAGGCCCTGCGGCACGCCGTTGTGCAACGCGATCGCCTCGTCGAGGTCGTCGTACGTCATCACGTACAGCAGCGGCGCGAACGTCTCCTCGCGCACGACCTCGGTCTGCGCCGGCATGCGCACGACGGCGGGGCGCACGTAGTACGAGTCGTCGCCGGCGACGTCGATGCGGTCGCCACCGACGACGACCGTGCCGCCGTCCGCCTGCGCCCGGATCAGCGACTCCTGCAGACGGTCGTAGGCGCGCTGGTTGATGAGCGGGCCGACGAGCGTGTCGTCGTCGAGCGGGCTGCCGACCTGCAGGCCAGAGAAGGCCGAAGCGATGCGCTCGACGAGGGCGTCGACGACGGACGAGTGCGCGATGACGCGACGCATGCTGGTGCAGCGCTGACCCGCGGTACCGGCGGCCGCGAAGACGATTCCGCGCAGCGCGAGGTCGAGGTCGGCGCTCGGGGTGACGATCGCGGCGTTGTTGCCGCCCAGCTCGAGGATCGTGCGGCCGAAGCGTGCGGCCACGCGGGGAGCGAGCTCGGCACCCATGCGCTCGGAGCCCGTGGCGCTGACGACGGCCACCCGCGTGTCGTCGATGAGGGCCGAGGAGTCGTCGCGCTCGGCCAGGACGAGCTGGTGCACGTAGGTCGGTGCGCCGACGTCGGCGATGGCCTGGTCGAGCAGCGCGCTGCAGGCGAGCGAGGTGAGCGGGGTGAGCTCGGACGGCTTCCAGATGACGCTGTCGCCGCAGACGAGGGCGAGCGCGGTGTTCCACGACCAGACCGCGGCCGGGAAGTTGAAGGCCGAGATCACAGCGACGACTCCGGCCGGGTGCCAGGTCTCCATGAGCCGGTGGCCGGGGCGCTCGCTGGGCATCGTGCGGCCCTCGAGCTGACGCGAGAGGCCGATGGCGAACTCGCAGACGTCGATCATCTCCTGGATCTCGCCCAGGGCCTCGGACCGGATCTTGCCCACCTCGAGGGTCACGAGGTCGGCAAGGTCACCCTTGTGGTCCTCGAGCAGCCGGCCGAGGCGACGGATCAGCGCACCGCGTACGGGCGCGGGCACCGTGCGCCACTCCTGGAAGGCCTCGTGCGCACGCCCGATGGCGGCCTCGACGTCGCCAGCACTCGCCGCACCGAGCGGGATCAAGGTGCTGCCGTCGACGGGTGAGCGGCTGAGCAGCGTGTCGCCGACGGGCACGGATGCGCCGCATGCAGCGAGGGAGGCCAGCGCGCGCGTGACGAGGTCGTCGTGGAGAGTCATGGCCCGCACGCTACGCCGCAGGCGTCGCGTGCCTCCTCAGGCCCCCTGGCGACCCGAGTACGGGCCTGGCCTCACCGTCACGACGGCCTCGAAGCGGTCCGCCGGGCGGGCCTGGGAGAGAATGGCCTCCGTCCCCTGAGCTACGCGTCGGGCGCGCAGCCGGCGCGCGAGGTCGCCCGCGCGGTCCGGGCCGACCTGGGCCCGGTGCCACGACGCGACTGTCGGCAGCGTTGCCGACACCCGCAGCCCGCAGTTCGAGCACGCGGCCGACAGGATCCGCTGCTTCGGCGAGGTGAGGACGAACGCGGCGATCTCGATCGGTTCACCGCAGAACTGGCATCCGACGGACGGGCTCGCGGTGATCGCTGGTCCTGACTGACGCGGGATCGTCGCCGTGACGCTCACGGCCGGCGCGGTGATGGTCATGACCGCACCTGCGCAGGGAACGGGCTGACCGACGCGAGTCGGAGCACCGAGGAGCCACCCCGGAGGGAGCTCACCGAGGCCAGCGCGCGTCCTGAGTCGTCGATGCGCCGCTCGGTCACGCGGATGCCGTCCTCGCGGACGCAGGCGTTGACCGTGCGCATGAGCTCGCGAGACCTGCTCATCGGGCCCTCGTAGTCGCTGGCGTCGAGCACGACCAAGGTGGGGTCGGTACGACCTGCACTCGGCAGGCGGCGTCGGATGAACCAGACCTTGGCTCCCAGCTCGTCGGCTGCCTGACCACAGGATCCAGAGCAGGCGTGCCCGAGCCCCTCGAGCACCGGACCGAGCGAGGGCAGGGACGGTTCGACGTCGGAGTCGACTGCGGCGTCAGCGGCTGTGCGGGTGGTTGCGGTGGTCATGGTGATCCCGAGGGGCGGTCACCGACGTCCGGCGTGAGCAGATGCTCCTGGAGCTCCGCAGCGGACGGCGGAGGTCACTCTGGACTCGTTGATTGTCTCAACGCTGCGACAGTACACCGCGGATGGGGCCTGAGCTCGGCGGGCCACGGCAATGGCCTAGTCAGTGTCCTTCGACACGCCGCCATCGGTCGCCATGGCACCGAGCAGGGCGAGAGCGGCTGCGTGAGTGTCCGTCCTCGCACGTTCGGCGAGAGCGTCGAGCTCCAACCGAGCCGCTCCCGGCGTCCGACCACGCCCGACGAGCACGCCCATCGCCTGGTCGATGGCCGACCGGGCGCGAAGCGAGATGGCTCGGCTCGTGCGGACGTCGTCGCCGAGGTCGACGTCCAGGCCGATCTCACCCAGGTCGCGCCGCGTGAGCCACGCGAGGTCCGCCGCGAGGTCGCCGAAGGCGCCGGGAAGGCCTGCGTACAGCACGATCATGACGGACGGCGCCGACTGCCAGGGATCGTCCGAGAAGGGCATCCGCAACGACGTGCGGATCCTTGCGCGCGCGGCTTCGCCTGCCAGCGTGGTGATCTCGACGGGCTCGTCGGCGGGGCTCACCCACACCGAGAGGCCGAGGTACGACGGGACGGAGTACGCGACGGCAGACGCCAGCAACGACAGCGTCGAGGCGAGGTCGACCCCGTCGGCGTCGAGCGCCTCGGTCAGCAGCGCGAGGTCCTCGGCCAGGGCCGGAGGGATGATCACGTGGCTCGTGCTCCGTGGGGCGCTCCCGGGCGCCGCGTCGTGTGCACCGATGCCGAGCGCCTCGGATCGCGGCGCGAGGTAGGGAACCGTGACACCAGGTCAGGGCCTGGGTCGCTCGACTCCCTGAACAACGACACTACGCCGGGGCGGGGTCCCGTGACCATGCCCGCGAGGTGCCGACGTCGTGCGAGGGATGTGACGTTGATCAGGAATGCGCGTGACGTGCCCGGGCGCGGCGCACGGCCTCGTCGACGATGTGCTGCGCCACATCGACGAGCTTCACGTGGTCGGCCTGGCTGATCTCCCGGAGCTTGCCGAAAGCCTCCTCGGCCGAGCCGCCGCTGCGCCCGCGGAGGATGCCGATCGCCTGGTCGATGATCGGCCGGCGTGACAGCGCGGTCTGCAGCTGGGCCGTCAGCTCCTGCGCCTGCGCGAGGATCTGCGCGTTGTGGACGGCGACCGCGGCCGGCGTCGCGAAGAGCTCGCCGAGCTCCGCGGCGCGGTCGTCGAACGCATCCTTCGCACGTGAGTACACGTTGATCGCGCCGACCGCGCGGTCGTCGATCAGGAGCGGCAGCGACAGCGCGCTGTGGATGCCGAGGCGTCCGACCCGAGGGCCGAAGCGCGGCCACATCTTCTCTCCACCCAGGGATCCCGACCGCACGGTGCGTCGCTCGAGCGCCGCCGTGATGCAAGGGCCCTCGTTGAGCGTGGAGTACTGGATCTCGTCGACCACCGACACGAACGGGTGGCTCGCAGCGAGGACCTGGACGTCACCCACCTTGCGATCGGCGCTGAGGAGGGTTACTCCGGCGCCGTCCGCGCCGGGGATCGCGCCGACTGCGAAGGTGGCGACGTGCGCGAGCACGTCCTGCAGCCCCAGGCTCCCGGTGACGAGGGCGGCGAGCTCGCGGAGGCTCTCCTCGAGATCGGCGACGTCAGAGCTCTCGCGAGGCCGCGGCACAGGGTTCGTCGAGCCGGAGACTGCGTCGGATGAATCCGTGCCGGTCATCGCGGGTCCAAGCTCGAGGTCGATCAGGAGGTGGTTCTGCTCGTGACTGTACGCCGTGCCACCGGATCGGGCTCGGGCGGCCATCTAGCGCCGTGCAGCGTCGTCGCGGATCGGCTCAGCACGACGGCGTGCACGGCGGACGTGGCGGCAGGTCAGTTCTCGAGCTTCTCCTTGGCCTTGTCGACAACCTCGTCCACCTTCGCCTGCGTGGCGTCGAGGGCGTCGACGGCGTGCTGCTTCGCCCCGTCACTCATCTCGGTCCGCTTGGCGGCCGCGTGCTCGCCTGCTGCACGTGCCTTGTCCTGGGCGGCGTCGACGACGGCGTCGAGCTTCACCTGTGCCTTGTCGACCACCGCGTCGAGCTTCACCTGTGCGTTGTCGACGACCGCGTCGACCCGATCGGCCAGGGGCGGCTTCTGCTCGGGCGTCGTGGGCGTGGTCTGGTCGGATGTGGTGCTCATCGTCGTCAACTCCTCGTGCGGACGTGTCGCGGCCGGATGGACGCGGCGAGAACCTCTGGGGTCAGAAGAGAACGGGGGTGGTCACGATGTCGGATGCGCGACGCTCACGGACGCGTACGCCGTCGGTGCGGGCGCAGCGGTCGACGTAGCGGACAAGTTCGTTGGACCGGTTGGGCGGCGCGAGCGACGCGCTCGAGTCGACCACGACAAGGGTCGGGTAGCCCCTGCCCGCGATCGGGAGACCTCGCCGTGTCAGCCATATGGTCGCGCCGAGCTCGTCGGATGCGCGACCGCACCCCAGCGGGCACGCGTGCCCGAGGAAGTGCAGGACGTCGGCCAGCTCGGGGGTAGGGACGGCGAAGGACTGGGTACGCGAGACGGACATGGTGAACCCCGCACGGGCGATCACCGTGGTGTGCGGCACGAGCGAAGCGCTCATCGAGTGCGACAGCGGACAGTCGAACGCGACCCGGACCGGCTGAGATTCCCAACCACTTCGACGGTACACCTGATCGTGAGTCGCGCCTGTCGCAAGCCTGGCGCCCTCGCGGCGATGCACTGCTCGGTCTAGGCCACCGGAGACATGCCGGCGCTGTACGTGTCTGCGCTACAGGCACTTTCAGCGTCTACCCCGTCTGGTGACGCATCGGAACTCCCTCACGGCACCTATATCGGTTCCACCACCGAGCCCTCGCCGGGCATCCCCGACCGCCCGATCTGGAAGTCCTTCTCGCCACGAGGCCATTCGCGGAGGTGCCGGAACGAGATCGGAAGTCCTCGGGCCGCGGAGAGGTCGAGGCTGTCCATCGTCTGCAGGTGAACGTGCGGCTGGGTCGAGTTGCCGGAGTTCCCGCAGCCGGCGATCTGCTCACCCTCGGCCACCTGCTGACCTACAGACACACGGATCGACCCCGCCTGGAGGTGGACGACGGCGAAGAACCGCTCGGGCGGCTCCGTGGAGAACCAGGTCCGCCAGTCATGGGTGCGCGCCGTCCGGTGGTGGTCGTCCACACCGACGAAGTCCACGGCAATCGCTCGCCGAACAGGTCGCTCCCGTGGCTGGGGATCCGTCGGGCAGGGCTGTTCTGGGTCAGCCACGGTCCTGTGAACGGCAGCGAGAGCTCAAGCGCCTCCGACCGCACGCCTTCAGCTCGATCGGTGCGCACGCTGATCCAGCTGGAACGCCGCCGCGACACCCGCGCCGGCACCGATGGCCGTGCCGAGGGCGATCGGCAGCGCACCGCCGTACACCGCGCCGACCGTGCATCCGATGCCCACACCGATGACGGCGCCTGCAGCCATCAGCGTCTCGCGCGACATCGGGTCGACACCGTCGACGTCGTTCGCGCGGGTGACCCGGTGGACGAGACCGACCACGACGACGCCCACTCCGGCGAGCAGCAGGAGAACGGAGAAGAAGCCCAGGAAGTCGCGGAACAGGCCGACGCCGCTGACGCTCGCGACGGCGCGCATCAGCAGGGACGTCGCCAGGATCGTGATGCCCGAGAGCAGCTCGGACCGGGTGGACATGCGCATCGATGCGGTGAAGCGGGACATGGAGACCTCAGATCCCCTGCGGCGGTTCCGAGTGCGCGACCTCCAGAGGGAGGCAGCCAACGGTCGTCACCACGTTCGACACTACGCCCGATGGTCGGGGACGACGTTACGCGTGCGCCCTGGGCGGGAACGGCACGGCGTACGGTGGAGGTGACCCGAAGGTGATGACGCGAGATGACCGTGCACAGCGCAAACCCGGAGAAGTCCTCGACCTACTGGACGGGGATCGGTGTCTCCATCGGCGCTGGGGTCGGACTGGTCGCAGGCTTGCTCATCTCGGGAGGCGACGGAATCGCCGTGGGCATGTGTCTCGGCGCGGGAGTCGGGGTCGCCCTGGGTTCGAGCAGGGATGCGGTCAACCGTCGTCGGGACCGGGGGGATGCGGCGCGCTAGTGCGAGGCGCTGGTCGACGGGCACGCCCGCCGGGATCACCACCAGGCTCACATCATGTGGTGATGCGGGGTCACCACCTGGATTCCTAACGTCGTCGATGTCGCCGGACGCCCGTCCGGCCGCGACGACAGGAGCCCGACATGACGATCACCAGCACCGGCCTCACCCGGGCGGCGGGCATCTGCGCCGCGACCGCCGGGGCCATCTTCATCGCCGTCCAGATCAACCACCCGGCGATGGACGTCGCCTCGGTCGAGACGACCGACTGGGTCGTGCGCAACACCGCCAAGGCGGTCATGGCCGGGCTCGCGCTCGTCGGCATCGCCGGCCTCTACCTCCGCCAGGTGCGCAAGATCGGCCTCCTCGGCCTCATCGGTGCGGCCGTGTTCAGCCTCGGCTACCTGCTGATGATCGGCGTCGAGGTGGTCGCAGCCGCGGTCCTGCCGTCGCTGACCCAGAGCAACCCGGCGTACGTGTCGGACGTGGTCGCGGCAGCCTTCGGGGGTACGCCGGTCGGCGACATCGGCGGGATGGCCACCGTGCTCAACCTCGCCGGCATCGGATTCATGCTCGGCGGGGTGCTGTTCGGCATCGCGCTGTTCCGCGCCGGCGTCGTCACCCGCTGGGGCTCGGCCCTGCTCGCTCTCGCCACCCTCGCGACCATGTCGCTCGCCGTGCTTCCCGAGGAGTTCAACCGCCCGATGGCGGTGCCCACCGGTCTCGCGCTGATCTGGCTCGGGGTCTCGCTCTTCCGCAACCCCAGCGACGACGTCGCGCCGGTCACCTCGATCAGCGCCGTCGAGCGCGTCGCCGTCTGATGACCACCGTGCAGAACGCGGGTCGGCCGGGGCTCGCGCCCCGGTCGTCCCGCACGTGGCCCCTGCTCGTGTCGCTCGCCTTGCTCAGCTTCATCCCCGTCGCGGCGGGTGTGCTGCGGCTCATCCAGGTCGCGGGTGGCCCGGCGATCATCCCGGCCGACCACCGGTACGCCGACTTCCCGGCACCCGTGATCGTGCACATCGTCGCGTCGATCACGTTCCTGCTCGTGGGCGCGCTGCAGCTGGTGCCGGGCTTCCGACGTCGGCACATGCGGTGGCACCGGCGCGCCGGGCGCGTGCTCGCGGTGGCCGGTCTGCTCGTCGCGGCGTCCGCGATCTGGATGACGCTGTTCTACGAGCGGCACGCCGGCACGACCGACCTGATCTGGGTGCTGCGGCTCATGTTCGGCAGCTTCCTGGCGTCTGCGCTGATCCTCGGCGTGCGGGCTGCGCGGCACGGTGACCTCGCGACACACCGCGCGTGGATGATCCGCGCGTACGTCGTGGCTCTCGCAGCGGGCTCGCAGGCGATCACCGAGGGGATCGGCGGCGCGATCTTCGGCACCGCAGGCATCCGCGGCGACCTGGCCAAGGCGTCGTCGTGGGTCATCGGGATGGCGGTCGCCGAGTGGATCATCCGGCGGCCGGCTCGTGTTGCGCGGCGCACGCTGCGGCCTCAGGTGGTCGTGCAGCCATGACCGACGGACGTGTCTACGAGCTCCGCGTCGCGGGGAGGCTCGACGACCGGTGGTCGGAGTGGTTCGACGGGCTCGTGATGGACGCGGCCGACGACGGCACGAGCAGCCTGACCGGTCCGGTGCAGGACCAGGCGCAGCTGCACGGGATCCTCGCGCGGCTGCGAGACCTCGGGGTCACGCTGCTGAGCTGCCAGGCTCTCGACCGCTGAGCACGCCGGTCAGCCGGCGAGCAGGCCGAGCTCGCGGCCTCGGCGTACGGCGGCACGACGGCTGGTGACGTCGAGCTTGGTGTAGATGCTCTTGGTGTGGGTGCGCACGGTGTTGAGCGACAGGAACAGGTGGCGCGCGATCTCGGGGCCGTCGAGGTCGGAGGCCAGGAGCCGCAGCACCTCGAGCTCGCGCGGGCTCAGCGGATCGACCAGTGAGCCCGCTGCCGCTGACTCTTCGACCGGTGAGCCGCCGACGGCGTGCAGGAGCGTCGTCGCGTACGGCGACGAGCCGGGGATCGCTGCGAGCGCAGTGAGGGCGGGCGCGGCTTGTCCTCCGTGACGCGCGAAGGGGCGGACGACTGACTCGGGCTCGGCCATGCGCACCGACAGGTCGAGCAGGTCCTGGGCGGCGCTGTCGTCCTTCTCCGCCAACGCCTGAAGCACGAGGACGTCGATGGTCGTCGAGTCACGACCACCGTCGACTGCGGCGTCGAACAGCCTGCGCAGCAAGGCGTTGGCGTCCATGAGGGCCTGTGCGTCGCCGTGCTTTGCGTGGCGGGCGAGGAGCACCTCAGCCAGGGTGACGTGCTCGAACTCGCGGAGGTACGACACGTCGTCCTGCGCGCTGAGCCCGTGGTCGCGCGCCCACCGCTCGGCGGCGTCGAGGTCGCCGAGTCGCAGGTGGAGCCGAGCAGCGGAGGCGTGCAGCGGCCGGACGTTCGGGGAGAAGTCGCCGAGGTAGACCTGCTGCGCCTCGGTCACGAGGTCGAGCGCGCCGACGAGGTCGCCCTCGGCCTCGGCGAGCAGTGCGGCCACCGCTCGTGACCGGCCGGCGTACCGAGGGAGCGCGAGCTCCTCGCCGAGCGACCGCGCGGTGTCGAGGTGGGTGCGTGCCGTGTCGAGGTCACCGCGCTCGAGCGCGATCTCGGCGAGACCGACGTGGACGTCGGCGATCCCGCGTGCCGGCGCGCCGCCCGTGCCGCGCGCGAGGGCCAGCGCCTCGGCGTAGACGGCGTCGGCGGCGCGCAACCGGCCCTGGGCCGCGCGGATCTCGGCGAGCGTGAGGTAGCAGCCGATCGCGTCCGAGAGGTGCTGCGCGCGGCGGAGCCCGGTGACGCAGACGTCGTAGCGGTCGTAGGCGGAGTCGAGGTCGCCGACCGCCCAGTGCGCGAGGCCGGACAGGCCCGCAGCGCCCGATCGCACGACGTCGTCGCTCTCCGGCGCGGCTTGGATCGCGAAGGCAGCGTGGCGGTGCGTGCCGGCGAGGTCGCCGGAGACCAGAGCGAGTCCGGCGCGGTAGAGCTCGATCGCACCCGGGATGCGTGCGAGCTCCGACTCGTCGACCACGACCAGCGTGGTGCCTGCGACCGGTCCGCTGGCGATGCGTCGCTCGATCTCCGGCAGCTGGCTCGCGAGCGAGTCGAGCCTGGGAGCGACCGCGGCGAACTCGTTGCACGACATGAGGGCGCCGATGAACGTGACGGCGAGCACCGGACGGCGGGTCAGGACGTCGACGGGGAAGTCGTCGGCCCAGCGGCGCAGGATCGCCTCCTGGCGGTCTCGCCTCAGCCGGGGTGTGGCCGTCTCCACGACGTCGGCTGCGAAGTCGACGTCGCCCGCTTCGATCGCGTGACGTACTGCGGCCACGGGCTCGCCGGCATCGGCGTACCAGTGGCTGGCTCGTACGTGGAGGGCCGGGAGGTCGGCGGTGCCGCTCGCCGCGCGCACGTGCGCGCGCAGGACGTCGGCGAACAGGTGGTGGGAGCGGTACCACCGCCGCTCGTCGTCGAGCGGAACGACGAAGAGGTTCGCGCGGTCGAGCGCGTCGAGAACCGCTGCGCTGCCTGAGGTCTCGAGGACGGCGTCGCAGAGGTCGCCGCAGAGCCGGTCGAGCATCGAGGTGCGCAGGAGGAAGTCGCGGACTGCGTCGCTCTGGCGCGAGAGCACCTCGTCGACGAGGTAGTCGACGACGAAGCGGTCGGTGCCCGCGAACCCGGCCACGAACCCGCCGACGTCGGCGCGCCCCTGCATCGACAGCGCCGCGAGCTGCAGTGCTGCGGCCCAGCCCTCAGTGCGCGCCTCGAGCGCAGCGACGTCGTCGGGCCCGACGTCGAGGCCGTGCACGTCGGTGAGGTACGCCGAGGCCTCCTCCGCCGTGAAGCGCAGGTCGCGTGCCCGCAGCTCGAGCAGCTCGCCGCGGGCGCGCAGCCTCGACAGCGGCAGCTGCGGATCCGCACGCGTGCCGACGACGACGTGCAGGTTGGGCGGCCGGTGATCGAGCACGTACGTCATGCCCTCGGCGACGTCGGGCCCGTCGGCGAGGTGGTAGTCGTCGAGCACGAGCGTGATGCGCCGCGGTGCCTCGGCGAGGTCGTTGAGCACCGAGGTGAGGAGCGCGGGCGTCGCGGGCTGACCGGCCTCGAGCAGCGGAAGGACGCCGGCGCCGACGCCCGGGACGGCCGTGCCGAGAGCGGCCACGACGTACTGCCAGAACATCGACGGCTGGCTGTCGCCCTCGTCGAGCGACACCCACGCGACGGCTCGGTCGGTGGTGCCCGCGAGCCAGGTGCTGAGGATGGTCGTCTTGCCGAACCCCGGTGCGGCCGAGACGAGCGTGAGCGCGATCCGCTCGTCGTCGTCGAGCCTGGCCGTCAGCCGGTCGCGAGGGACGAGCGTGGGACGCGGCGCCGGGATGTGGAGCTTGGTCGAGACGAGCGTGCTCGCCACCGTCTCCCCCTCGCAGCCGCGACCCCCGTCCGAAGCGACCCTAGCGGCGAGCATGCTCCGAGGTCCCTGGCGACGGGTCGCGCCGAACCAGTGGCGGGCGGGAGAGCCATGGGAATGCGGGGTGGCGCGCTCGCTGCAGAGCAGGAGGCCCAAAACTGCTCTCCCGGGACACGCACGGCGCTACCGTCCCAGACACGCGTGGACGGGAGAGGCCAACCACTTTACGTGAGCAAACCCGTTACCGGCCAGAGCAGCGAGGGGCTTGGCGTGGAGCAACAGCGTGGACTGCAGGCGTTCGAGCCACAGGACTTCAAGGACCGGCCGGGCTACCAGTCGGACTTCCTCGGGGCTGGGCACCGGGTGCCTCTCCCTACGCCCCACGGGGATCGAGCACCTGATCTGGCTTCCTCATTTCTAGGTGGACACGAGTTCCGGTACTGGACCTATTCAGTCCTGATGAGTCGCGCCCGCAGGCTGCCGATGTTGTCGGCGGCGAATCTGGACAGGCGACAACGAGGATCTGGCGAGCGATCAGATGCATGGCACGCCGATCCGCGAGTGGTCGCCGGCGACGAACTTGGATCGACGGGCCAGATCGGAAACGAGTGGTATCAGCACCAGGATCAACCTCGAGGGGAGCGGATGTTCGACCGAGGCCACCTGACCTCGTTCGATGACGCTCGCTGGGGCACAGAGCCGCTTCGCAATGGTCTGGATACGTTCTTCTTCACGAACTGCGCTCCGCAGAGCGTGGCCTTCAACGAGCATGCCGTGTGGCGACGGATCGAGAGCTGGGCCGCTCTGAAGGGCGACGAAGGTCGCGTTTTGATCTTCAACGGGCCGATCTTCGACGGTCCACGGAGTACCCGCCTGTCGAACGGCGAGCGCAAGCTTCAGCCGGACAACAGCCGCGTTCCCGATCCGATCCTCCAAGGCGTCGCGATCCCCAAGCAGTACTTCAAGATCGTCGTCTACCGAGAAGGCGACCGACTAGCTGCGCAAGCATTCGTCGTGACACAAGAGTCCTACCTTGAGGACTTCGGACTTGAGCGCCGAGAAGTGGCCCAGCCGACACCACAGCAACTCAGTCTCTACCGGGTGCCGCTCGCCGTTGTGTCGCGAATGGCGTCTGTAGACTTCGACCCGCTGGCAGCCCAAGTACGTCAGGTGAACCAACTCCTGGAAGATCCACCTCAGATCATCCGCTCGATGGACGACCTAGACAGGTAGGTGGGTCGGCATCACGGCCCGGGCATGTCAGCCGATCAGCGCGCGGAGCTTGGCCTGGGTCTCGGCGTCGGTGGAGTAGACGACCGTGCCCTGCATGCCGCGGGTGAGCAGCACCTTGTAGATGTTGCGGGCGAACGCATCGAAGTCGGCTCCGCCCTTGCCGCGGAAGGCCGGGTCCTTCGATGCGCGGACGTCGCTGACGAAACGGTCGCCGCGCCACACGAGGTCGGGGCCGAGGATCACGCCGTTCCAGTCGTACTCGAAGCCCTGCGCCGTGTAGACGCATCCGATCTGGCCGAAGCCGCCTGGCTCGGACGCCCAGAGGCTGCGCGCGGGGATGTCGCCGAGCTTGCGCTCCTCCTTGTTGTTCCACGGACGCTTCCAGTCTCCGATGACGACGTCGTCCGAAAGGCGGCCGTTGGCTGCATCGTTCCAGGGCCAGCAGAAGCCTGCCGTCATGCGTGCGGTGGCACCCCGGTCCTGTTCGAGGGCCAGCATCTGCTCGAGCTCCTCGGGGCTGTGGGCGACCCGCAGCTCGAAGTGCTCATCGCCCCCCCACGCCACCGGACCGCCGGGCTCGAGATCGAGGAGCCGCAGCACCCAGTGCTCGTATGCACGCGAGCCACCCGATCGGAACTGTGCGTCGAGATCGACACGCTCGACGGGTATGCCACGGTCTTGCGCGGCCTTGATGACGACGTCGACGCTCCCGATCTCGCCTGGTCGCACCACCTGGTGCTCGTCAAGCAGGAAGACAGGGACGCGAGCGGCGTCGAGCAGCTCGTCGATCTGCGGCGCACCTGTGCGAAGGCGGGCTGGCGTGTAGCGGTTGGCGCTCGTCTCGCGGATGCGGTGAGCCTCGTCGCTGATGAGCACGTCGAGGTCGTTGGGGTTCGCGTCCATGAACGAATTGAAGTAGAGGAAGAGGCTCTTCACCTGGCTGCTGCCCTTGCCGGCCACCCGACGCAAGGTCTCGGTGAAGGCCTTGGACCCGGTCGCGTGGACGCTCGCGTAGCCGCGGCGCGACAGCTCGCCGAGCAGGCTCAGCGCGATCACGCTCTTGCCGCTGCCAGGTCCGCCGGTGACGAGGACGACGGTCTTGCCGTTGCCGGCGCGAGCCTTCTCGACCGCGCGCAGGACGAGCGAGTACGCCACCTGCTGTTCGTCGAGCAGCACGAACTGCTCGCGGCTCTTGATCTCCGCGGCCGCGAGAGCGAGCAGCTGCCGGCTCGGTGCGATGCGCGAGGAGAGGAGCTGGTCTGCGGCGATGCGCCCGGGCTGCGGTGCGAGACGGCTCTGGAGGAAGTCGATCCACGCGCCGCGGCCCGACTTCGTGAACAGCCGCGCCTTCGCCGTCTCGGGCGAGTCGCGCAGCCAGCCGAGGTCTCGCTCGTCGCCGTTGTGGAGGTACGCCGCACCCACGAGCGCATCGGGCTCCTGCTCAAGCGAGCGCGTGAACTGCTCGAGGAACGACACGTACCGACGCACCTGCTCGAGCGGATGCAGCACCGGGCGATCGCCGTACGCGTCGATCTGCACCAGGTCGTCAGCGTCCGGCACCGGGTTGGCGTGCGTCCACTGCTTGAGCTCCACCACGACGTACGACGGGCGCCCCGTGCTGGGGTGGACGCCCGCGATGAGGGCGTCGATGCGCTTGCTGGAGAGCGGGAGCCGGTGCTCGACGAGCACCTCGACCTGCTGCAGCCCGGCGTCACAGAGATCCTGTGCGAGCACGGGGAGGCTCGCCGACCATGAACGCACTTCACCCGCGGACGCCCTGTGGCCCATGGAGAAGGAGAACTGCTGCTCGAGCTTCTGCACAAGCATCTGCTCGACGGCAGACGTTCGAAGGCTCTCGGCAGACAGCCGAAGAAGAGACACGAGGAGTTCCCCCACGCAGCACGCGATGACTCGCGCGGGTGGGGGCATGTCCGGACGCGTGACGCGTACGCGGAAGCCCGTCGGGCCGCACTAACTGGTGGTGGCACCATAGCGGCGACCGGCAACCGTCCGGTGGACGGAAGGGTGAACGTCGTGTCGAACCTTGCAGAACTTCAGGCTGCGATCCGCGACTTCGCGGACAGGCGCGACTGGCACCAGTTCCACACGCCCAAGAACCTGGCCATGGCGATCTGCGGCGAGGCCGGTGAGCTTGCGGCGGAGCTGCAGTGGCTGACGCCGGAGGAGTCGTCGGCGTTGTCGGGTGACGCTCTCGAGGCTGTGCGGCTGGAGGCTGCCGACGTCGCGATCTACCTGATCCGGCTGTGCGATGTGCTCGGTGTCGACCTCACTGCAGCCGTGACTGACAAGCTCGCGATCAACGAGCAGCGCTTCTGAACTGGACCGCCACGAGTCCAGGCCACCTTCGTCCTCCCTCGCTGTCAGCCCAGACCGGCCACCCACTCGGAAATGACCGCGTTGAACCGGTCGGGCTCTTCCCACATCGGGCAATGCCCTGACTGCTCGAAGACCTCCCGCTGCGCGTTCGGGAGCTGCGCGAGCAGCCAGTCCGAGGACGCCATCGGAACGACCTTCTCGTCCTGACCCCATGCCAGCAGGTGCGGCACCGCGAACGTCGGAATCTGCGCCCGGTAGTCACGCAAGGTCTGATCGAGCAAGATCAATGACCCCGCATTGGCACCCACAGACGAGATCGCCGCGAGGAAGACGTCCCTCTGGTGAGCCTCGAGCTCGTCCTTGAACATCAGTGGCACGAACCCCTCGAAGAAGCCACCGAAGTCGTCCTGGCAGAGACGGACGTACTCGTGCAGTTCCGCCATATCCGCAATGCCGTAGTCCCAGCCCTCCTGGGTGAGATCGGACGGTCCTTGCGACACGATCACGACGCCAGCTACTTCGGAGTCTTCGACGTTCTGCGAGAGGTACTCCCAAGCCACCAGACTTCCCATCGACCACCCGACGAGAACCACATCGCGAAGCTCGAGAGCTTCGATCAAGGCCCGCAGGTCGCGTGCGTACTGCTCGACCGTGTGCCCGCCTTCCACCGCTGGAGAGTCACCGTGGGATCTGAAGTCGGGAGCGATGACGCGGTGATGTGCGGCCAATGGCTCAAGGTTGCGCTCAAAGAAGCGGTTCGACATACAGACCCCGTGCAGCAGGATCAGCGGTCGCCCCTGCCCAGAATCCTGATACGACAAGGTGACACCGGTAGACAGGTCGATCGCGGGCACGGGATCTCCTCGGGTGTACTCGGACGAAGCGTGACCTGCCACGAACTGGTGGTCACCGGGCAAGCCGATTGTGCATCCCCCGGCTTCTGCCAGTGGGCAATTGCGCTGACGTAGAGCGAAACCACCCTGGGCATCCATCTGACGTGTCCACGCCTTTGTCTGACGTGGTCATCGGATGTGGCCGGAGGTGCCGGGATCCGTCCCGCGGGGCGCAGAGCCGACGACCGGGACGGCGGCTTCGCCGCGGAGGGTCGTGGCGGCGCGGTGGACCTCCCGATCCCAGTGGGACCTCCACACACACCGCTGAAACACGAATGGGGGACTGCCCCCGCTTTGGTTGACACTCGGGGTTTGCGTTGATCAGGCCGCTGTTGCGGCCCGGTAGATCATCTCAAACTCGACGGGGGTGAGCCGACCGAGACCTCGCTGGCGACGTCGGCGGTTGTACTTGGTCT
>JBBQAY010000017.1:0-46771 GCA_038316965.1 Candidatus Nanopelagicales bacterium
TCGAGACCAAGTACAACCGCCGACGTCGCCAGCGAGGTCTCGGTCGGCTCACCCCCGTCGAGTTTGAGATGATCTACCGGGCCGCAACAGCGGCCTGATCAACGCAAACCCCGAGTGTCAACCAAAGCGGGGGCAGTCCCGGGTCAGTGGATCTCCGGTCCGGATCCGGACGAATTGCTGACAGAAGCCGTGGCGCTTTGGCGCCGATTCAAAGCGGAATCCGCGGGCGAAGCACCCGATGCAGAATGATCGAATCCGCCAGGTGGCCCATGGTGCTTGCGGCCAGTTAGCGGTAGACGGCAAGGACGTCCAGCATGACCGCCGGCCCAGGGAGGTACTCCGCCTCTTTGCCACTCGCAGGTGGCTGGCGCTCTAGTTTCCGGCGCTCGTCCCGCGGGAGCAGGTTCATGCCGGGGAAGGTGACGTATGGCTTCCACTGGCCGACCTGTACGACGCTGGAGACCTTGCCGACGATGCGCGCCCTGCCGTCCATAGACCCCCTGATACACGAATCCTCGAGCCGTCCCGCAACGCGCCATTCCGTGTCGTCGTCCTCCCCCACGACCAGAAGGCTCGCGCCAATGCCGCTGATGAATCGTGAGGCCGCACGCATCTCAGCGCGCGAGGGGAGCCCATCTGTCTTGAGCCCCAAGTCCGCCGCCAGCGGCAGCAGCTCCTGAATCGTGCTCAACGCGTTCATAGCCTCACCCGACCGGGCCAAGGTCTGGATGATGTCCGGTACGAAGACCTCGCACTCCCAAGAGATCATTGCCCCGACGCCGATGTCCGCGAGATCAATATCGGGTTGCACGACCTCAACCCATCCAAGGTCCTCCGGGGTTGCCGCCCCCGCGCGCAGCAGTCTGTCGAACCGCGACTCCGGGGTGTCGGAGAACGTGCGCGTCTCCTCGTTCTCGCGCGCTCTTTCGCCCGACGCTCGGACCAACTTGGCATCAACACCAGCAGCCGCCGATCCAGACCGCGTCGAGCGTGTGGTGGCCTCCGTCGTAAGGCCGCCCTCAAGCGCCGTCACGTACTCGGTGAGGGCAGCGTCGTCTAGGTAGAGAAACCGTCGAAGCATGCACTTAACCTACTGGCCCCATCCGACGCCGGCCCTTCTGCTGACCGCCGTCCCTGAGCACTGAACTCTGGCTGAACCGTCCTGGGATTGATCGAGGGTCCGAACCCACGAAGGGTGGGGTCGTGCATGCACCAAGGAAGTACTCGCAGGAGCTGCGTGAGCACGCGATCCGTCTGGTCAACGAGGCCATGGCGGAGGAGCCGGAGTTGTCGTTGAATGCCGCTGTGCAGCGGATAGTGCCGCAGGTCGGGCTCGTCCCGGACTCGTTGCGCGGCTGGGTCAAGCAGACTCGGTCGACGCGGGCTGGCGCCGGGGACCCCGACCAATGACGCGGCTCGGCCCAGACCACGCGCCTACCAATTGGGTGGCCTAGGCCAAGATCGTTTGACGCCAACCCTGACGCCAACGGCCGCGATCCCACGGGGACGCCCATGAACACCTACGGACGAAATGGCCTGTCATTGCTCGGGATTGCGCAAGTCGGTGCACCAGGGCGAACGCCACTTTTCTACCCGGCTGGTTGGGGGTTCGAGTCCCTCCGGGCGCGCCGACCTCAGTCCCCCTGGTCGACCGCGACCGGGCGAGGACGCCGGACGCCGAGGAGACGGCGTACGTGCGCGAACAGGCCGTGCTCGTCGACGTACGCCGCATACGCGACGTAGACCGGGTCGCGCTTCAAGTGCCGCTCCTCGGTCCGCGCGCGGAGGTAGTAGATCCCGTTCACCGCACCGAGCAGCAGGCTCGACTTCAGCGCGAGCGCCCAGTCTCCCCGTGTCAGGAACGGCACCGAGATGAGCCACCAGGTGATGTTCTTCGAGAGGTACGCCGGGTGCTTCACCCAGCGGAACGGTCCGCCCGTGAGGATGCCGCGGTGGGTGAGGTTGGAGAACCTCGTGCCGAACATCGCCGTGCCCCACACGTAGACCACCAGCAGCGCGAGGATCGTGCTGCCCCAGAGGACGTTCAGCCAGGGGATGCCGCTGGTGAAGTCGGCCCAGTAGAGCTCGTCGCCGTTGTAGGCGACGTAGGTCCAGGTGATGCCGGCCCAGAACGGCGGGTAGCACGCCACGCACACGACCCAGCCCAGCAGCGTGGGCTCGACCGAGCGGATCTGGGAGTCGATCAGCCGCAGGGTCAGCGCGTAGCCGACGAGGGCGGGGATGACGTCCCACAGGTAGAAGAGGTTGTAGGCGAGATCGTAGAAGTTCTGGAAGCTGTCGAAGGCGCCCGAGAGCACCGAGACCTGGGTCGACTCGATGTTGGACGTGAGGAACACGAACATGATCGGCAGGAAGAACGCCTTGACGAGCCAGCCCTGACCGAGCAGCACCAGCTGGGAGCGGTCGACGGGCATGCGGCCCGTGATGGCCAGGTAGAGGTCGACGTACCCGTCCTCTGGCTCGAGCTGACGCCGGTCGACGTAGGCGACGTAGAACGGCGACACCAGGAGCAGCCACGGCAGCACGAGCAGCGCAGCCTGCTTGAAGGGGAGGTAGAAGTCGCCCTGATACTCCGGGATGAGCCAGAAGTACGCCGCCACCAGAACGAGGACGATCACCCAGAAGGCGACGAGCTTCTGCAGGACTCGCTTCACGTCCCAGTCGTTGATGGCCTTGGGTGCCAGACCGGTCGAGGGCAACCGGTGAACCCGGTTCCAGCCGATCTCGATCACGACCATCGCGACGGCGGTGGCGAGCGCCACGACGAGCGCGCGCTCGTAGGGCTCGAGGCTCCACGACGTGGAGAGGAACACCGTCACGGTGCCGACGATCAGCCCGACGAGCCCTGCAAGCAGCCCCGTGGCCGACGCCGGTCGGGTTGTCGTGGCAGGCAGCGACTCGGCCGGCGCGGGCGGCGGCGCGGGTTGCTGCTGGTCCTCGGTCGCCACCTACCGATCATGACAGCCGGGAGCGCGGAGCCGGTGAAATCGGGGTGTGAGCACGTGTCAGGTCGCCGCTCGGAGCGCTCCGGCGGCCACGTCGTCCCGCTGACCCGCTCGATGATCGCGGACCACCCAGGTGGCGCGGTCGAGAACCTGCGGGCTGGGCGCAACGGGTGATCCGGTCGGACGCCCGGTGAGGGCGCCCGACCGGATCGGGGTTCATGACCCGTCCTCGTCCTCGGCGAGGAGGCGGTAGAGGTCGCGCCGTGTGCCCTTGAGCACCTCGCGCGCCTGCGCCAGCTGCTCCGGGGTTCCGGCCTGGACGACCTGGAAGGACGCGGCCGCGACGCCGGCGATGAGCTGACGCAGGTCGCTCACGCCCTCGTCCTCGGCCTCGGCCGAGTTCAGGTCGAACACGCGGGAGAGCTCGTCCGTGCGCTCCTCCACGTGCGTACGTCCGGCCGCGGTGAGCGAGAAGACCCGCTTGCCCTCGACCTTCTCGTCGTCCACGAGGCCCTCGTCCTGCAGGACCGACAGGGCCGGGTAGACCGAGCCTGGGCTGGGCTTCCACGCCCCACCGCTGCGCTCGGTGATCTCCTGGATGATCTGGTAGCCGTGACGGGGCTCCTCGGAGAGGAGCGCGAGGACGGCGGTGCGGACGTCGCCGCGACCCGCCCTGCCCCCGCGTCCACGGGGGCCGGGGCCGAACGGCCACCCACCCTCAGGACCGCCGGGACCTCCGGGGCCGGGGCCCCATCCCCTGCGCGGGCCCATGGGCCCGCCCCACTGGCCGTGCCGGCCTCGGCCGGTCATGTGCGCCTTCATGCGGCGCCTGACCTCCTCGACCGGGAACTCGAAGCCGCGGACGCCCGGGTGGAACCCGGGCCCCCAGCTGGCTGCATCTGCTGTCGCAGTCATTGCATCTCCTTCGTGACCCGATCCCTCGGGTCCGTCAGCGACGGTCGATCCATCGCGATGGCTCGACGATATATCGCCGACAGTCCCACAGTCAACCCCGGGGTCGACGAGGTCGGACCGATCAGTCGGAGGCGCGGTCGCGGACGGCGACGGCGAGGCCCGGCGCCAGCGGCAGCGGCGGGAACAGGACGACCTGCAGCGCGTGATAGACGTCGGGCCTGCCGACCCAGGTGAGCGCCACCGGCTCGTTCGTGGCCGACACCTCGTGCCGCCAGCCGCCGACACCGTCGAGGTCGACGAAGTGCGCGATCGCGAAGTCCCACACCTCGGCGTACCACTCGACCCAGCGGGCATCGCCGGTCGCGACGTGCAGCGCCCAGGCAGCCCCGATCGCCTCGCACGCCACCCAGTGGAAGCGCTCGCGCGCCACCGGCTCGCCAGCCTGGTCGGTGGTGTACACGAAGCCGCCGATCTCGTCGTCCCAGGAGTCGGCCCGTGCGGTCTCCACCAGGTTGCGCGCCGCGTCGTCGAGCCAGGCGGGCGCTTGCGGGTCGGCCGCGCGCAGCGTGAGCAGGAGTCGAGCCCACTCGAAGGCGTGCCCCGGTGTTGCGCCGTACGGGCGGAACGGGTGCCGCGGCTCGTCGAGGTTGTAGTCGGGCAGTGGCTGCCAGTCGGCATCGAAGTGCTCGGGGATGCGCCAGCTGTTGGCTCGCGCCGCTGTCATCATGCGAACGCACACGTCGACAGCGCGATCACGCCACTGGCGGTCGCCCGTGGCGTCGGACGCCGCGAGGAATGCCTCCACGAGGTGCATCGACGCATTGCCTCCGCGGTAGTCCTCGCGCTCGCCGAACGTGACGTCGTACGACTCGTACGGCATCCGCGCGTCGTCGTCCCAGAAGTGCTCGAGAACCACCGCGAGCGCCTCGTCGAGGAGTTCGCGCGCACCGGGCCGGCCCGCCACGTGCGCGCTCGCCGACGCCAGCACCACGAAGGCGTGCCCGTACGCCTCCTTGCGACCGCTCCCCCGCGCGTCTGCATCGGCGAACCAGCCACCGTTCACCTCGTCGCGGTAGTCCGTCGTCAGCGCACGCAGGCCACGGTCGACCGCTGCGGCGTCGCCCTCGCGACCGCGAAGCGCGCCTAGCGCGAGGCAGTGCACCATGCGGCATCCGATCCACAGCTGACGGCCGCGCGCGCGATCGATGCTGCCGTTGTCGGAGCGCCACCCGAAGCCACCATCGGGAAGCTCAGAACCGGCCGCCCAGCCCAGGAGGCGATCCACCTCGGAGTCGAGCCAGGAGAGGTGCGCAGCGCCCTCGGCGGTCGTGGTGTCGAGCAGGCTCATGGCTCCCTCTCAGGCGGAGACGGCGGGCGCGCGTTGCAGCGCCTCCGCACCATCCTGCCGGAGCCGGCAGCCTCGCAGAGTGCACGGTCGGATCAGGGTGCAGCACTCATCGGCGGTTGCGGCACGGAGAGCGGCCGCAGCGGCTCGAGCAGGAGCGCGACCACGCAGGCCGCGAGGAGCGGCGGTGCGACCACCGGTACACGATCGCCATCGACGTGCATGTGAGCAACCCCCGTTGACGGCCGCCTGCTGGCAGCCTCTCTCCCTGTTCTTCGGCAGGTCGGGGGCACAGGTTGCGCGGTCCGTGGTCGGGGATTCGATCCAGAATGCCCGTTCAGAACACGGGATCCCGGGGCTGTTTACCTGCCGGTTACCTTGATGCGGGAGTCTTGACCGCACACTCAAGGATCTGTGCGCCTGTCGCCGGTTCCGGCCGCGGGGGGGTACATGCACACGGGTGCACGCGCCGCGCCTCCGCGGGTCGTGATCGTCGACCTGCACGTCTCGGACTCGTTCCGTGAGTTCGACGCCGCGCTGCGTCAACGCGGCGTCGACGTGCTCTACCTGCGGCCTGCACACACCGGCCGCACCCGCGCCGCCAAGCGAGCCGTCGACCGCCTGATCGGCCCGAGCCTGCCCCTCCCTTCGGACTTCTTCTCCGACACGACGCAGGCCCGCGCCCTGCGGGCCAGCGTGCTCGGGCATCCGACCATCGACGTGCACGCCACCGAGCCGATGCTGGCGCGACTGTCGGCCACAGAGGAGTGGCGGGCCAACCCGTCGCTCACCAAGGTGCGAGCCGGCATCGAGCTGCGCGAGGTCGTCGACAAGCTCGAGGTCGGGCGCTTGGCCACGTCCGCGCAGGTCGCCGTCCCGCACACCTCGACCGATCTCACGACCGACCGCTTTCCCGTGGTGGTCAAGGGATCTCTCGGGGCGGGCGGCATGTCCGTGCGGGTAGCTGCCGACGAGGTGGAGCTCGCCGAGGCGGTGCGCGCGGTGTCGTCGGACGGCGACCGCGTCTACCTCGAGCGCTACCACCCTGGCGGCACGCTGGGCACCTGCGGCGTGGCGCGAGAGGGCGAGGTGCTCGTGCAGGGCGCGTACGAGCGCACGCCGAGCCCGTCCGACCCGCTCGGACCGCCGGTGTCGATCCGCCTCATCGACGACGCCACCGCCCTGGCTGCGTCCAAGCGACTCATCGCGGCCATCGGCTACACGGGCATCTGGTGCCTCAACTTCGTGCGCGACGACGACGGCCGCCCGCTGCTCATCGACGTCAACGTGCGGGCGTTCGGGTCGTGGCTGTCCATCGACGACGCCGGCGTAGCGATCCTGGACTCCTACCTCGATCTCGTCGGTGTCGGCAGGCCCGTGCCCCAGCCTTCGATCACCGAGGGGCCGTGGCTCGACGTCGTACGGGTGGGCATCACCCGCGAGCCCACCGTCGGCGGCGCGCTGCGCGACACAGCGGCGACCAGCCGGCTCGTCTGGTCCCGTCGGGGTCGGCTCGGCTGGGGATGGATGCTCTCGACGCAGCTGCGCGTGGCTCAGGGCGCGGCTGGCATCACCCTGCGCGCGATGACCGGGCGGCAGCCCTAGCCGACGAGTCGGCGGTCGGCGTCGTCCAAGCGACGGACGCTCACCGGCTCACCGCGCAGGCGACCGACGAGCAGCGCGAGGGTCTCGGAGTCGACGCCGTGGTCGAGCAGCCAGTGGGCCGCGCCGCCACGAGCGCGCAGGTGGCCCAGGAAGAGCCGCATCGACTCCTCCGACGGCTGCTGGGCGGACCAGTCCGGCGCCGCGAGATGGGGGTACGCCGGGCGCGCACCGAGACGCATGAGCACGGGCACGAGCCGCTCGGCCGTCAGGAGGTAGTCCTCGACCACCGCGTCGTCGTCGGCGCCGGCCAGCTTGAGCAGCAGGGCGCTCACGATGCCGGTGCGGTCCTTGCCCACGGCGCAGTGCACGTAGAGCGCACAGCGCGACCAGGCCGTGCGCGCGAGCGCGTCGGCGAGACGGAAGCCGCCATTGTGCAGGTAGACCGCGTAACGGTCGCCGATCGTGGCTGCCTCGAGCACCCGACCGATGGGGTCGTCCTCGACTCTGGTGCGAGCGAGCGGCACGAGCTCGTGCAGGATGTCGCTGCGCTGGTAGTCAGGCTCGAGCAGACCGTCGCCGTCGACCTCGCGCTCGTCCGGCTCGCGGAGGTCGAGCACGTGCCGGATGCCGAGCCCGCGAAAGCGGTCGACGCCCTCGGAGGTCAGGTGCACCACGGTCTCGCCACGAAGGACGACACCGAACGCAGTCGTGCCGCCGTCCTCGAGCGGCACGCCGCCCAGGTCTCGGACGTTGTGCATGCCGTCGATGTCCACCCATCGGTTGGTCATGCACCCACGGTGACCGGCTCGACTCTGTGCGCGCAGACGCCCGCACGAACGGCGGGCGAACGTCCGGCGTACTCCTGGTGCGGACGCTGGGAGGGCCGGCACCAGGAGCTCGCTCCGCGGTGCCGGCCCTCCCGACGTTCAGCCGCCTGCTACTTGGTGACGGTGAGGAGCACCGCGTGGGCCACCTCGACCCCGCCCTTCTTCACGCGGAGGAATCCCTGCTTGAAGCCGGTCGGTGCCGCCTTGGCAGCCGTTGCGGTCACAGTGACCGTCGCCGAGGCGCCGCCGGCGAGGCTCACCGACGACGTGCTGAGCGAGTAGGTGACACCGGTCGGCTGGTCGGTGACGGACAGCGCGAACGTCGCCGCTGAGGCACCGGTGTTGGTGACCGTGAGCGTCTTGGAGCGCGCCTGGCCGCTGCCCGCCGGGACCCCGCCGAAGGCGAGGCTGACCGGGCCGAGGACGACCGGTGCCTTGACCGCGGCCTCGAGGTTCTCGAGACCTGCGCCGACGACGAGGACGTCGTTGGTGACGGTCGCGGTCTTGTAGTCCTTGAGCACGCCCTGCGTCGCGGTGTTCACGATCGCCGACCGCACCTGCTCGGCGGACCAGCCAGGGTGCTGACCACGCACGACTGCCGCCGACCCCGCGAGGTGCGGCGAGGCCATCGACGTACCGCTGAAGAAGGCGAAGCATCCGGTGACGTCAGTGCAGTCGGCCATGGGGATGGACGAGAGCACGTTGACCCCAGGTGCGACGACGTCCGGCTTCGCGCGCAGGCTCACGTCCACCGGGCCCTGGCTGGAGAAGCCGGCCATGACGTTCGCGTTCGCCGTCAGCTGGTAGCCGAGCGCGGCCCCGATCGTCGCGGACTCGCCGTTCAGCGGGATGAGCGAGGCACCGTAGGAGCCGCCGACCATGTACGCCGGGATGACCGGAGCCGGGTCGGTGCCGTCGGAGGCCATGGCGGTGGGGTCGCCGGCAACGTTGTTCACCACGATGGCCGCGACCGCGCCAGCGTTCTGCGCGTTGCGCACCTTGGTGGTGAAGGTGCAGGCGCCGCGGGACACGACAGCGATCTTCCCGGTCAGGCTTGCGGCAGGGAGCGCCGCGCAGGCGTCGCTGAACCCGTTCGTGGTGCCGGTCACGACACCGAGCGGTGCGGTCAGGTCGGCGGCGACGGTGGTGAAGTCGCCGGCCGCGACCAAGAACGGCGAGGATGCGGTGGCCACCGTGAGCGACGCACCCACGAAGTGTGGGACGGCGCTCGCGCCGGCGGTCAGGGCGCGCTCGGCGGAGCCGGGTGAGCCGAGCGTGAACGGGCCAGGGCCATCGTTGCCGGCCGAGACCGCGACGACCATGTTGGCCCGGTCGAGGTTGTCGACCGCGATGGTCAGGAGGTCCTGGACGCCGTGCGCGTCCCCGCCGAGGCTCATGTTCGCGACATCCATGCCGTCGGAGTACGCCGCCTCGAGTGCGTTGAGAATGTCCTCCGAACGTGCGTTCTCGACGTCGCCCGGGAAGACGTTGTAGTTGCCGAGCAGCGCGGCCGGGGCGACGCCCGACATCGCGTACGGGACCACGACGCCGTCGACGGTGACGGAGGTCTGGTAGTTGCAGGCGACCGTGCCCGCGACGTGCGTGCCGTGGTCGCCGACGCCCTTCGCGTCGAAGCCGTTCTGGTTGAGCTTCATGTTGAAGACGCGGGCGGCGATCACCTTGTTGTTCGTGTACTTCTTGTCGCCGAGCTTCGTCTGCGCCGGGTAGCCGGAGTCGCTGAAGCAGGGGTGGCTCTGGTCGATGCCCGAGTCGATGATCGCGACCTTGACACCGGCGCCGGCGTTCGCGCCTCCGCCCGTGCCCCAGCCTGCCGACGCGTTGATCAGCGCGAGGTCGGGGTCGCTCATCGGAGCGCCGGTCGGCGTGTAGATGCCCTCGTACTGCGCCTGGGCGACCATCGGCGTCGCTGCGATCTGCGCGAGCGTCGCACCGTTGAGCCTGACGGCGACCGCATTCAGGGCGATGTCGAACTCGCCCGTGACCGAGGCGCCGGGGACGCTGGCACGGAGCCAAGCCTTGTAGTCGTTGCGGGCCTTGGACAGCTGCGCGCGGTAGGACTTCGTCACCGAGTTGTTGAAGTCGATCTTCTTTCCCTTGGCGGGCTTGGTCTTCTCTGCCGTCGCGAGCGGCGCCATCGTGAGCCGCACGAGGGCGAGCGAAGTGTCCACCGTCGTCTTGGATGCCGTCGCGTCGTTGGTCGGCGTCGCACCGGCCGATCCGGCCAGGGGCGCGACGGTGAGTGTGACGGCGAGCGCCGCGGCCGCGGTGGCAGCGGCGGCGGCGCGGCGCGCGGTGGAGGTCGTACGGAGCATCGAGGTCTCCTCGTCGACAGGCGTGGGTGATGAGCTCGCGAGACCGCGATCCGTTCGACAGAACGGCTCGACCGGACCTGCTGTTACTCGACCGCCCCCGGCACGCCGCCCAGGTCGCTCGTCCGGGTGACGCCGGCCACCGGGGGACCCCGGGGATCCTCAGCCGGTCACGGGTCGGCTACGAGCGTCCCGCCGAGCGGATCGCCCCGCCGGTGTCCGCGCACCGGTCGTGCGGCGTCCGCACGCAGATGCGGAGCGGTGAGGCGGTGATGTTCCGCGCCCGCGGTGGGGGGCTCAAGGAAGGGTCAAACGTCCCCTGAACGCCCCCCGCGGCCGGACCCGGCGGGGTACCTTCCGCCGCACGGCGACGGTTGTCCGGGAGGCCGCCGGCACCCACATCCCCACCACCCCCCAGGGAGATCATCGATGACCCATATCGGAGTCACGGTCGACGGCATCCTGCGGCACGGTGACGTGGAGCCTCGGCGGCTCCTCGTCCACTGGCTCCGCGAGGACCTCGGACTGGTCGGCACACCGGTCGGATGCGACACCTCGAACTGCGGTGCGTGCACCGTGCTCATCGATGGGCGCAGCGCCAAGTCGTGCAGCGTGCTCGCGGTCCAGGCGGACGGCACGTCCGTCACGACCATCCAGGGACTCGCGGACGGCGACGAGTGGCACCCCGTGCAGAAGGCGTTCAAGGAGTGCCACGGCCTCCAGTGCGGCTTCTGCACCCCCGGCATGGTGCTCGCCGCGGTCGACCTGCTGTCGGAGAACCCCGACCCGACCGAGCAGGAGATCCGCGAGGGCCTCGAGGGCAACCTCTGCCGCTGCACCGGCTACCACAACATCGTGAAGGCGGTCGCTATGGCGGCCGCAGACATGAAGGGGGCGTCGGCATGACCTCGACCGTCGAACGCACGGACGGAGCGGCCATCGGCCGGTCCGACCGCCGCAAGGAGGACGGCCGCCTGCTGACGGGCCGGACGAACTGGACCGACAACATCCAGCTGCCCGGCACGCTGCACATGGCGACCCTGCGCAGCTCGGTGGCGCACGCGCGCATCACGAGGATCGACACCAGCGCGGCCGCCGCGGCCGAGGGTGTCTTCGCCGTCTACACCGGCGCGGACTTCCCTGACCTGCTGGGCACCACGTGCGTGTGGCCAGTCACCGACGACATCAAGACCGCGACCATGCCGGCGATCTGCAGCGACAAGGTCAGCTTCGCCGGCGACGTCGTGGCCATCGTGCTCGCAACGGAGAAGTACCTCGCCGTGGACGCCCTCGACCTCATCGATGTCGACTACGAGCCGCTTCCGGCCGTCGTCGACATGGAGAAGGCGCTCGAGGCCGGCTCGACCAACGTCCACGAGGACTTCGGCACCAACCAGTGCTTCACGATGAACGTCCCGTGGGGTGACTACGCCGCGGCCAAGGCCAAGGCCGACGTCGTCGTGACGCGCCGATTCATCAACCAGCGCCTGATCCCCAGCCCGATGGAGCCCCGCTCCGTCGTCGCCGCTCCCATGGGTATGAGCGACGAGATCACGATCTGGACCTCCACCCAGATCCCCCACGTCCTGCGGGTGCTGCTCGCACTGCTCACCGGCATCAACGAGAACAACCTGCGCGTGGTCGCACCGGACGTCGGCGGCGGCTTCGGCGCCAAGCTGCAGATCAACCGCGAAGAGGTCCTCTCGGTCGTCCTCGCCAAGAAGCTCGGCCGCCCCATCAAGTGGACCGAGGGCCGCAGCGAGCACATGGTGTCGACCCACCACGGCCGCGACCAGATCCAGGACATCGAGATCGCCGCGACGTCCGACGGCACCATCCTCGGCCTCAAGGTCGACCTCAAGGCCGACATGGGCGCCTACCTGCAGATCATCACGCCCGGCACGCCGTTGCTCGGCATGTTCATGTACTCCGGCATCTACAAGATGGACGCGCTCGACTTCACCTGCACCGGCGTCTACACCAACAAGACGCCGACCGACGCCTACCGCGGCGCCGGGCGACCGGAGGCGACGTACGCCATCGAGCGCATCGTGGACGAGCTCGCGCACGAGCTCGGCATGGAGCCGCTCGAGCTGCGCAAGAAGAACTGGATCAAGCACGAGGAGTTCCCCTACACGCAGATCGCGGGCCTCACGTACGACACCGGCAACTACGAGGCAGCCACCGCGCGCGCCGTCGAGCTGTTCGGGTACGACGAGCTCCGCGCCGAGCAGGCCGCACGTCGCGCGAGCGGTGACAAGGTGCAGCTCGGCATCGGCATCTCGACGTTCACCGAGATGTGCGGTCTGGCTCCGTCGCGGACCCTCGGTGCCCTCAAGTACGCCGCCGGCGGCTGGGAGCACTGCACGATCCGCGTGACGCCGACCGGGAAGGTGGAGCTCGTCACGGGCACCTCGCCCCACGGCCAGGGCCACGAGACGGCCTGGAGCCAGATCGCCAGCGACATCATCGGCATCCCTGTCGAGGACATCGAGGTCGTCCACGGTGACACGGGGCGGGCGCCGTACGGCATGGACACCTACGGGTCACGGTCACTCGCCGTGGGTGGTCAGGCCATCAAGGCCGCTGGCGAGCGTGTCGTCGAGAAGGCGCGGCTCATGGCCGCGCACCAGCTCGAGGTGAGCCCGGACGACATCGAGTTCTCCCACGGGACGTTCTCGGTGAAGGGCGACCCGGAGAAGAGCACCACGATCCAGGCGGTCGCGTGGGCAGCGTTCACGGCCCACAACATCCCCGACGACATGGAGCCGATGCTGGCCGGCGAGTCGACCGTCGACCCGCAGGACTTCTCGTACCCCCACGGCACTCACCTCGCGGCCATGGAGGTCGACACCGAGACCGGCATGGTGACCCTGCGCAAGTACGTCGCCGTCGACGACTGCGGCGTGCAGGTCAACCCGATGATCGTCGAGGGCCAGGTGCACGGCGGGCTCGCGCAGGGCATCGCGCAGGCGATGTTCGAGGGCGCTCTGTACGACGCGGACGGCAACCTGCTCACCGCTTCGATGGGCGAGTACCTGCTGCCCAGCGCCTCCGACCTGCCGTCGTTCATCACGGATCGGACGGTCACGCCGTCCACGACGCATCCTCTGGGCACCAAGGGGATCGGCGAGGCAGGCACCATCGCGTCCACCCCGGCGATCATCAACGGCGTCGTCGACGCTCTGCGCCCGCTGGGTGTGAACGACGTCTTCATGCCCGCCAGCCCGCAGAACGTGTGGCGCGCCATCCAGACGGCGCAGAACGGAGGAGCCGCGTGATCCCCTCGGCGTTCGACTATGTGAAGGCCGCGACGGTCGACGAGGCCGTGGCCGCGCTGGCCGAGGCCGGCGAGGACGCAAAGGTGCTGGGTGGCGGCCAGTCGCTGCTGCCCGTCCTCCGACTGCGCCTCAACGCACCGACGGTGCTCGTCGACGTCAGCGGCATCGATGAGATGCGCTCGGTCGCCGACGAGGGCGGATCGCTTCTCATCGGAGCCGCGGTCACGACGTACGAGGTGATGAACGACGCCGGCATCAAGGCGTCGGTCCCGCTCCTCGCACAGACCGCGGGCCTCGTGGCCGACCCCGCCATCAGGCACCGAGGCACGTTCGGCGGCTCCTGCACCCACGCCGACCCCGCGGGCGACCTGCCCACGGTGGCGCGGGCGCTCGACGCCGAGTTCGTGATCGCAGGCCCGGGCGGACGTCGCACGGTGGGCGCGTCGGACTTCTTCGTCGACTACTTCACGACGGCCGTCGGGCCGGACGAGGTGCTCGTCGGAGTCCGCGTGCCCAAGCTCGACGGCTGGGGTGCTCACTACGAGAAGTTCCACCGCACCGCTCAGGCGTGGGCCATCGTCGGCGTCGCGGCGGCGGTGAAGGTCGAGGGCGGCAGCATCACCGGCGCCCGCATCGCCCTCACCAACGTGGGCCCGACGCCGGTCCGTGCGTCGTCGGTCGAGGCCGCGCTCGTCGGCGGCCCCGCCACCGTCGAGGCGATCACGGCGGCGGCACAGAACGCGGCCGACGGCACGTCGCCCACCAGCGACACCCACGCCGCGGCCGACTTCCGCACCCACCTCGCCAAGGTCCTGACCGGCCGTGCCGTGGCGAAGGCGGCAGGCCTCTAGCCCGTCCCAGCACGCGTCCGCAGAACGGCCCCCGTCCTCCCGGCGGGGGCCGTTCCGCGTCCCGCCTCAGCCGAGCTGCTGCCCAGATCGACGTTGAGAGACTTCGTTCAGCGTCGGTTTGGGCAGCAACTCGGGGGTCTCAGGCGGGGTAGACGTCGAGCTCGGTGGCCTTGGCGCTGAGCCAGACCTCGGTGCCTCGAACGAGGGCGAGATCGGCGACGGCGCCCGGCGTGACGTCGACAATGACCGTGGGCTCGCCACCCACCGTCAGGCGCACACGGTCGCCGATCGGCTCGACTCCGTCGACGACGCCGCTCCAGACGTTGCGGGCGCTCCCCTCGGGCCGCACGGCGTGCAGGCTGATCGCGCTCGGCCGGATGGCGACGAGCACCGCACCCGAGTGCGCGTCGTCGTCCGCCACGTGCAGCACTCCCCCGCCGTGGAGCACGACCTCGCCCGTGGACGCCTGGCCGGGCAGCAGGTTGATGCCGAGGAGCCGAGCGACGTACCGCGTCGCAGGACGACGCGTGACCTCCCACGGCCTGCCCTGCTGCGTCACGACGCCGTCCTCGAGCACGACGATGCGGTCGGCGAGAACGAGCGCGTCGAGCGGGTCGTGCGTGACGAGCAGAGTGGGGCCTGCGAAGTCCGCGAGGTGCTCGCGCAGCCACGACCGGACGTCGAGCCGCGTGCCGGCGTCCAGCGCCGCCAGCGGCTCGTCCAGCAGCAGTGCCACCGGGTCGGACGCGAGTGCCCGGCCGAGAGCGACGCGCTGGGCCTGGCCGCCGCTCAACGTGCCGGGACGGCGGTCGGCGTACTCCGAGAGCCCGAGCCGCGTCACCCACTCCAGCGCCTGGCGACGCGAGTCGGCCTTGCCTGCTCCTGTGGACCGTGGGCCGAAGGCGACGTTGTCGAGCACCGAGAGGTGGGGGAACAGCCGGTAGTCCTGGAACACCAGGCCGATCCGGCGATCAGCCGGGGCGACGAGGATGTCGGCGTCGGGGTCGTCGACGACGACACCGCCGATCGTGAGGCGACCCGCGGTCATCGGTGAGAGGCCGCACACCGCGCGCAGCAGCGTCGACTTCCCGGCACCGTTCGGGCCGAGGACGGCGACGACCTCGCCCGGTGCGAGCTCGAGGTCGACGTCGAGCCGGAAGGCCGCCCGCTCGACGACGACGTGCCCCGCGAGCCCGGTCATGCCGAGGCCCCGGTGCGCAGCCACCGGTCGCGCAGGCCGACCAGCACGAGCACCGACACCGCGAGCAGGACGAGGCTCAGCACGACCGCCTCCGCGGGGTCGCCCTCGAGACCGGTGTAGACCGCGAGCGGCAGGGTCTGCGTCACGCCCTCGAGGTTGCCGGCGAAGGTGATGGTCGCTCCGAACTCGCCGAGCGCCCGGGCGAACGTGAGCACCGCGCCCGCGACCAGCGACGGTCCGACCAGCGGCAGGGTCACACGGCGGAACACCTCGATCCTGCTGGCGCCGAGGGTGATCGCGGCCTCTTCCAGCTTGCCGTCGAGGCCGCGCAGCGCGCCCTCCACGGTGATCACGAGGAACGGCATGGCCACGAACACCTGCGCGACCACGACGCCCGGAGTCGTGAAGGGCAGCGTGATGCCCGTCAACGCCTCGAGCGGCTGGCCGACGATGCCGCGGCGCCCGAAGGCGAGCAGCAGGGCGATGCCTCCCACCACCGGCGGGAGCACGAGCGGCACGGTG
This sequence comes from Candidatus Nanopelagicales bacterium, assembly GCA_038316965.1. Lineage (GTDB taxonomy): Bacteria > Actinomycetota > Actinomycetes > S36-B12 > CAIYMF01 > Longivirga. Next base: position 15,844 of record JBBQAY010000017.1, read on the forward strand.
ACGAGCGCGCGCACGAAGCGTCGGCCGCGAAAGGTCGCGCGGGCGAGCAGCCACGCGAGCGGTACGCCGAGGATGACCGCCACGACGGTCGAGGCGGCACCGGTGAGGAGCGACAGGCGCAGCGCCGACAGCGACGTCGGCGAGGTGAGCACCTCCCAGAACCTGCTCCAGGGTGCCCGGATCAGCAGCCCGAGGAGCGGAAGCGCCAGGAAGAGGACCGCGAGCGCCGCCGGGACGAGGACCGGCCAGGGAGGCGCCGTCGCCGACCGCCCGCGACGCGACGTCACGGGGCCAGGAACCCGGCGTCGAGCAGCACCTGCAGGTTGTCGGTGGCGAGCACGTACGCGACGAACGAGTCCGCGACCGAGTTCTCGGCACCGTCCATCAGCACGGCTATCGGGTAGTCGGTGGTGACGTTCTGACTGGCTGGGATGTCGATGCCGACGACGGCGTCGCCCGCGGCCCTCACGTCCGTGACGTAGACGATGCCCGCGTCGACCTCACCGAGCTGCACCTTGCTGAGCACGGCCTTCACGTCGACCTCGCGCGTCACCGGGGTGACCGTGAGCCTGTTGTTCGCGAACAGCTTGTCCGCGGCCGTGCCGCAGGGGACGTCCACCGCGCAGACAGCGACCTTCACGCCCGGGATGGCGAGATCGGCCAGCGACGTGACACGGACGGTCGGGTCCGTGGGTGTCGCGATCGCCATGCTGTTGCGCGCGAACGTCGTGGAGGTGGCCGCGAGCCCGGCCCGGATCACGGTGTCCATCGTCTTCGCACTGGCACTGGCGAAGACGTCGGCAGGCGCCCCATCGACGATCTGCCCCGCGAGCCCGCTGCTCGGGCCGAAGCTGAAGGTGATCTCGGCATTCGGGTGCGCGCTCGTGTACGCGTCGCCGAGCCTGGTGAACACCTCCTTGAGCGAGGCCGCTGCAAAGACCGTGATCGAACCGCGCGGTGTGCTGCCGCCCGTTCCCTGGCCGTCGTCCGAGGACGGCGTCGAGCAGGCTGACAGCGCCAGCAGGACGGCGGCCGAGGCCGCGAGCCCCGCAGCGTGCCGCCTCACCGATGGTCCGGGATCTCGATGCCGACGTTGGTGGACTTCACGGTGGCGACGGCGAGGACGCCGGGCTCGAGGCCGAGCTCGTCAGCGGCCTCGCGACTCATCAGCGACACCACCCGGTGGGGGCCGACCTGCAGCTCGACCTGGGCCATGACGGTGTCGCGGACGACGCGGGTGACGATGCCGGTGAGCCGGTTGCGCGCCGACGCGCTCACCACGGGGCTCTCCCGTGCCGGGTCGCTGGGCGCCCGCTCGGCCATGAACCGGGCGACCTCAGTGCCCTCGACCACGGCGCGGCCGGTCTCGTCCGCGCTCGTCGCGAGCCGGCCGGAGTCTGCCCAGCGCCTCACGGTGTCGTCGCTCACCTGCAGCAGGTTGGCGACCTCGCTGATCCGAAGCTGTGTCATGAGGGCGAGACTATGGCTCAGGTACGGATCGTGCAGCACATCCGTCCCGCAGATGCGGAGATCGAGAGCGAGACGCTGACCCGATCAGGCCGGCCGCAGGTCGAGGTCGTCCCCGCTCGCGACGTCGCCCACCTCGACCAGCACCACCTCACGCGCAGCGAGATAGGCACGCGCCCCGCGATCGCCGGCTGCGGTCTCGGCGACGCCGTCCCAGTGGGCCCGCCCGATCAGCACCGGATGCCCACGCTCCCCCTGGTACGCCGCCTGAGCGAGGTCGGCCTCGGCGTCCATCAGCCGTGCAACGGCCTCGGCGGTGAGACCCGGGAGGTCGACGAGGCTCACCACGACCCGCTCTGCCTCCGTGCCCACCAACGTGTCCAGGCCGAGGCGGAGCGACGACCCCATCCCGGTGGCCCAGTCGGCGTTCACGACCGTGATGTCGGCGTCGTCGACTCGGCCGACCCACGCCCCGAGCACCACCACGACCGGCTCGCAGCCGGCGTCGCGCAGGACATGCACCGCACGGTCGACGAGGCGCTCACCATCAAGGACGAACGGCGCCTTGGGCCCGCCGAAGCGGCGACCCTCGCCCGCGGCCAGCACCAGCCCGGCCGTGGCAAGGGTCAACGCGGCGCCCCCGCATGGATCGGCCCGTCGGACTGCGTCAGCTTCTTGCCCGAGCCACCCCAGCGGTGCTGCACGATCTCGGCCGCGATCGAGATCGCAGTCTCCTCAGGGGTTCTCGCCCCGAGGTCGAGGCCGATCGGCGAGTGGACGCGCGCGATCTCCTCATCGGTGAGCCCGGCCTCCTTGAGGCGGACCAGGCGGTCCTCGTGGGTGCGTCGAGACCCCATGGCACCGATGTACGCCGCCCGCGTCGAGACGGCCTCCTTGAGCGCCGGCACGTCGAACTTCGGATCGTGCGTCAGCACGCAGATGACCGTGCGCGAATCGACCTGCTGCGAGGCGAGCCAGCGGTGCGGCCAGTCGACGACGACCTCGTCGGCGTCAGGGAAGCGCTTCTTCGTGGCGAACACCTCGCGGGCGTCGACCACCGTGACATGGAAGCCGAGGAGCTTGCCGGCCCGGCAGAGCGCGGCGGAGAAGTCGACGGCACCGAAGATCGCCATCCGAGGTGCGGGGGCGAACGACGCCACGAAGACCTCGAGACCCTCACCGAGCCGCTCCCCCTCGGGGCCGTAGCGCAGGAATCCCGTCGAACCCGACTCGAGCATCCCGAGGACGTCCGAGCCGACCGTGTCATCGAGTCGCGGCGTACCGAGCGAACCCTCGATCCCGCTCTCCCGCACGACAATGTGGCGTCCGACGTGGTCAGCACCCTTGACGACCGTGGCGACGGCAACTAGCTCACCGGCATCGATCGACGCCGCGATGCCGCGAAGCTCGGGCCAGGACTCCTCGTCGACCTTCTCGACGAAGACCTCGAGGATCCCGCCGCAGGTGAGCCCGACGGCGAACGCGTCGCCGTCACTGATGCCGTACGTCTCGTACCGGCTGAGTCCGTCCCCGAGCACCTCGGTGCCCAGGGTGTACAGCGCGCCCTCGACGCAACCGCCGCTCACCGAGCCGACCGCCTCACCGCCGGCTGTGACGAGCATCGATGCGCCGGCCGGCCGAGGCGCAGAGCGCCACGTGCGGACCACGGTGGCCATCGCCACCGGCTCGCCGCGGTCGACCGCGGCCATCAGTGCGGGCAGGACCTCGCGCACAGCAACTCCTCGGGATGCGCCCACCGGGGTGAGGACGTGACAGACCCTGCACCATCTGCGGCGCGCGTGCCCGTCGTCGTCCATGATGACCCGCATGGCAAGAGTGCTGCTCGCCGACGTCGTGACCGAGCCCATCCACGCCCGCGACGTCGCCGCGCTGGTGACCGGCGCCGAGGCCGGGGCGGTCGTCACGTTCTCCGGCGACGTCCGCGACCACGACCACGGGCGCCAGGTGGCCCGCCTCGAGTACGAGGGGCATCCCACCGCAGCCACAGTGCTCGCCGAGTGCGCCGCGGAGATCGCCGCCCAGCACCCCGTGGTTGCCGTCGCCGCCGTCCACCGCGTCGGCCCGCTCGAGATCGGCGACGCGGCGCTCGTCGTCGCGGTCAGCAGCGCCCACCGAGCCGAGGCGTTCGCCGCCTGCAGCGAGCTCGTCGACGTCATCAAGGAGCGGCTGCCCGTCTGGAAGCACCAGGTGTTCACCGACGGGTCCGACGAGTGGGTCAACTGCGCTTGATCTCTGGCCCCTCCAAGCTCCGGGCTCGTTCCTCGCCCTCCGCGTCGGGGCACCCCGCTGTGCTTATGCCGGCTCCAAGCTCCGGCTCCTTCGTCGCCTCCGCGTCGCCGGGCCCCGCGCCGGGCGCGGCGCTTCGGCGAGGCCTCGTTCCTCGGCCCCGCCTCGCCCCGCGCAAACCCGGCGGCGCGGGGTACGGCAGGTCGAATCGCTTGGCGTCGTGCACGGGGACCTCGGCGCGGGCTTGAGGTGACGGGTGGGTGCGTTTCGTCAGGTTCCGAACGACACCCTCCTGAGTGATGCATCGGGGGCCTGGCGCGCCTACCGTCGAGGTAGGAGGTGGGAGCGATGGCGCTCGGGCCCATGGGGTCGCTCGCGGCTTCCGCGCGCGCCACGCTGGCCCGGCATGAGGCACCACACCCCGTGCCCACGCACCCTCGCACCGTCTTCGTGCTCTCCGGCGGGGCTGCTCTCGGGGCCGCCCAGGCGGGCATGGCGAGGGTGCTGCTCGATGCGGGGGTCGTGCCCGACGCGATCGTCGGGGTGTCCGCGGGCGCGATCAACGGCGCGCACATCGCGTTCCACCCGCACTCCGACGGCGGTGAGCGCCTCGAGGACCTGTGGCGCGCCCTGTCGACGACAGGCGTGATCGGCGGACGCCGAAGCTGGGCATGGAACGTCCTGCGAGGACGTTCGGGCGCCTTCCCTGCCGAGGGCCTGAGGTCCGCCCTCGAAGAGGCCGTCGGCGACCGAACCGACGTCGGTGGCTCGAGCATCGACCTGCACATCGGCACGACGCATCTGGCCACGGGCCACCCGGTGTTCCACGACCACGGCCCCCTCGTCGACATCCTCCTGGCGTCCTCTGCCCTCCCAGGTCTCTTCCCCGCCGTCCATCTCGACGACGCCACCGGTGAGCATGCGGGCCTGCACGTCGACGGCGGCGTGACGGCGATGCTGCCCCTGGCCTACGCCCTCGAGCTCGACCCCTGGCACGCATGGGTCCTCGACGTCTCCGGCGCCGTCCGAGCGACCGGCGCCTACCACCCCGGCAGCCTCGATCTGGTGTCGACCGGGTTCGCCCTCGCGCTCGGCCGGCAGGTCGGGCTGGGCGACGCAGGCCACGACGCGCGGGTGACCACCGTCAGCCTGCGCATGGGGCCGGCGGAGAAGCTGCGCAGCGTCATGGACTTCGACCACACCGAGGCACTCATCGACGCCGGACGCCGCGAGGCGGAAGAGGCGCTCGCGCACGCGTTCGCCCAACGGCCCGAGCTCATCCCTGGTCGGCCTGAGTCGGCGTAGCCACTCGCGTCCTTGATCCGCGTTTGCGGTGTATCGGGGCGCTTCAGCACGCGTCTGCTGCGACTAGGTCAAGGCGACCTCAGGCTCTCCTTGCTCGGCATGCGCAGTCGTGCGGTCGGCCCTACTCTCAGCCGACCGCGTGACCGCAGTCACACCGCCGAGCTAGCCGCGCCTGCCCAGGAGTGTTCGTGGAACTTCAGAACTCGTTCGTCGTACCCGCCGACATGGACACCGCGTGGAAGACGCTCCAGGACGTCGAGTTCCTCGCGCCGTGTGTCCCTGGTGCCACGCTCACCAAGAGCGACGGCGAGAACTTCGAAGGCAACGTCAAGGTCAAGCTCGGCCCCGTGTCCATGACGTACGGCGGCACCGCGCGGTTCGTCAGCCGCGACGAGGCGACCCACACCGCGGTGATCGAGGGCACCGGGAAGGAGACCAAGGGCACCGGCACGGCGAAGGGCCTCGTCACGGCCGTTCTCGTCGCGGAGACGCCCGACCGCACCCGCTGCGACGTCGTCAGCGAGCTCACCATCACCGGCAAGGCCGCGCAGTTCGGCCGCGGAGTCATGCAGGACGTCGCCGGCCGCATCATCGACCAGTTCTCGGCCAACCTCGCCGCCCAGATGACCGCTGCCGCGGTGGACTCCGCCGCTCCGGCCGCGGAGGCAGGCGCCGACGGCGCGGCCGCCGCACCCCGCGCCGCGACCCCGCCGCCGCGTCCGGCGTCCGACGACGCGATCGACCTGCTCGGCACGGCGGGCGCCCCCGTGCTCAAGCGTGCGATCCCGCTCGTGATCGGCGCCGTTGTCGTCATTGGCCTGATCATCTGGCTCATCAAGAAGTAGCCTCCGCGACAAGGGCAGCCTTACCTCGGTCGGCTGCCCCGGACAGTGGTTCACCCGCACGGCCAGCACCACGAATCCATCCGGCACGACCCCCCAGTGAGGTGGCGGAATGCAGACCCCAGCCCTCGTCGACTACGCGAAGGCCACCTCCGTGGCCCATGCGATCGAGCTGCTCGAGCAGCTCGGTGAGGACGCCCGGCCGGTAGCAGGCGGACACAGCCTGCTGCCGATGATGAAGCTGCGGCTCGCATCGCCGGAAGCCCTGGTCGACCTCAACGACATCGCCGAGCTCGTAGGCATCCGGGTAGAGGGTGACGAGATCGTGGTGGGGGCCATGACCCGTCACCGCGACATCCTCAGCTCCGCGATCCTCGCCGAGCACTACCCGATCTTCCGCGAGGCCGAGCACGTCATCGCCGACCCGATCGTCCGCAACCGCGGCACCATCGGCGGCTCCGCCTGCCAGGCCGATCCCGCCGCCGACCTTTCCGCGGTCGGGTCCGCCCTGCGCGGCACCGCCGTGATCCAGGGCTCGGCCGGACGCCGCACGGTTCTGCTGCGCGAGTTCCACGAGGGCCCGTACGACACGGTGATCCAGCCCGGCGAGATCCTCGTCGAGCTGCGCTACCCGATCCGCCCGGGTGCGGGCAGCGCGTACGAGAAGGTCGAGCGCCGGGCAGGCGACTGGGGTGTCGCCACCGCAGGCGTGTACGTCGTCGTCCAGGACGGCATCGTGACCGACTGCGGCATCGGCAACGCAGCCGTGGGAGCCGAGCACTACTGCTCCCCCGGCGCCGAGGCAGCCCTCATCGGCAAGCCTGCGACGGAGGAGAGCTTCGCCGCAGCGGCGGCTGTCGCCGGCCAGGAGTGCCAGCCGTACGCCGACCAGCGCGGTCCCGAGGACTACAAGCGCCACCTGACCACCGAGCTCACCCTCCGCGCGCTCCGTCGCGCCGCAGCCGCCTCCCAGGGAGCATGACCATGCAGGTGACGATCACTGTGAACGGCGTCGAGCAGACGCGTGACATCGAGCCGCGCATGCTGCTCGTGCACTTCATCCGCGACGAGCTGCAGATGCGTGGCACCCACTGGGGTTGCGACACCTCCAACTGCGGCGCGTGCACCCTCTGGATCGACGACGAGCCCGTGAAGAGCTGTACGCAGCTCGCGGTCATGGCCGACGGCAAGTCGATCACGACGGTGGAGGCGCTCGCCAAGGGCGGCGAGCTCGACCCGATCCAGAAGGGCTTCATGGAGTGCCACGGCCTCCAGTGCGGCTACTGCACGCCGGGGATGATGATGGTCGGGCGCGCGCTGCTCGACGAGAACCCGCACCCCACCGAGGCCGAGATCCGCGAGGGCATCAGCGGCAACATCTGCCGCTGCACCGGCTACAAGAACATCGTCGCGTCCATCCAGTGGGCCGCCGACAACCCCGCCACGACCGACGCCGAGGTGACCGCATGACCGCGCTCGAGGACGCCCCCGTCCCCCTGTCCGCAGCCGGCAACCCCATCGGCTTCGGCCGCATGCACCGCAAGGAGGACGTCCGTTTCCTCCGTGGTGAGGGCAACTACGTCGACGACGTCCAGCTGCCCGGCATGCTGTACGGCGCGATCCTGCGCAGCCCGTACGCCCACGCGAAGATCAACGGCATCGACACCTCCGCCGCCGAGGCGCTGCCCGGCGTCAAGGCCGTGATCACCGGTGCTGTGCTCGAGACCCTCGGTCTCGCGTGGATGCCGACCCTGTCGTACGACACCCAGGCCGTGCTGGCGACCGACAAGGTTCGCTTCCAGGGCCAGGAGGTCGCGTTCGTCGTCGCCGAGTCGAAGTACATCGCGCGCGATGCGCTCGAGCTGATCGACGTCGACTACGAGCCGCTCCCTGCCGTAGCGGATGCCAAGAAGGCACTCGACGCCGACGCGCCGATCATCCGCGACGACAAGGAAGGCAAGACCAACAACCACATCTACGACTGGGAAGCCGGCAACAAGGACGAGACCGAGGCGGCGTTCGCCAACGCCGAGGTGGTCGTCACCGAGGACATCCTCTACCCCCGCGTGCACCCGGCTCCCATGGAGACGTGCGGCTCGGTCGCGCACATGGACCCGACCACGGGCAAGCTCAAGCTCTGGACGACCACTCAGGCACCGCACGCCCACCGCACCGTGTACGCGCTGGTCGCCGGTCTGCCCGAGCACAACATCCAGGTCATCAGCCCCGACATCGGCGGCGGCTTCGGCAACAAGGTGCCGATCTACCCGGGGTACGTGTGCTCGATCGTCGGCTCCATCGTGACCGGCAAGCCGGTCAAGTGGATGGAAGACCGCAGCGAGAACCTCATGTCGACGGGCTTCGCCCGCGACTACCACATGAAGGTCTCGATCGCCTCGACGCGCGAGGGCAAGATCCAGGCGGTCAAGGTCGACGTGCTCGCCGACCACGGTGCCTTCAACGGCGTGGCTCAGCCGACCAAGTACCCGGCCGGCTTCTTCCACATCTTCACGGGCTCGTACGACTACCCCGCCGCGTACTGCAACGTGACGGCCGTCTACACCAACAAGGCTCCCGGCGGCGTGGCGTACGCATGCTCGTTCCGCATCACCGAGGCGGTGTACGCGATCGAGCGCATCGTCGACTGCCTTGCGGCCGAGCTGAAGATGGACTCCGCCGAGCTGCGTCTGAAGAACCTCCTGCGCCCCGAGCAGTTCCCGTACACCACGCCCACGGGCTGGGAGTACGACTCGGGCGACTACGAGAAGACGATGCGCGTCGCCATGGACATGGCTGGCTACGACGAGCTCCGCAAGGAGCAGGCCGAGAAGCGCGCCCGCGGCGAGTACATGGGCATCGGCATCTCGTTCTTCACCGAGGGCGTGGGCGCAGGCCCCCGCAAGCACATGGACATCCTCGGCCTCGGCATGGCGGACGGCTGCGACCTGCGGGTGCACCCGACCGGCAAGGCGCAGGTCAGGCTGTCGGTGCAGTCGCAGGGCCAGGGGCACGAGACGACGTTCGCTCAGATCGTCGCCCACGAGCTCGGCATCCCGCCGGAGGACATCGAGGTCATCCACGGCGACACCGACAACACGCCGTTCGGCCTGGGCACGTATGGATCCCGCTCGACGCCGGTGTCCGGTGCCGCGGCGTCCCTGGTGGCCCGCAAGGTGCGCGACAAGGCGCGGCTCATCGCAGCCGCCGCCCTCGAGTGCGCCCCGGACGACCTCGAGTGGGAGCTCGGTCGCTGGTACGTCAAGGGCGATCCCGAGCGCGGCCGCACGATCCAGGAGATCGCGATGGACGCGCACGGGCCGCTCGAGCTGCCCGAGGGAGTGGAAGGTCACCTCGACGCCCAGGTCGTCTACAACCCGCCGAACCTCACCTACCCGTACGGCTGCTACATCTGCGTCGTCGACGTCGATCCGGGCACCGGCCAGGTCAAGGTGCGCCGGTTCATCGCCGTCGACGACTGCGGGCCGCGCATCAACCCGATGATCGTCGAGGGCCAGGTGCACGGCGGCCTCGCTGACGGCATCGGCATGGCGCTCATGGAGCTCATCGCGTTCGACGACGACGGCAACAACCTCGGCGGGTCGTTCATGGACTACCTGCTGCCGACCGCGATGGAGTGCCCCGACTGGGAGCTGGGCGAGACGGTCACGCCGTCGCCCCACCACCCGATCGGTGCCAAGGGCGTCGGAGAGTCCGCAACCGTGGGCTCGCCCGCCGCCATCGTGAACGCCGTCATCGACGCGATCTCGCCGTTCGGCGTGCGTCACGCGGACATGCCGCTGACGCCCGCGAACGTGTGGCGTGCGATCCAGGGCAACCCCGTCCGCACGGACATGGCTGTCGAGTAGGACTGCCTATGATGACCACGCGGGCACTGGACGAGCGAGCGGAATCGCTTCGCGCCCATCGGGTGCCGTTCGTCCATGCCCGCGTGGTCCTCGCGGAAAGACCCACCTCGGCCAAGCCCGGTGACGAGGCCGTCATCACGCCGGACGGCGTGATCGAGGGGTTCGTCGGCGGCCAGTGCGCCGAGGGCACCGTGCGCACCCAGGCGCTGTCGCTGCTGGCTTCGGGCGACTCCATGCTCCTGCGCATCTCGCCCAACCCTGAGGCCGACCAGCCTGGCAAGACCGTGGTGCACAACGCGTGCCTGTCAGGCGGCACCCTCGAGATCTTCCTCGAGCCCGTGCTCCCCCTCCCCCTCGTCGCCGTCCTCGGTGACAGCCCCATCGCCCGCGCCATGAGCGGTGTCGCCGAGGCCTTGGGCTACGAGGTGTCGACGTACGCCGAGGCCGACCTTGCCGCCACCGACGCCGTCGTCGTCGCGACGCACGGCAAGCTCGAGGAGCGCACCCTTCAGGACGCCGTACGCGCCGGCGTGCCGTACGTCGGCCTCATCGCCAGCCCCAAGCGTGGCGCCGCGGTCGTCGAGTCGCTCGACCTGACCGACGAGGAGCGGGCGCGGATCCGCTACCCCGCCGGCCTCGACATCGGCGCCCGTACGCCGCAGGAGATCGCGCTGTCGGTGTTCGCGCAGATGGTGTCCGAGCGGCCGCGGGTCCCGCGTACGGCCCACGCGGGCACGCACCCGCCGGTGACCGAGCCGCCCGTGACACGGCTCGGGGTGATCTCGCTCGAGACCGAGACCGCCGTCGACCCGGTCTGCGACATGACCGTCACCATCTCCCCCGACGCCCTGCACGCCGACCTGCCTGACGGCGAGCGTGTGTGGTTCTGCTGCCCGGGGTGCCGGCGCGAGTTCCTCAAGCACCCCGAGAAGTACCCTCGATCGTGACCGTCGACGACCTCGTACCCGACATCAGCACGCTCACCGCGCGACTGGGTGAGGCGGGGTATCTCACCGACTCGAGCCTCGCCGCAGCGATGTTCTGCGCCGTACGGCTGCCGCAGCCGCTCCTGCTCGAGGGTGAGGCCGGCGTCGGCAAGACGCAGGCGGCCAAGTCGTTGGCCGAGGTGCTCGACACCCCGCTGCTGCGCCTGCAGTGCTTCGAGGGCATCGATGCCGCGGAAGCGTTGTACGAGTGGAACTATCCGCGGCAGCTGCTCGGCATCCGCCTCGCCGAGGCACAGGGCGCCGACCTGGTCGAGGAGTCGCTGTTCAGCGAGCAGTACCTCGTACGCCGTCCGCTCATGCAGGCGCTCGAACACCCTGGCCCGCGTCCCGCCGTGCTCCTCATCGACGAGGTCGACCGAGCCGACGAGGAGTTCGAGGCGTTCCTCTTCGAGCTGCTCGCCGAGTCGACCGTGACGATCCCCGAGCTCGGCACGATCCGCGCGACGCACCCGCCGATCGTGATCCTCACGTCCAACCGCACGCGTGACCTGCACGACGCCCTCAAGCGGCGCTGTCTCTACCACTGGATCGAGTACCCGCCCCTCGCGCAGGCGATCGCCATCGTGCGCGCGCGGGTGCCCGAGGCGAGCGAAGCGCTCGCGACACAGGTCGCCGGGGCCGTGCAGAGGCTCCGCAGCCTCGACGTGCAGAAGCCACCGGGTGTCGCCGAGGCGATCGACTGGGTGCACGCTGCACAGCTCCTCGGCATCAAGGAGCTCGACGAGGAAGCGGTCGAGCTCACCCTCGGGTCGGTGCTGAAGTACCGCGAGGACCACGACGTCGCCCGTGCTGCCACGCTGCGCTGGATCGCCGACCCGGTGCGGTCGGCCAAGCAGTCCGTCGACGACCTGCGCGCCGCGGAGGGGTGAGATGGCCCGGGCCGACCTCCCCGCGGTGATCGCGGCCTTCGGCCACCTGCTCCACCAGGCGGGTGTGCCTGTCACGCCCGAGCGCAGTGCTCGCTTCACCCGTGCTGTCCTGCTGGCCGACCCGACCACGGTGAAGGAGCTGTCCGCGCTCGGGAAGACCACCCTGCTGTCGCACCACGACCAGGAGGAGATCTTCGACCGGGTGTTCGGTCAGGTCTTCCGCGGTCTCGTCGACTTCGCCGAGTTCCGCGGCGGCTCAGCTCCGCCGACTCCGGTCTCGACCTTGCCGAAGGACGACGCACCCAAGTCGGACTCGTCCCGCGACGGCGAGGGCGAGGGCAACCCGTCGGGGTCCGAGGGGCTTCCGGGTGAGGGCGAGGCCGAGCCGGAGGACGACGAGCGCAGCCTGCTCGCCGCCGTCAGCAGCGACGAACGCCTGGGCAGCAAGAACTTCGCCGAGTGCACCGAGGACGAGCTCGCACTGCTGCAGGCCCTTGTCGCGCAGCTGCCGTTCCTGCCGCCGATGCGTCGCGCCCGGCGGCAGCGTCGGCACCCGTCGGGCGACAGGCTGGATGTGCGCGCGACTCTGCGCGCGTCGCACAAGACCTCGGGCGACCCGGTCCACCGCGTGCACAAGAGGGCAACTCGGCGGGCTCGGCGCGTCGTGCTCATCGCCGACGTGTCCGGGTCGATGGAGCCGTACGCCCGCGTGTACCTGCATCTCATGCGAGGCGCCGTGCAGGCGCTCGGCTCCGAGGCCTTCGTGTTCGCCACGCGGCTGACGCGACTGACCCGGCAGCTGCACCACACGAATCCGGATGTGGCCTACCGCCGCGCCGCCGCAGCGGCGCCGGACTGGTCGGGCGGCACACGGATCGGCAGCGCGCTCAAGGCGTTCATCGACGAGCACGGGCGCCGCGGGCTCGCGCGCGGATCGGTCATCGTGATCGTCTCCGACGGCTGGGAGATCGGTGACCCTGCGCTCGTGGGCCAGATGATGGAGCAGCTCTCGCGCCTGGCGTTCCACATCATCTGGGTCAACCCGCGACGGGCGGCGGCGGGCTACAAGCCGCTCGTCGGTGGGATGGCCGCGGCACTGCCCCACGTCGACACGTTCGTGAGCGGGCACTCGCTGCGCGCACTCGAGGACGTCCTGACGGCCATCCGCGATGCTGCCGACGACGGCCGCCGCGTCTACCGCGTGCGTCCGCTGCCGGCGTCCGAGGAAGCCGAACCGCACGCGCCGACGGCGTCCTCAGCGACCCCCGGCCTCGACAAGTTCCCGACGGGCCGCCTCGTCAGCGGAACCGTGCACGGCTCCTGACGATGCTTGCCGCCCTCGTACGGGTCAATCATGTGCGGCCGGCTCAGGCGGTGACGGTGGCGATCACATCGGCGGCGAAGGTGTCGACGTCGGCCTCGGTGGTCGACCAGGCAGTCATCCAGCGCACCTGGTCGGCGCCCTCGTCCCACACGTAGAACGTGTGCCGCGACTGCAGCGCGTCGATGTGCTCGCGCGCGAGGACTGCGAACACTGCATTGACCTGCGTGGGATGGCTGATCCGTACGCCGTCGACGCCGTCGAGCGCCGCAGCGAGACGGGCGGCCATCGCGTTGGCGTGCGCGGCGTTGCGCAGCCACAGGTCGCCGTCCAGCAGTGCGACGAACTGCGCCGATACGAAGCGCATCTTCGACGCCAGCTGCATCGACTGCTTGCGCAGGAACGGCATCGCGTCGGCGAGCCCCGGCTTCAGGACGACGACGGCCTCGGCACCGAGGGCGCCGTTCTTCGTCGCACCGAACGACAGGACGTCGAGGTCGGCGCCCGAGGCGAGATCGCCGAGCGAGACCCCGAGAGACGCAGCGGCATTGGCGAAGCGGGCGCCGTCCACGTGGACGAGAAGCCCCCGCTCGTGCGCCCAGTCGGCGATCGCGCGGAGCTCGGCGATCGTGTAGACCGTGCCGAGCTCGGTCGACTCGGTCAGGGAGATCACCCGAGCCTGCACGTGGTGCGGGTCGCCGATCCCCCACACCGCGCGGTCGACGGCGTCGACGGTGAGCTTGCCCCCGGGCGCAGCGACGTCGATCAGCTTGGAGCCGAGCAGTTTCTCCGGGGCGCCGCACTCGTCGACGTTGATGTGTGCGCCCTCTGCGCACACCACGGCCTCGTACGACCGCAGCATGGCGGCGAGGCTCACGACGTTCGCACCCGTGCCGTTGAAGACGGGGAAGACCTGCGCCTGCTCGCCGAAGTGCCTGCGGAAGAGCCGCTCGGCCTCGTGGGTGACCGCGTCGTCGCCGTAGCCCGGCACCCAGCCCGTGTTGGCCTCGGTGATCGCCGCCATCACGTCCGGGTGCACACCCGCGTGGTTGTCGCTGCCGAAGCTCGCGCCGCTCATGGCCCTCCTCTAGGTCGGGCACATCCTCCCCCGTCGATGGCGCAGTCGCCGAACGGGGGTGATGGGTCGAACGCGCGTCACACCCACCTCACGCCTTTCACGGCAGGCGTCGAACGGGGTAGCCGGGCTAGGAGAGCGTGATGACGCCGTCGAAGCCCATGCGGCCGTAGGCGCCGCCGCTGGCGTTGATCACGGTCACGCGGTGCAGGCCCGGCGTACCGAAGTTCACGACGTACGCCACGCGTGTGGCCGTGCCGCTGCCCCTCATGTTGACCGCACCGACCTTCGTGCCGTCGACGTACACGCTGACCCAGCCGTTGCTCGAGCTGCGCTGCAGCAGGAGACCGACGCTGCGCCCGCGCACGAGAGCCGAGGCGAAGGCGCCCTTCTTCGTGCTGCGGTGGATCGCCTTGCCGAGCGAGCTCGACGGGAACGACATGCTCCAGCTGCCCCCGTAGCCGAGCGTGGAGCTGGACGCGTCGCTGCGGTACGTCGCCGTGGTCGCACCGCGGGCGCTCACGATCGATCCGTCGGACGCGTTCGCCGTCGCCGTGAAGGTGCGGATGGAACCGGTGCGGCTCGCGAGCCCCGTCTTCGTGGCGCTGTCGACCGCGACGCTGGCCTGGGCGGCGGGGTCGACGGCGGGCGTCGTGACCTTCCAGCTCCAGCCCATCGGGACGACGGGGCCGTACTTGGACTGCGTGATGCCGCCGGAGCGCAGCCACGGCTGCGGCTCGGAGAGCGACGGACGTGGCGGCGGGACGTAGCGAGGGTCGTTCTCGGCAAGGCCGTTGCGGTACTCCACGACTGCGCCGCTGGTGTCCTGGCTCACGACGCGCACGCCCAGGTAGCCGTCCGCGAGGTCGATCCACACGCCCACAGGAAGCGCGGCGTCGAGCTGCCCGAAGGACGAGTCGGGCGTGGCCGGCTTGCCGTCCATGAGGAACGACTCGCGGTCGGAGAACGACGAGCCCGAGGGCAGCGTGGCCGGGTTCCACTCCTTGCGCACGGTGACGCCGACCGATCCCCAGCCGGGGAGCCCGTCCATCCATGAGTCACGGGCCACGGCAGCGCGGTACTCCAGCACGTATTTGTCGCCGCCGCGCACGAGCGTGAGCGCACGCACTCCGGTGCCGAGCGCGAGAGGCGCCAGCGTGAGCGACCCGTCGTCTGTCGGCGAGGGGTTCGCGACCGGACCGAAGATCCCGAGCTGACGCAGGTGCGAGGCGTTGAGGTGTCCCTGGTTCTGCCAGGACACGGCCATGATGTCGTTGGTGTCGGCGTACGAGCGCTCGGTGCACGCCGAGGCCGACGCGTCGAGGACCCGTACGCCGCCCACCGAGCAGTCCAGTGTCTGCGAGTGCCCGAGGCCGAGGTTGTGGCCGAGCTCGTGCCCGATCACGCCGGTCGTGTTGTAGCCGTTGCTCCAGACGAGGCCGCCGCTGGTGCCGTCGCCGCCGATCGTGCCGAGACCCGCGATGCCTCCGCACGCCGCGAGGGTCTTGAAGTAGACGAGGAGGTGCTTGCCCGCGCCCTCGGTGAAGCCGGTCTTGGACTTCACCTCGTTCCAGAAGTCGAAGGACGTGCCCACGCTGCCGCTCGAGCACGGCGCGGTCGAGGTCGAGATGACGGAGGGGTACGCCGATGCTACGAAGCCGATGTCGCCGTCGGTCACGTCAGACCAGTAGGCGTCGACCGAGCCGTTCACCGTGGCAGCGACGTCGGCGGCAGTGACACTGGACGCCGACCCACCCGCGGGCGTCGCGACGACGACGGTCACCTGGTGGGGCGAGGACGCCGCGGAGGTCGCGGCAGCGGCGACGACGGCGACACCCGCACCGGTATCGGTCACGTTCGCAGCCGGCTCTGCCAGCACCCGGACACTCGTCACCGTCGCTCCGGCCTCGGGGTCGGACGTCTGGGCACTCACCGGCTGCTGCTCAGGTGCCTTCGGCTCGACGCCGGCCTCCGACACCAGGACGGTCTCGGAGTCGCGGACACCCACGCGCACGGTTGCGCCGTCGGCCACGTGCGCGAGGGAGCTCGACGGCACCTGGACGGCACCGTCGCCGGTGTTCACGAAGGTGAGCTCGTCGTGAGGAGCGTCCGGCGAGGAGAAGGCGTCGACCTCGAACCGCTCGACGGTCCCAGTCAGCAGCGTCTCGGCTGCCGCTGGTGCGGCCTGGGCCGCAGGGAGGCCAAGGGAGGCGAGCACGGCGAGGGCCGCCGCGGCCGCGACCGCCACGCGTCCATGGCCTTGCCGGGGCAGACGGGTGCCCGGGGTCGCGAAAGACCGAGGGCTCACTGCCATACCCATGTCTTCGCCCGACATCGGCCCGACCTCGTTGCGCCGATCGGGTGATCGCCCGGTCGGAGTCATAGGGTTGGCCTCATGGCAAGCTCCGAGAACGGCCGCAACCTCGACCGCATCGTCTGGGTCGACTGCGAGATGACGGGTCTCGACCTGGGCTCGGACGCCCTCGTCGAGGTGGCCTGCGTAGTGACCGACGGCGAGCTCAACGAGCTCGACGCCGGCGTCACCGTGGTGATCCGGCCGCCCGACGAGCCGTTCGCCAACATGCCGGACGTCGTCCGCGACATGCACACGGCGTCCGGGCTCATCACCGAGATCCCCGACGGCACCACCCTCGCCGCCGCAGAGACCCTGGTGCTCGACTACATCAAGACCCATGTGCTGGAGGCCCGCAAGGCGCCGCTGGCGGGGTCGAGCGTGTACGTCGACCGCGGCTTCCTCGCCCGCGACATGCCGGAGCTCGACGCGTACCTGCACTACCGGCTCGTGGACGTCTCGTCGTTCAAGGAGCTCATCCGCCGCTGGTACCCGCGGGTGTACTTCAGCGCCCCGGCCAAGCGCGGCAACCACCGAGCCCTCGCCGACGCCCGCGAGTCGATCGCCGAGCTGCGCTACTACCGCGACACCGTGCTCGTCCCCCAGCCAGGCCCCGACACCAACGCCGCGCGTGACATCGCCACCCGCCACCTGCTCGAGCCGTGGGCGGCACCGGAGAGCACCGAATCCTGACCTGGGCCCAGGTCACTGCGGGTGGCGGCGACCGCCCGTTCGGAGCACGGCCCGAGGCCCGGTATGCTTCCTCCTCGACCCCGGTGCACGGTTCTCCGCGCAGCGACGGTCATGGTGGGTGTAGCTCAGCTGGTAGAGCACCTGGTTGTGGTCCAGGTGGCCGCGGGTTCAAGTCCCGTCACTCACCCCACGAACGTCGAAGGGGCTGGCGCTCTTTGCCAGCCCCTTCGACGTTCATCAGCCTGAGTCCCGCACTTGGGAGGAGACGGCCGAGCGCAGCGAGGTCGTCGACGGACCCGTCACTCACGGCCAAGCCCCAGAGGCCGGCGGCGAAGCGAGCCCGCCAGCGACAGCGACCCGGTCCTCGACACCCGCCGGCAGGCACTCGCCGCGGAGCCGCCTCCTCACAACCGCGCGCGAACGGTGGCGCTCGCGCGGACGTCCACCATCTCGTCGCCTGAGTCCCTGGCCCCTGCGCGGAGCTCGGACGCCAGCACATCGAGGGCCTCCGCCACGGCCAGCGCCTCGCCTGCCTGGAGAGTCGCCGCACCCTGGGTTCCAGAGTCCACGACCGCTTCGACGGCGCGCCCGTCGTCGGTGAACAGGCCCGCGACCACGTGGATGACCTGTCCTGTCTCGATCAGCTCGATGTCCGCCGACCACCTGTGCCGGGCTGCCAGCTGCGGCGCCTCGCCCTGCTGCGGCACGACGCGCACGTCGTCGATCGCGGCACCTCGCGGGAAGAGCACCGTCTCGCCGCCGGTGTCGAGCCAGCGCACGACGTACGGCGGGGTGCCGTCCGGGTGCCGGAGCTCGGCGACGACACCCGCCCGAGACCGACCAGCAGACGCCACGTACACGAGGTCTCCCACGGATGCCTTCATGGTGTCGCTCCTTAGGCTGCGCCCACGACCACGCTACGCCTGAGGTCGGGCCTGTGGCCCCCCGAGTTTCCGCCAGCCGAGGTCGGCGGGGCAGGCTGGAGCACGAACCGGCTCAGCCGAGGACGACCACGCCGTCGAAGCCGAGGGCGCCGTAGGAGCCGCTGCTCATGTTCGTCACCGTCACCCGGTGCGTGCCCGTGGTGCCGAAGTTCGCCGCGTACGCCACCTTGACGCCGGTCGAGGTTGAGCGCAGGTTCACAGCCGCGACGCGGACGCCGTCGACGCGGACGACTGCCCACCCGTTGTGCGTGCCACGCTGCAGCAGCACGGCGAGGCTCGAGCCCGTGACGACCGTGGTGGTGGATGCGTACCGGTGCGTGGTGCGGTGCACCGAGCCGCCCATGGCTGCTGACGTGGTCGCCAGCGACCACGGGCCGGTGTACGCCGTGGCGGTGCGATCGCCGCGGTAGAGCGCCTTCGCGGTGCCGACCGAGGTCCAGATCGAGCCGTCCGAGCTGGGCACGGTCGCGGTGTGCCGCACGGTGCTCCACGACGACGACGCGACACCGGAGCCCGAGGTCGACTGCGGAGTGGTGCCGGTGGCGGTGTCGACGCCCCAGCGCCACGTGAGCGGCACGGCCGGGCCGGTCGCCGTACGGGTCACGCCGCCTGTGCGCAGCGAAGCGTCCGGGGTGCTCACGTCGAGCACCGCCAGCCCGAGGGTGCCCGCAGCGGGAGAGCGACCGATCTCGTAGTCGACGACCGCGCCGGACGCCGAGTGAGCGACGACCCGGACCCGCAGCGCTCCGGCGGCCAGCTCGACCCAGCGCCCGTCGGGGATGGCCGCGTCGAGGTAGCCGTAGCTGGGGTCGGACGTCGTGGGGTCGCCGTCGAGCAGGAAGGACTCCCGCGCGGCGTAGCCGGTGCCGGCTGCCGGGTCGAACTCGCGGCGCACGG
The DNA here is from genome assembly GCA_038316965.1 of Candidatus Nanopelagicales bacterium. GTDB lineage: Bacteria > Actinomycetota > Actinomycetes > S36-B12 > CAIYMF01 > Longivirga. The sequence goes on from JBBQAY010000017.1 coordinate 34,730, forward strand.
TCACGCCGATGGTCCCCCAGCCGGGGAGCTCGCCCATCCACGCGTCCTGACCGACCGGGGTGCGGTACTCGAGCACGTAGCGGGTCCGGCCGTCGGCGAGGGTCAGCAGCCGCAGCCCGCTCCCGGAGGAGAGCGGGGCGAGGGTGACGCGGCCCGTGGTCGTCGGCTGCGCCTGGGAGGAAGCCGAGGTGAGCAGGCCGAGGTAGCGCAGGTGCGACCCGTTGAGGAAGCCCTGGTTCTGCCACGCGACGGCCATGATGTCGTTGGTGTCCAGGTACGCGCGCTTGGTGCACTGACCTGCCGCGGCGTCCGTGACGCGAGTGCCGGCAACGGTGCAGACCAGAGTCGAGGAGTGGCCGAGGCTGAGGTTGTGGCCGAGCTCGTGGCCGAGAACGCTGGTCGTGCTGTAGCCGTTGCTCCACAGGACGCCGCCCGAGCTGCGACCGGAGCCGACCGTGCCGAGACCCGCGATGCCGCCGCACTCGGGCAGCGTGCGGAAGTAGACGACGAGGTGCTTGCCTGCGCCCTCGACGAAGCCGGTCCTGGCCTGGATCTCCGACCAGAACGCGAAAGAGCCCGACACGTCGCCGTTGGCGGCGCAGGGGCTGCTGGTCGTGGTGACGACATCCGGGTACGCCGTCGCGTCGAAGGTGACAGATCCGCCGGTCATCTTCGACCAGTAGCTGCTGACCGACCCCTCGATCTTGGCGACGAGCTGGGTGGCGGTGACGTCCGAGGCGCTCCCACCAGCCGGTACCGCGACGACCACGAGCGCGTGGTGACTGGTGGCTGCGGTGGACACGGTGGCCACAGGTGCTGCTGCACCGAGCCCGGTGTCGGTGAGCGCGCTCGACCGCTCCGCGACGACGGCGACCCCGGTCACTGCCGCACCGGCCTCGGCACCCGTCGCTGGGGCGGTCATCTCGACGCCGGCGGCCGAGACCTGAGCCGTGGTGGAGTCGGCGAGGCCGACGCGCACCGTCGCGCCGTCGGCGACATGGTCGAGTGAGGAAGCCGGCACCTGCACGGCTCCGTCGGCGGTGTGGACGAACGTCAGCGGGGCATCGTCTGATCCAGGCTCGTGGGCGCCGAAGTCGTCGACGAGGAAGCGTTCGACCGTGCCCGTCACGACGAGCTCGGTGACGCCGGACGCCGGGCGCGCCTGCGCGGAGGGGGCGAGACCCACCAGCAGGCACACCGCTGCCGCGCTGGCTGCGGCGGCGAGGACCGGGGTGGGACGTCGCGTCATGCCCCGTGCTTCGGCGGCGCGGGAGTCCGGTCTGCAGCGTCGTTACGCCGTTCGGGTGGCCCGGTTGTGTGACGCCTCGGACACGAAGCCTCAAGACTCGCTCAACGGTCACACGCCGTGAGAGGACCCCGGCAACCGCCACCCGTCCGGCCCAGGGAGTCGCCACGGACCGTCACCACGGGTACGGAGGACTCCGCGGTATCGCTCTCGTCGCGTCGACGTTGGCGACCGGCGCCCTCGGCGTCCTCATGATCATCCTGAAGACCAGCCTGCACGGGCACCGACGTTCGAGGGCCCCGCAGCGCGGGTGCGCTGCGGGGCCCTCGTCGTGCTTCAGGTCAGGACGCGAGCGCCTTGGCCTTGATCGCGTCGAACTCCTCCTGGGAGATCGCACCCGAGGTGAGCAGGTCGTGCGCGCTCTTGATCTGGCCGGCCGGGTCGGCCGGAGCGGCCACCGAGCGGATGTAGTCGGCCTGGGCCGCCTCTGCCTGCTTGTACATCGCCATGTCACGCTCGGTCATGCCCTTGCCGCGGACGATCACGTAGATCAGCGCGGCGAAGATCGTGAGGGTGAACAGGAAGATGAGCCACAGCGCCTTGACCACACCGCTGAGGTCATCGCTGCGGAAGATGTCCACGATGATGCGGAACAGCAGGATGAAGTACATGACCATGAAGAAGAAGACGACGAGCGTCTAGAGCCAGTCGACGAGGGTCATCGCTGTGCCTTTCCTTTACTGAAGTGGCCCGAGGACGGGCCGCGGTCCGGCCGTGATTGGCGGCCGGTGCGGTTCGCACCGCGGCGGACACGATGGGGTCTCCCGACCCGTGAGCGCGTCCGGGCACATCCTTGCGCATCCCACGCTCTTCGGCCGCTCAGACACGGGAAATCGCCCCATGGGTGAACCCATGCAACGCACGCCCCCTGAGGTCTACGTTGAAGGGGCGGGACACCCACGCGGGCCGCATCGGTACGCGGGGCATGAGCCCGTACCGACGGCCTGCTCGGCCGCTCGGCCAGCGCGAGGGGGTCCTCCGCATGAGCATCACGAGAACACCGGTACCAGCACCGGCATCCACGCCCGAGAAGCCGGGACGAACCCTGGGCCTCCCCCAGGCCACCGCCCTCATCGTCGGCAGCATCATCGGCGTGGGCATCTTCAGCCTCCCCGGCTCCCTGGCCAGCTACGGCCCCATCAGCATCTGGGCCATGGTCGCCACCACCGTCGGCGCTCTCGCTCTCGCCGCGATGTTCGCCTCCATGTCCAGGCGGCTGCCCGCGGACGGTGGCCCGTACGCCTTCGCGCGGACCGCGTTCGGAAACGGCACGGGCTTCGCCAACGCGTGGTCGTACTGGATCACCGCGTGGGCCGGCAATGCCGCCATCGTCGTCGGCTGGGTGTTCTACGTGAAGTTCGTCGTCGGCGGGTGGTTCGACGCCCAGAGCCTCGACACCGCCTGGCTCACCTCCACCGTCACGGTGTTCGGCCAGGACGTCACTCTGTGGCCGATCCTGTTCGCCCTCGTCGGCCTCTGGATCCCTGCAGGCATCAACCTGCTCGGCGTGCGCAACATGGGCGTCGTCCAGCTGTGGACCTCGGTCATCAAGTTCATTCCGCTCGTCCTGATGTCGACCCTCGGCCTGTTCGCGATCTCGACGGCGAACTTCAGCCCGATGAACCTCTCCGGCGACACCGACGCTCAGGCGATCCTCGGCGCGATGGCGCTCTGCCTCTTCTCCTACCTCGGCGTCGAGACGGTGTCCGTCGCTGCGGCCAAGGTGCGCAACCCCGACGTCAACGTGCCCCGTTCCACCATCTTCGGCACCCTCGCGACCGCCGCCGTCTACCTGCTGTCGCTCGTCGCCGTCTTCGGCACTGTGCCGAGTGCGGTTCTCGGGGAGAGCGACGCGCCGTACTCGACCGCCGCCGACGCCATGACCGGCGGCACCTGGGCCGGCTGGGTCGTCGCCGCGTGCGTGATCGTCTCCGGCATCGGTGCCCTCAACGGCTGGACGATGATCTGCGCCGAGATGCCTCTGGCCGCCGCCAACGACGGACTCTTCCCTGCACGGTTCGGCCGCCTCTCGGCCCGTGGTGTGCCGGTGTTCGGGATCGTCGCGTCGACGGCGCTCGCCACGTTGGCTGTGGTCTTCGCCAACTGGGGGAGCAGCGGCTACACCGTGTTCAACACGCTCGTCTTCATGTCGGGCATCACAGCCGCCATCCCGTACGTCTTCTCGGCGCTCGCGCAGCTCAAGTGGCGCATCACCGACGCACGCACGGTGCACACCCCGCGACTCGTCCGCGACCTTGCGGTGTCCGTGGTGGCCCTGGTGTTCTCGATCCTGTTCATCATCTACTCCCGCAACACAGGTGACGGGAACACCTGGTTCCAGGAGTACTCGCCCTTCATCATGGCTGCAGTCGCCTTCCTCCTGGGGATCCCTGTGTACCTCAAGCAACGGAGCCACATGACCGAGCCCGAGCCAGTTCCCGCCTATCCCATGCCGCACGCGGAGGTCTCCTCATGACGTTCCACGTCGACTCCGAGGTAGGAGTCCTCAAGCAGGCGATCGTTCACCGACCCGGGCTCGAGCTCTCCCGCCTCACCCCGCAGAACGTCGACGAGCTCCTCTTCGACGACGTGATGTGGGCCGAGCGGGCCCGCGAGGAGCACGACGCCTTCTCCCAGCAGCTGCGTGACAGGGGTGTGACGGTCCACCTGTTCCACGAACTGCTGGCCACGGCCCTCGACCAGCCGGGCGCCCGCGACTTCATCGCCGAAGAGCTCACCACCGCCAACCGCTTCGGCCCGAAGCTCGAGGCGCGACTCGACGAGCTCGTGCTGCACGCCCCGGCGGAAGTGCTCGCCGAGGCGCTCGTGGGCGGCGTGCTACGCAAGGACATCGACCTCGACGAGGGGGCAAGCCTGCTCTGGGCCTACCTCGAGCCGATGGACTTCCTGCTCCGACCGCTGCCCAACCACCTCTTCCAGCGCGACAACTCCGCCTTCGTGTACGGCGGACTGTCGGTGAACCCGATGTCGAAGCCGGCGCGCAAGAGGGAGACGATCAACTCCCGCGCCGTCTGGAACTACCACCCCATGTTCCGCGATGCCGGCTTGCACTTCTACTACGGGAACGACAACGACTACCACGACCCCGCCAACGTCGAGGGCGGCGACATCCTCGTCATCGGCAACGGCGCGGTGATGGTGGGCATGGGCGAGCGCACGACACCGCAGGGTGTGGAGTTCCTCGCCCGGGAGTGGTTCCAGCACGGCGAGGTGACGCGTGTGATCGTCGTCGAGCTCCCCAAGGAGCGTGCGTTCATGCACCTCGACACGGCGATGACGATGATCGACCGAGACGCGTTCAGCGTGTACCCGTTCCTGCCCGAGACACTGCGGTGCTTCACCCTCGAGCCGATCGGGGCGGGCGGCGACTACAAGGTGGCCGAGCACGACCACCTGTTCCCCGTGGTCGCCGACGCCCTCGGGATCGAGAAGCTGCGGGTGCTCAAGACGCCGATCGACGAGCATGGCGCCGCTCGCGAGCAGTGGGACGACGGCAACAACTTCCTGGCCGTCGCACCCGGCGTCATCTTCGGGTACGAGCGCAACACCACGACCAACACGTTCCTGCGCAACAACGGGATCGAGGTGGTCCCCATCGCCGGGTCCGAGCTCGGACGCGGCCGTGGCGGCCCGCGCTGCATGACCTGCCCCATCGAGCGCGAGCCCGCTGAGTGACGCCCCCTAGGCTCTGAAGACAACGCCAGAGACGGAGATCAGACGAGATGTCGATCAGCCTGCGCAACCGCGACTTCCTCAAGGAGGTCGACTTCACCCGCGACGAGCTCCAGCACCTCCTCGACCTCGCCCGTGACCTCAAGCAGGAGAAGCGGGAACGGCGCGAGGTGCAGCGCATGCGGGGCAGGAACGTTGCGCTGATCTTCGAGAAGACCTCGACGCGCACCCGCTGCGCGTTCGAGGTCGGCGCGTACGACCAGGGTGCCCACGTCACGTATCTCGACCCCTCGGGGTCGCAGATGGGTCACAAGGAGTCGGCAGCCGACACCGCGCGCGTGCTGTCGCGGATGTACGACGCCATCGAGTTCCGCGGTTCCGCGCAGTCCACGGTGGAGGAGCTCGCGGCGTACTCCGACGTGCCTGTCTACAACGGCCTCACCGACGAGTGGCACCCGACTCAGATGCTCGCCGACTTCCTCACGATGTCCGAGCACTCGGGTGGCAAGCCTGCGTCGGAGTACTCCTACTGCTACCTCGGCGATGCCCGATCCAACGTGGGCAACAGCATGCTCGTCATGGGCGCGATCATGGGGTCCGACGTACGCATCGCCGCACCGAAGGCGCTGTGGCCGTCCGAGGAGGTCCAGGCGATCGCTGCCGCGCGGGCGGCCGAGTCGGGTGCGCGGATCACGCTCACCGAGGACCCGGTCGAGGCACTCGCCGGTGCCGACCACGTGCACACCGACGTGTGGGTCTCCATGGGTGAGCCCAAGGAGGTGTGGGACCAGCGCATCAGCCTCCTCCTGCCCTACCAGGTCAACGCCGTAGCCATGGCCGCGACCGGCAAGCCGCAGGCCACGTTCATGCACTGCCTGCCCGCGTTCCATGACACCAACACCGCCGTGGGTCGCGACATCGCCGACAGGACCGGCATGACCGACGGTCTCGAGGTGACCAACGAGGTGTTCGAGTCACCGGCGTCGGTCGTGTTCGACCAGGCGGAGAACCGGCTGCACACGATCAAGGCGGTCATGGTCGCCACGATCGGCGACTGAGGACAGCAGGATCGGAGAAGCCCAGATCCTGGGCCGGGCCTCTTGTCGGGTCTACGGTGCCCGCATGACGGTCACCATCCCCTGGCTCGGCGTACTCATCGCGTTCGTCGTGGCATTCGTGGCGAACTTCCTGTGGTTCGGCCCCAGGACCATGTTCCCGATCTGGTGGCGGGCGCTCGGCAAGCCCGACACCGAGCAGCCTGCGACCGAGGGCATGGCCAAGGTCTTCGGCCTGACGATCGTCGGGCTGCTGGTGCAGGTGCTCACGATGTCGTGGGTGCTGCAGGCCTCCGCCGCCCTCTACGACCAGGACGTCACCCTCGGGGCGGGCCTGCTCATCGGGGCGGCCGTCGGCGCGGGCATCGCGGCCGCGGCGTCGCTCGGCCACCGCCTGTTCGCGGGGCAGGGCCTCACCGTGTGGGCGATCGAGGTCGGCGGCGACATCATCGGCCTCACCCTCATCGGCGGGGTCCTCAGCTTCTGGCTCTAGGCGTACCACGCATCGCGTCACGTGACGCGGCATCTGGCCGGACAGGCCGTACGTGCTGCCGTCGCGCTGTTCCCGCCCTAGGGTCATGCCTGTCGCCGAACGAGGGAGCTGCGCATGGACCCGGCCCTCACCAGTCTCCTGGTGCTCGCCACCGTCGTCGCGCTGTTCATCTGGAACCGGCTCCCCGTCGCCGCCGTAGCCGTGCTCACGGCGCTCACGCTCTGGGCCACGGGCTTGCTCGAGTACGACCAGGTGCTGTCGGGGTTCGGCGACCCGGTGGTGGTGTTCATCGCGTCCCTCTTCGTCGTGAGCGAGGCCATCGACTCTGCCGGTGTCACGAAGTGGGCGGGGCAGACACTCCTGGAGCACATCGGCGAACGGCCGAGGCTCGCACTCGTGGCGGTGATGCTGCTGGCCGCCGTCATGAGCGCGCTCATCACCCTCAACGGCGCTGCGGCCGCCCTCCTCCCGATGGTCGTGGTCATCGCGATGCGCCTGAAGGTCGCGCCGGCCCACATGCTGCTGCCGATGGCCTACGGAGGCAGCGCCGGCTCCCTGCTCATCCTCACCGCGAGCCCGATCAACGTGCTGGTCAACGGCGCATCCAACGACGCCGGAGCCGGCGGGTTCGCTTTCTTCGAGTTCGCCGTCGTCGGCGTCCCACTGGTGCTTGGCACCGTCGCCATCGGCACCCTGCTCGCCGAGCGCGTGCTGCCCGTGCGCGAGTCGCTCCTCGTCCCGCCGGATCTCAGCCGCTACGCCGGCACGGTGGCTGACCACTACGACCTCACCGGCGGCTTCCACCGCCTCCGCGTGCGCGAGCACTCGCCGCTTGTCGGCTCCGACCCGCGGGCGCTGGACCTCTCGGCGTACGACGGCATCGCGGTCACAGCAGTCCAGTCGCCGAACGGAAACGCCTCGACCACTCCGCTCTCGTGCGACGACGTCCTGGTCGTCACGGGCCCGTCGGACGTCGTCGCGCGCCTCGCGATGGACGAGGTGCTCACGATCGCGATGCGCCCGGTCAGCGACCTCCACGGCGGCCTGATCACCGACGAGATGGGCGTGGCCGAGCTCGTCGTGCCGCCGCGGTCCCCGCTCGTGGGCGAGACCGTCTTCGCCGGACAGCTGCGCAGCTCCGACGTCGTGATCCTCGCCGTACGCCGCCTGGGCCGTGACCTGGGGCTGGATCCGATCGACCTGGTCGAGGGCGACCTGCTGCTCGTGCACGGATCCTGGTCGGCAGTCGACGCCCTGGTCGACCACCGCGACGTCGTCGTGGTCAACAGCCCTGACCTCGTACGCCGTCAGGCTGCTCCCCTGGGATCACGGGCCTGGCGTTCGATCGCCGTGCTCACGGTGATGATCGTGCTGCTGGCGCTCGGCCTCGTGCCGCCCTCGATCGCCGGCCTCGGCGCCGCCGTCGCGATGGTGCTGCTCAAGGTCATCTCCGGTCCCGCGGCGCTGCGCTCGGTCTCATGGCAGACCGTCGTGCTCATCGGTGGTCTCATCCCGCTGTCTACCGCCATCCGCACGAGCGGCGCTGCGGATCTGCTCGCGTCGTGGCTGCTGTCGGTCGTGGGCGACTCCGGACCGATCGTGCTGCTGCTCGCGCTGTTCCTGATGACCGCGACCCTCGGCCAGTTCATCTCCAACACCGCGACCGTGCTGATCCTGCTGCCCGTCGCCGTCGCCGCCGCGACCGAGTTCGGGGTGTCGGTGCAGCCGGTCCTCATGACCCTCGCGATCGCCGGAGCGTGCAGCTTCCTCACGCCTGTGGCTACGCCGGCCAACATGATCGTGATGGGCCCGGGCGGCTACCGCTTCAACGACTACTGGCGCCTCGGCCTGCCCACCCTCGCCTGGTGGCTCATCGTCACGCTCGTCGTCGTCCCCCTCGTCTGGCACTTCTGAGGGTTCCCGAGTTACTGCCCAAAGTGGGGTGTTGAGCGCCCTCATGACCCCACTTTGGGCAGTAACTCGAGGTGTGGATGGCAGGCTGTCCCTGTGATCAGCGCCCTCGTCGTGATCGACGTGCAGAACGAGTACGTGACCGGTGGCCTCCCGATCGTGTTCCCGCCGGTCGAAGAGGGGCTGGCCAACATCGGAGCCGCCGTCGACGCAGCGAACGCCGCTGGCGTCCCCGTGGTGCTCGTGCGGCACACCGAGCCAGACCCGACCAGCGGTGTCTTCGTTGCGGGCACACCGGAGTGGGAGCTGCACGACGTCGTCGCCTCGCGGCGCCACGACGTCATCATCGACAAGCAGCTGCCCGGATCCTTCACGGGCACACCGCTGGCCGAGTGGTTGGCCTCGCGCGACGTCGACCACCTCGTGATCGCCGGCTGGATGACGCACATGTGCGTCGACTCCACGACGCGCCAGGCGATGCACCGCGGTCTCGACGTCACGGTGCTCGTCGATGCCACAGGCACCATCGACGTCGGCGACGACCTGCCTGCCGCACTCGTCCACCGGGTCGAGCTCGGCGTGCTCGGCGACGGCTTCGCCCAGCTGCGCTCGACCAGCGACTGGGTGGCCGACCTGGCATGACCGACCGCAGCTCGGTCGCCCGCACCCTCGACCTCAACGCCGATCTGGGCGAAGGGATCGCGACGTCCACCCTCACGGCCGATGCCGTCGACGAGGCGCTTCTCGGGGTCGTGACGAGCGCGAACGTCGCCTGCGGGGGGCACGCGGGCGACGACACGACGATGGCGCGAGTCTGTGCTCTCGCGGTCGAGCGCGGCGTGGCGATCGGCGCGCAGGTGTCGTACGTCGACCGCGCGGGCTTCGGGCGTCGGCGGCTCGAGGTCGACGCGCGAACGCTGCAGGATCAGCTGCTCGAGCAGCTCGGAGCCCTGCGGACCCATGCCCGCGCTGCAGGCGGTCGCGTCGCCTACCTGAAGCCCCACGGCGCGCTCTACAACGCGGCCGCCGACGACGAGGTCGTCGCGGAGGCCGTCGTCGCCGCGGTGCTCACCGACGCCGAGGCGCATCGCCAGCTGCCGATCCTCACCCTGCCGGGTTGCGTCCTCGCCGTACGTGCTGCCCAGGCTGGGATCGAGGTGGTGGGCGAGGCGTTCGCCGACCGCGGCTACACCTCGACGGGCCGGCTGGTTCCGCGCGCCGTCGACGGTGCCGTGGTGACCGACGTCGACGCCGTCGTCGCACGAGTCCTGCGGCTCGAGTCCGACGGCGTCATCCGCAGCACGGACGGAGTCGACGTCGACATCACGGCGCGCTCGGTGTGCCTGCACTCCGACACCGACGGTGCCGTCGACCTCGCCCGCGCGGTACGCCAGTCGCTGTGGGCGGCAGGGGTCCTGCTCGTTCCGTTCACCGGCCTGCGATGACGACGCCAGCGGTGTCCCGGATCGCCCTCTGCGGCGATCGCGCACTGCTGCTCGACTGCGCCGACCCTCCCGCCGTGGCCGACGCGATCCGGCTCCAGGTGATCGACGGAGTCGTCGAGGTCGTACCGGGCGCCAGGACCGTCCTCGTGCGCCACGACGCCGCGGCGGACACCGGTCGTCTCACCCGACTTCTTGCCGCCGTCGCGCCCGCAGAGCGGACCCCGGATGCAGCAACGACGGTCACGATTCCCGTGCGCTACGACGGCCCTGACCTCGCCGATGTCGCCGAATTGGCTGGGATCTCGCGCGAGGCCGTGGTCGCGCTGCACCAGGCCAGCGACCTCGAGGTCGCGTTCTGCGGCTTCTCGCCAGGCTTCGCCTATCTGCGCGGGCTCGACCCGCGACTGCACGTCCCCAGGCTGAGCACGCCACGCACCCGGGTGCCCGCGGGGTCCGTCGCCGTGGCGGATGTGTGGTCAGCGGTGTACCCACGTGAGTCCCCCGGCGGCTGGCGGCTGCTCGGTACGACGACCACGGTGCTCTGGGACGAACGGCTCGACCCGCCCGCGCTGCTCACGCCCGGCACCCGCGTGCGTTTCGTGGCGGAGGCGACGTGATCGAGGTCGTGGCCACCGGCCCGTTGGCACTGGTCGAGGATCTCGGCAGGCCAGGGCTGGGGCAGTACGGGGTCGGGCCCTCGGGGGCGTTCGACAGGGGCGCCCTCCGGCTGGCCAACCGTCTCGTGGGCAATCCCGAGGACTCGGCCTGCCTCGAGGCGCTCGGCGGCGGACTCGAACTGCGGGCTCTGGCGGCAGTCGTGGTCGCCGTCACCGGGGCGAGCGGGCCTCTGGCGCTGTACGCCGATGGCGCACCCCGGGCCGGCGACCGTCGATCACCCGTCCGACTCGAGCCTGGTGACCGGCTCTCGCTCGGACAGCCCACGGCTGGGCTCCGCAGCTACGTGGCGGTACGAGGAGGGCTTGCGGTGAGCCGGGTCTTCGGGAGTGCTTCGACCGACACGCTGGCGGGCCTCGGCCCCGCCCGCGTCAGCGTCGGCGACCGTCTGCCGATCGGATCACGGGAGCGACAGCACCCCCACGTCGACCATGCGGCGGAACGACCGGCCGGAGGCTCGCTGCGCATCGTGCCAGGCCCCCGTGACGACTGGTTCGCCGAGGGAGCCCTCGACCACCTGGTCGCGGCGACGTGGACGGTGACCTCCGCGAGCGACCGCATCGGGATACGCCTCGATGGCCCGCCCATCCTCCGGCGCGACCCGACTCGCGAGCTGCCGAGCGAGCCGATGGTCACCGGCGCACTCCAGGTGCCCCCGGACGGTCGCCCGGTGCTCCTCGGGCCCGACCGTCCGACATCCGGGGGATATCCGGTCATCGGAGTGCTCGTCGACGCCGATCTCGACCGAGCGGCTCAGCTACGCCCCGGTGACGAACTACGATTTCGCTTGCGCTGAAAGGGTTTTCCAAGATCTGTCAAAGATCTGTCGCAGGCACGCAGCGTGACCTGATCCGCGACACGCCCCCAGTCGGAGCAATCCCCCTGAGTGACCACCCGAACGGGTCAGGATGAACTCACCTGCAAGGACGAAGACTTGATGAGACCGAGGAGGTGATGACCATGACGACGCTTGAGCGCACCGCAGGTGCACGCGACGTGATGGAGCTGTTGCGCCAGGGAGTCCCCCTGACGCTTCTGCTGGACCTCGCCGATCCACGCGGTCCCCACTCACTGGAGCTTCTGCTCCTGGAGCGGGGCGCCGCATAGCGAGGTCGCAACGTCCGCTCCCGCCGCAGGATCGGACACCGAGGCCCGACGGCCCGTGAACCGTCGGACCGGGCTCTGAGAAGGGCTCCTCCTATCTCCATTTCATCCCCGGCCCACACCCGGTGTATCCTTTCCCCGCACCTTGCGCCGCTAGCTCAACTGGCAGAGCAGTGGACTCTTAATCCGCGGGTTGTAGGTTCAAGTCCTACGCGGCGTACGTGTACGAAGGCCCGGTCCTCGGACCGGGCCTTCGCCTTGTGACCTGCGGTGATGCAAGACTCCCCGACGGCTGCGAGCCCATGTGTCGTCTCGTGGGCGACGGACGCTTCAAGATCAATGGTGCCACCGTGGTTGCAA